>JAZUAS010000077.1:0-8735 GCA_045638125.1 Eubacteriales bacterium | reverse complement strand
TTTCCTCTCCCCCTCGCGCTCCCCCACTCTTTTCAAAAACTTTCAAAAAGAGAATAAAATTTTACGGCGATGCAATCTGCACCGCCGTTTTTACTATTTTTTTATTGTTCTTCCGCAACAGAAGTATCAGAATTAGTCTTTTCCTCGGATTCAGATTCGGTTTCATCCTCGTCCTTATCCTTATTCTTGCGTTTCTTCTTCTTTTCGCCGTCTTCGTCCTCATCCTCATCGTAGTCCTCGTCATCCTCGTCTACGGGTCTGGGCTTAACGATGACGATTGTTTCTTCGATTCTGTGGTCGGCAACCGATTCTACCTTGATATTAAGCTCGTCGGTTTCAAGATCAAGCTGGGCACCGTCGTCGGGAATCTCACCGAGAAGTCCGAGAATATATCCGCCAAAGGTATCGCAATCCTCGGTCTCAAAGGTAACGTCAAGTGCTTCCGCAACCTTTTCAAGGGATGCAGAGCCAAGTATCTTCCACTGTGCTTCTTCCTCGTTGAGGCACACGATCTCCTCAACTACGATATCTTCCTTATCGCCCATATCACCAACAAGCAATTCAAGCAGGTCGTGAATGGTGATAACACCGCTTGTTCCGCCGTATTCGTCTACAACGATGGCGAAATAGTTTCTGGTTTCCTTCATGTTGGTAAAGAGAACGTCCGCCTTCATGTTTTCGGGCACGAAATAGGGCTTTTCACTTGCCTTTGCAATTGCTTCCTCAATGGTCTTGCAATCTGCTCTGAAGAACTTTCTGATATTAAGCACGCCAACGATATCGTCGGGGCCTTCACCGCAGATGGGGTAAAGTCCGTGTCTCGACTGCACTATCTTCTCTCTCCACTCATCAAGTGTATCCTCGCGATAGAGCATAGCCACGTCGCGACGGTGAGTACAGACCTCGGAGATAAGAATATCGTCAAACTCAAAGATATTCTGTATCATCTCATTTTCCATACTGTCGATAGCTCCCGCCTCGCTGGAGGTATCAAGCATGATTCTGATCTCTTCCTCGCTTGCCGCTTCCTCTTCCTCGTTGGGATTGACTCCGAACATACGAAGAATGCCGTTTGTAGTAATGGTAAGCACCCAAACGATAGGCGCAAAGATCACAGACATAAAGCGAATGAATCCCGAGAGCGCAAGAGAAAGCTTTTCAGCATTCTTCATAGCGATCTTCTTGGGAACGAGCTCGCCGCACACGATACTGAAGAACGAGAGTATAAGCGTAATAAGAACTACGCATACAGGCTCTATCTGCATCCATTCTATGCCCGCGTTAGCAATTACGGGAATCTTGACGATAAGCTGCGAAAGGGGCTCGGAAAAGCTGTCAGCCGCAAACGCAGAACCCAAAAATCCCGCCAGGGTAATAGCTACTTGTATAGTTGATAAAAACTTTGACGAGTCCTTGGTAAGCTTCTGAAGCTTTTTAGCCTTTTTTCTCGTCTTTTTGTCGCCTTCTTCGACGATCTTTTCAATTCTTGCCGAATTTATCGACAGAAATGCCGCTTCGGCACTTGCAAATATAGCGTTTAACGCAATAAGAACAACCTGTAATAATATAGGCACTATGTAGGGTTCCATGGTAATGTCTCCGTTTTCTTTTTACAATAATACTCAATGATTTTTCAAAAATTTCAAAAACGCAAAAAAGCATAGACCCATCTGCCCTCTCCTATCATTTCAGAGAAAAGCGCTTAGGCTATGCCGCACGATTTATGAGATATAATGAAAAACACGTACAACAGTTACATTACACATACAAGTAGTGTCCGTACTATCGCCGTCATCCATCGTAAAATACCGTTCCTTTCGAAATTATTTTGTCCATAATACCATAATGCATCGCAAATGTCAAGGGAAAAGCGGTCTTGTTAACCGTTTATTTACGATTTAGATGCAAAAAATTCTCTTTTTCTGAATTTTGCACAAATATTTCTTCTGATTTTTGGCAAAAATCTCCTTGAAATGAGCAGAAAATTCTTCAATTCTATTGACAAGCGCGCGTTTTTTTGGTAAAATAATCAAGTATAAGGGAGTAATCAGCGCGAAAGCGTGGTAAAGTCAACATCACAGGTGAATTTTTCTCCATGGCTTTATTTCAAATGATGAGACTTATCTGCATGGGCGGATAGGTCTTTTTTTCACTAAAAAGACCTCCGCGAAAACAAAAAAATCAAAAAAGGAGTTTTCGACAAACATGAAAGAGTATCTCAGATCCTCTGCCGAGGTTATCGAAGAGGTTGCATCCTCACAGGGCGGTCTTACCGCCGCTGAAGCCGCATCCAGACTCGAGAAAAACGGCAAAAACAAGCTTGCTGAGGGCAAGAAAGAATCCCTCATCGTTCGTTTCTTTAAGCAGTTAGCAGAGCCTATGACCATCATTCTTCTGGTGGCGGCAGGTATTTCCGCAGGCGTTGAGATCTACAACGGCGTATCCAGTGGTCATTGGGAATTTCCCGCTGACGTAGTTATCATTATGGCGGTAGTTCTTATCAACGCCATCCTCGGAGTTTTCCAAGAGAGCAAGGCCGAAAAGGCTATCGAAGCACTTCAGGAAATGTCCAAGGCACAGAGTAAGGTCATTCGTGACGGCAAGCTCATCAGCATCCCCAGTGAAGATCTGGTAGTTGGTGATATTATCGTTCTTGAAGCAGGTGACGCAGTTCCCGCAGACGCTCGTATCATCGAGTGCGCTTCTATGAAAATAGAGGAAGCGGCACTTACCGGTGAATCCGTTCCCGTTGACAAGAAGGAAGATGTCCTCACCGCAGGAGAGAACGGCGACGTTGCTCTCGGCGACCGCAAGAACATGGTATTTATGGGCTCCGTAGTTGTTTACGGACGCGGCAAGGCAGTAGTTGTTGCTACCGGTATGGATACCGAAATGGGTAAGATCGCAGACGCGCTTGCTCAGGCAGAAGAGGGCAAGACTCCCCTTCAGATCAAGCTCGCAGGTCTTTCCAAGATCCTTACCTACCTCGTTATCGGTATATGCGTCGTTATCTTCGGCGTCCAGCTTATTCGTGACGGTATCGGCTTTGAGCCTATCCTCAACTCCTTCATGATAGCTATCTCTCTTGCAGTTGCGGCTATCCCCGAGGGACTTGCAACCGTTGTTACTATCGTTCTTTCTATCGGCGTTACCAATATGTCCAAGCGTAACGCAATTATTCGTAAGCTTACCGCAGTTGAGACCCTCGGATGCACACAGATCATCTGCTCCGACAAGACCGGTACTCTTACCCAGAACAAGATGACCGTTGTTGACCACTACGGTGACGACGAGGCTCTTCTTGCAAACGCTATGTCTCTCTGCTCCGACGCGGAGTTCGATACCGAGGCAGGCACTGCAGTCGGTGAACCTACCGAGGCAGCTCTTGTAAACTACGCTGAAAAGCTTGGTCTTTCCAAGAACATCGAAAAGGTTAAGTTCGAAAGAGTTGGCGAGGTTCCCTTCGACTCCGGCAGAAAGATGATGTCCACCATCCACAAGACCGAGGATGGAACCCTCATTCAGTTCACCAAGGGTGCTCCCGATGAGCTTCTCAAGAAGTGCACAAAGGCTCTCGTTGGCGGTCAGATCGTTGATATGACCGACGCTATCAGAGCAAATATCCTTGCATCCAATAAGGCTATGGCTGATAAGGCTCTCAGAGTTCTTGCAGCAGCGAAGAAGGATCTTACCGCTCTTCCCGAGGCTTATGAGCCCGCGACTGTTGAGTGTGACCTTTGTTTCGTTGGTCTGGTTGGTATGATCGACCCTGTTCGTCCCGAGGTTAAGGCGGCTATCGACGAGTGCAGAAGCGCAGGTATCCGTCCCATCATGATTACCGGTGACCACAAAGACACCGCAGTTGCAATAGCAAGCGAGCTTGGAATTATTTCCGATGCTTCCCAGGCTATTACCGGCGCTGAGCTTAACGAGATCTCCGACGAGGAGTTTGAGACCGCAGTTGAAAAATACAGCGTTTACGCACGCGTTCAGCCCGAGCACAAGACCAGAATCGTCAATGCTTGGAGAAAGAAGGGCATGGTTACCGCAATGACCGGTGACGGCGTTAACGACGCTCCCTCCATCAAGAATGCAGACATTGGCGTTGGTATGGGTATTACCGGTACCGACGTTACCAAGAACGTTGCAGATATGATCCTTGCAGACGACAACTTCGCAACCATCGTTGCGGCTGTTGGCGAAGGACGTAGAATTTACGACAATATCCGTAAGGCTATTCAGTTCCTGCTGGCATCCAACCTCTCCGAGGTTCTTACAATCTTCTTCGCAACTCTCTTCGGATTTACCATCTTTGCTCCCGTACACCTTCTCTGGATCAACCTTATTACCGACTGCTTCCCTGCACTTGCTCTCGGTATGGAGGCTCCCGAATCCGATATCATGAGGCGCAAGCCCCGTGACTCTAAGGAAGGTATCTTTGCAGGCGGTCTTGGCTTTGCAGTTGCATACCAGGGTGTTCTTGTAACTCTCATCACAATGGCTTCCTACCTTATCGGTCGTTACGTATTGGTTGCTTCCGATCCTCATGCGGCAGGTCTTGTCGGAGAGGCTCTTGATGCATACGGCGCACAGGTTGGTACCAGCATGGCATTCCTTACTCTCTCGCTCTGCGAGATCTGCCACGCGTTCAACATGAGAAGCCTGCACGGCTCTATCTTCACTATGAAGAAGCAAAACTTCTGGCTCTGGGGTGCAGCAGTGCTCTCCTTCATCCTCACCACCGTGGTAATCGAGGTTCCCTTCCTTGCAAATGCATTCGAGCTTGCTCAGCTTGACCTTGCAGAGTACGGAATCGCATTCGGTCTTGCAATTCTTATCATTCCCGTTGTTGAGATCGTAAAGATCATCCACAGAGCGGTTGACAAGAAGCTCGACAAATAATAAGCAAAAATTAATGCCTCGGACAGTGTCCGAGGCATTTTTTCTTGACAAATCGCCAAAACACCTTTATAATAATATTATATTAATTTTATGTGTTAAGGAGAACCCAAAATGTATAACGAATGGTCACTTGAAATATTTTACAAGGGAATCGACGATCCCGCACTTTCCGAGGACATTGCCGCGCTTGAGAAAAACGTTGCCACATACAAAGGTATTGTTGCAGCTCTAAATTATGACAATACGGCAAGATCTCTCCGTGAGATAATCGATCTCAAGGAGTCCACCGCGGTCCTCGTGCGCAAGATCGCAGGATATTGCAGTCTTCGTCGCTCGGCAAACAGCACCGACAAGGAGGTCTCGGGTATTATGACCAAGATCCAGGCTCTTATGGCAAGCACCGCAAAGGAAAACGTAATCTTTGAAAAATACGTGGGCAAGATCGAAAATCTTGACGAGGTTCTCTCCTCCGACGAGATACTTGCACAGTATAAGTTCTATTTCAGCGAGGTCAAGGCGTCGGTTGCACACAATATGAGTGACGAAGCAGAGGATGTTTTCGCACGCCTTAATCTTTCGGGCGGCCGCGCTTGGGGTGATCTCTTCTCCTACCTTACCGCAACTGTCGAGGTTGACTACAAGGGCGAAAAAACCACCCTCTCGGCAATCCGCGGAATGGCGGAGAGCGATGACCCCGAGGTGAGAAAATCTGCATTTGAGGCAGAGCTTGCCTGCTACAGAAAGATCAAAGACCCCATCGCATTTGCTCTTAACAGCATAAAGGCGCAGGTCAACACCGAAGCCGAGCTTCGCGGATACGAAAATCCCCTTGCTATGACCCTTGAGCACTCCAGAATGAAGAAGGAGACCCTCGACGCTATGCTTGAGGCAATGCGCGAATACATGCCCAAATTCCGTCAGTATCTCCGCCACAAGGCAAAGCTCTTGGGATTTGAGAACGGTCTGCCCTGGTACGAGCTTTATACTCCCATGGGCAAGGCAGGCGGCAAGACCTTTACCGCCGAGGAGGCTCACGCTTATCTCGTAGAGCATTTTGAAAGCTTCGCTCCCGACATGGCAGAAATGGTTGACGAGGCATTCAAGAACAATTGGATAGACTTCTATCCCAGAGCAGGTAAGGTTGGCGGCGCATTCTGCTCCAATCTTCCCTTCCTCAAGCAGAGCCGCGTGCTTACTAACTTCTCGGGCAGCTTCGGCTCTGTTGTGACTCTCGCGCATGAGCTTGGTCACGCTTATCACGGAATGATGATCCAGGATCACCGTCCTCTCAACACCGGTTACACAATGCCCGTAGCGGAGACCGCATCCAACTTCAACGAGCTTATTATCGTAAACGACGCCATCGCAAAATCCGAGGGTGCGGAAAAGATACAACTTATCGAAAGCCAGCTTCAGGATTGCACACAGATCATCGTAGACATCTACTCCCGTTTTCTTTTCGAGGACGAGGTTATCAGACGCAGAAAGAACACCTTCCTATTCGCCAAGGATCTCGAGGAGATCATGACTAACGCCCAGAAGGAAGCCTACGGCGAAGGACTTGATGAAAGCACTCTACATCCCTATATGTGGTGCTGTAAGAGCCACTATTTCAGCGCAGGACTCAGCTACTACAACTTCCCCTATGCCTTTGGTGGTCTTTTCTCTCGCGGTCTATACGCAAAGTATTTGGAGGAGGGAGAGGCATTCCTTCCTAAATACCGCGCTCTTCTCAAGGCAACCACCGTTGAGAGCGTTGAAAACGTTGCCCTTATTGCAGGAATAGACCTCACCGAGCCCGAATTCTGGAGAAAGAGCCTTCAGATCATCGCCGACAAGATCGACGAATTTATTGCAGAAACAAGCAAATAAAGCTTCATGATCACAATGACAAAATCTATCATTTTATCCGGCAGATCGATTGAATATGATCTTCAAAAAAAGAAGGTCAAGAATGTCAACATTCGAATAAAACGCGATCTTACCGTTCACGTTTCGGCACCGATGAGAGTATCACAAGAGAATATAGACAGAATACTTATCGAAAAGTCTGATTTTATCCTCTCTGCTCTGAAAAAATACGAAGATCTGCCGTCCCCTGCTTCAAAAATCTTTGCCGTGTTGAATGGCGGTGAAACGATTACTATATTTGACGATCTTATTCCACTCTCTATTCGTCAAGGAAACAAAAACCACGTTGCAACGAAAGAGGGCAGGCTAATCCTTACCGTAAAGGACACCGAGGACATCGACTTGAAGAAAAGACTTTTGCAAAAGCACCTTGACGAGCTATGCCGAGAAATGATAGAGAGCCTTTGCGCCGACGTACATCCAAGCTTTGCAAAATACGTCCCACATATGCCCGAGCTTAAATTCAGACACATGAAAAGCCGTTGGGGCAGCTGTAATTCAACGAAAAATATACTTACGTTCAATTACGCTCTCGTCCATGCCCCCGTCGATTGTATTGAATATGTGGTGTACCACGAATTCACCCACTTTATTCACCAAGACCACTCAAAAAGCTTTTACTCGGAGCTTTCTCGTTTCGTTCCCGACTACAAGGAAAAGAAAAAGAGGCTTGCAAAGGTCAATATTGATTTACAGTAAAAATAAAAAAGCATTGAGCATAAAGCGTGATGTACTTAGCGGAGAAATCATAAAATATTGACATACCCACGGGCGTTCAAAGAACGCCCCTACGGATAAGAAAAAATTGATCCGCAGAAAACAAATAATTAACCCCGACAGATTTTAATGTCTGCACAAGTCCGTTAAAAACGCACAATTGAAAAAAACACCCTCCTGTGGTAGAATAGATATATCTACCATAGGAGGGATTTTTATGTCCAGAGCATACCGTCATATAGAACAATATGCAGAAGAGATACTACGCTTGAAAGCAGAAGGAAAAACAAGAGCAGAAATAGGAGCCAAGTTGGGCTTTAGCAAAGAACAAATACATAATTTCATCTCTCGTCACAACGAAAAGCAACGCAAGATAGCCGCAGGGATGGCCATTAAGAAGAAAGGCAGACCTGCGAAGGATTGCGCGGTAACGGAAGAAGACAAACTTGCCGATCTTCGCTACAAGCTTGCTCGGAAGGATGCGCGGATAAAGCAGTTAGAGATGGAAAATGAGCTGATGCGGGATTTTCTCTCGCTCACAGAAAGGAAGTGAGGATAAGTGTAAAATATATGGTGATCTATCGTCACAAGGACAAATATTCAATCAGTGAGATGTGCCGGTTCTTTGAGGTATCGAGAAGTGGCTACTATGACTATGTCAAGAGAATGGATGTCCCTGCATGGGATCTGCCGCTTGCTGAGAAGATTCGAGAATGTCAGGAACGCAGCCATAGCACCTATGGCTACCGTAGAGTGCATATATGGCTTGAAAGACAAGGAATCCATAAGAATCCTAAGACAGTGCTTCGTGTAATGCAGAAATACAATCTGCTTTCCGTGGTTCGCCGCAAGAAATACCGTAATTACGGTGAGCATCTGCACAGATATCCTAATTTGCTCAACAGAGATTTTCATGCGGAACGTCCCAATCAAAAATGGGTGACAGATATTTCATACATCAAGACAGGACAAGGCGTACTGTACCTTTCTGTTATTCACGACCTCTATGACAATAGTATCGTTGCATACAAAACGGGTACTGAACAAAATATCAATCTCGTTCTTTCCACAATCAGAGCAGCTAAAAGAAAGGAAAAGGTCACCGCAGAGCTGCAACTCCACAGTGACCAAGGCTTTCAGTACACCTCGCAAGCGTATTATAGCCTAACAAAATCATACCACATTACGCCGTCAATGTCAAGACG
>JAZUAS010000076.1:0-15965 GCA_045638125.1 Eubacteriales bacterium | reverse complement strand
TAAAGGGGAAGTCGGTGTAAGGCTTGTCTGCGTTCTGCATGTGCCACTCCTCGTAGTTGGAGTTAAGAAGAGTCATGATGTACTCGCAAACTGGCTCGGGGCAATAACCCATACGGGTGTAGTCGTCCATATTCGCGCCCATATCTCTCTTGGAGAGCTTCTTCTTGTTGCCTTCCTCGTCAAGTCGCATGATCTGGGCGATGTGGAGATACTTGGGAAGTTTAAAGCCAAGAGCGGAGAAAAGCTGAATGTGTTTTGCGAGGCTGGGGAGCCATTCCTCACCGCGGATAACGTGGGTCGTGCCCATAAGATGATCGTCAACTGCATGAGCAAAGTGGTAGGTGGGGATTCCGTCGGACTTGAGAAGCACGAAGTCCTCGTCATTTTCGGGAATTTCAAGGTTGCCCTTTACAAGGTCGGTGAACTTGGTCTTCTTTTCGGGGTCACCGTTTGCGAGCATACGAAGCACGAAGGGGTGACCTGCCGCAAGATGTGCCTCAACCTCTTCCATAGTGAACTTGCGGCCTGCAAGCATAGCGGCTTTTTTTGCCTCTGCCTCTGCCTGCCAGTCGGTGTTCTTGATCTCTTCCTTCTTGTTTACTGCCTGTAATTCGTCAAGCTCCTCTTCTGTTGTGAAGCAGGGGTAAGCCTTGCCCTCGCGAACCATCTGCTTTGCATAGGTCTGATAGATAGGGCCTCTCTGGCTCTGCTTGTAGGGGCCGTATGCTCCCTTGTCTGCTATATTTCCGTTTTCGTCGAGGATCGCACCCTCGTCGAAGTTGATTCCGTATTTTGCAAGGGTCTTGATAAGTCCCTCTGCCGCGCCCTCGACCTCACGCTTTGCATCGGTATCCTCAATTCTGAGGTAGAAAACACCGCCCGACTGATGTGCCAGTCTCTCGCCAACGGTGGAGGGGAAGAGTCCGCCAAAGTGAACGAATCCTGTGGGGCTGGGAGCAAATCTGGTCACCTTTGCGCCCTCGGGGAGATTTCTCGAGGGGTATCTTGCCTCAATATCGGCAGGAGTTTCCTGAATGTGAGGAAAAAGCAATTCCGCTAAACGATTATAATCCATATTTTTATCCTTCCTTATGCAATAAATTAAAAATAAATTAAATTATCAAGTGCAGAGCCAAGCCGTGCAGATTCTCCGTGACCGGGGTAGATGATAAGATCTTGATCAAGCTCACGCAAAGATTTAAGAGACCTTACCAGCGTGCTTGGATTGCCACCGTGAAGATCGAATCGACCGTACCCGTTTGCAAAAAGCGTGTCGCCGGTAATCAGAAAACAGTCGCCAAGGAGACAGATCGAACCCTTTGAGTGACCCGGAGTGGATATGACTTTCATAGTCTCACCGCCAAGGGTAATCTTGTCGCCGTCCTCGAGTAATTTTTCTGCCGGACGCCACTTCTTATCATCACCGAAGAACAACGAGTGAGCGTTCTTCTTTCCGTCCGAGAGCATCTCATTGTCATCCTGGTGGATGTAAGCGAGCGCACCCGTCAGATCTCGAAGATGGTCCAGCGATGTTATATGATCAAAATGTCCATGGGTCAAAATGATGCTTTCAAGTGTTGCACCTTTATTTTCAACAAGACGCAGAATTTCTTCGGCATCCACGCCGGGATCGATGACCGCCGCGTGTCCGTCATTAATAAGGATATAACAATTTGAAGCAAATGACCTTGGAGAAAGGGTATAGATGTTCAACGTGTACACCTCTCATTTATATATTAATGTCACATACAAATCCATTCTATAGTATAACATATTTTTGAGCGTTTGTCTACATTTATTATATAAAAAGCAAAAGTTTTTTGATAAAAAACGCTCTGCCGACGTCGGCAGAGCGTTGAGTAGGTTGTTTTTATTATTTTTCGGTTAAGTCGTATTCTTTCCAGAGATACGAGTAGTTGGAGCTTTCGTTCTTGAATTCTTCCCAAGTAAATCTTTCAAAGCTGTTGAAGTAAGAATTGGGATCGAGCTTGTAGGTTTCGTACTTGCTTGCAAGGAATGCTTCGCAGGTGTCGAGATATGCATCATACTCGTCAACAGAGATCCATCTGATGGTGTCAAGTGCGTAGTAGTTGGAGCCATTTTCCCACCAAAGAGTGGTGTTGTTGAGATTGAGACCGTCATTGACAAGGCAAGCGCTCTTGTTGAACACTACGGGAATAACGGGCATATCCTCCATGAGGATAGCCTCTGCCTTGTGCAGGTTCTCGGAACGGTTTGCAATAGTTTTCTCTGCGTATACCTTTTCGATCAGCCCGTTGTACTCTTCAGAATCGTAACCGGTTACATGGGGAGTAGCCTTATAATTCTGGGGATCGGACATGTCCATGATCTGACCGGAGAAATCCTTTGCGAAGGGTGCGAGTACGGAGAAGGGATCAGCCGAGGGAGCTACTACGTCAAGCAGGATTACTTCAAACGATCCGTTTACGAGGTCCTCATAATAGAGGTCATCGCAAATGTCCTCGGGAATAGAATCGGTAAACTTATAGTAGTCGTTGTTAGCGATAGTTCCGCGGGGATTAAGGGTAACGTTGAATCCAAGCTCTGTCCAAGCCTTAGCGATCTCGGTTGCGGTGTACTCGTGAACCTCGTCGTACTTTGCGTAGGTGAAGGTGAAGGAGTACTTGCTGGGGTCGATAGACGCATCGGAAAGAAGCTTTTTAGCAGCAGCTATGTCTTTCTTGAGATACTTGAAATCGTTAGAAGAATTGTCACGGAAAAGATTCTTGATAGATCCCGTGTCAAACACACCGGTAGGAACGAGACCGGTAGCAGCCTCTGCGAAAACCAGCTTTTCTGCAATAGCCTCTCTGTCGATGACCATTGAAAGCGCTTGTCTTACCGCCGCGTTTGCAAAAAGCTGTTCGCCGTTTATTACTGCATTCTGGTTAAGATAAACGGTGTTGGTGGAGAGGGCATCCTTTTTGGTTGCCGCATCCTTATATGTCTCTCTGAGGGACATGGGAATATCGCCTATGTAAAGAATAGTGCCACTCTCATATGCTTCCTTGATATCAGCGTCGCTCATACCGCAGTCAACGATGATTCTGTAAGGGGTAACAGAAACGTCAAGCTTTTCGTCCTTGCTACTGTCTCTGAAATAGTAAGCATTTCTTTCGAGAACAAAGCTATTGACAAACTGCTCTCTGAACTGCTTGATTTCGGTTCCGGGAACGTATACGAAATCCTTGCTTTCAAGCTGGATCTTGGTATCGTAGTCGATATCGTCGTAGAAGGTCTTGCTTGTAGAGAAGGAAATACGAGCAAGCTTGAAGGGACCACTGCACACCATGGTGCCGGGCTTCTTCGCCCAGTCGTTGCTCTTTACACCTGCGACCATATCCTCACGGAGAGGAGCAAGTGCCAAGCTTGTAAGATTGAGGATGAACTGATCGTAGTCGATCTTGCCTTCGAACTGAATGGTAAGTCTCTTTTTATCAGCGGTGATACCGATGTCATCCTTGGATATTTCGTTTTTGCTGTACTCTCTCGCGCCCTTTATGTCGAAGAGGAGAGAAGCCGCTTCAAAGGCATTGTTGGGGTTGAGCAATCTCTTCCAAGCAAATACAACGTCATCTGCGGTAATGGGGGTGTTGTCGGACCAGTAAGTATCTGCCATAGTGATATGCATATAGTACTCGCCGTCTTTTTCCTCGATGGAATAGCTCTTTGCAAGCGAGGGCTGAACCTCACCGTTTTCGTCAAGCACGAAAAGAGTTCCGAAAAGGAGACTTACGATAGACTTGGTAGCCTCGTTCTTATATGCTCTGGCAGGGTCAAAGTCATATATTGTCTCGGAGAGATACATAGTGATCTGCTCACCCTTGTATTCCGAGGTGGGGTCGATGCTTCCCGCGCAGCTTGCGAGAGCGGCGACCAATGTGAAAAGACAAAGAGTTAAAGCGATAATGCGCTTCGTCATAATAGGGTTCCTCCTTTGTATGTCAGAAAATCTTAACAAAACAAATTTTGCTTCATAATATTGTAATTATATCATATAATTGCAAATTAATCAATAGCATTAGTGTTGAATAAAAATAATCGTGAATATGCACAGTTGTCAAAGACTTGATTTGTGCATTTTGACACGGATTTATCTTTGTCCAAAAGACATTTCATATTATAAATCTTTTTTTTGGAAAAAACTATCAAAATCTCCTTACAAATTGTAAACTTTAAGTAAATAAGTAAAGTAAAACTTGCGAATATTGGAATGCTTGCCGAAATAGACTTGTATAAAAGACCGGTATAAGAACAAGGAGATTGTTATGGAGCAAAACTACAAAAAGGAATGTATAATATTTGACGACGACGCACTCGCGTTGGGGTGGCCGAGACGGAGAAGGCTTTCTTTTTCCAAACGAGCTCTGGTGTGGGGAATATGCGCCGCTTTGGCGATCGTATTGTGGATATGTGCGTCGAACGGGGCGTTTGACGAAATGATAGAGCTTGTGCGAAATTCTGCGAACCGTAATAACTGGAATGAGGGAGCAGGTATTCCGCCTGCCGAGACGGAGGGGGCGACCGAGGAAAATGATAGCGCCTTGGAGTCTGAATGCGAGACCGACGCCGAAAGCGAAGAAGAGAATGAGGACACCGATTACTCGGACGATAATGAGAGCGACACGTCGGATAGCGCTTCAAAAATCGTATCGTCCGATCTCTCCCTTGCAGAGAGAGGGGCCTGGTACATCGTGAATTATTCCAAACATCAGCCTGACACCGAGGGGCTTTTGGAGATGGGATTTCAAGGAGGCAGATACTCTTATAGCGAGCAGCCTGTGGTCTTGATATTACACACTCATACCAAGGAGGGCTATTCTGATTTTAATGAGAACGATCCGTCACATATCTTAACGAAAAGTGTAGTTGCAGTAGGCGAACGCGTGGCTTATGAGTTAAACCGCAGGGGGATTCCCACGGTACATTGTACGGTGATACACGAAAATGACGGTGACGGAGCATACGCGTCTGCGGCGGAAACAATACGCGATATGCTAAAAATATATCCGTCGATCGAGTATGTTATCGACCTGCATAGGCTCGAAGCGGTTGACGTAAACGGAAAAATCCTTCGTACCGAGTCGGCGATCTGTACAGCGCAGATACGATTGACGGTGAGCAGTCAAGGAGTTTTGGAAAGAGAAACCCTTGCTCTCGCGCTAACCTTGCGTCACAAGCTTAACGTGGGAGAAAAGCGGCTCTGTATGCCGGTTGTTTTCACGGACAGTAAGCTGAATGCCGAAATGGCATACTACTATCTCAAGGTGGACGTAGGATCATGGGGAAATAATGCGAGTGAGGCACTCGCGACCGGTGAAATTTTTGCTGGGACGCTGGCAGAGATCTTGAAGAAACGATAGAAAAGAGAGGTCTGTTCATGGGTGAGAACAGACCTCTCTTGGGATGCGGAAGGATGGATTGACCGCGCCCCTTAAGCGGTTTATGTGAGGATATACACGCTCGTGTTTTAAGAAGCCTTACCTTTTTTGATCAGGCTTTTAAGAATGAAAAATTCCACGATAGAGATAAGAGCACAGATAGCCACGCCGACAAGTATAGAGATGCTTCCAAGCTCCATGCTTCCAATAATACCGATAAATGCGATAATTCCAACGGCGGAAATAGTAGTTTTTTCGATAGCCACCGCTACGGTTGAAGTGAAGAAGGAGATAATGGCGCAGATAAGTGAAATGAGCTTGTCGCCGATATTTATTTCAAGAGGCTTGCTGTTGTTAACGACTACGGTTCTGTTCGTTCTTTGATAGTATGCGTTCATATTTTTGCCTGCCTTTCGGTGATATTCATATATGGTGATGTTTTTCTTAATTCGGAATTTGATTGCTCGAAAACGGTCGAATCTTTGTTCTTGTGAGCCTATTATAGCACCAAAAACGGAACTTGTCAACCCCTTTTTGAAATATTTTCGGAAAAATTTTTCGATTTTCGGAAAAATATTTTCGAAAACCTCTTTACAAAACGGATTTTATGTGGTATAATGATTCCAGAAACAGAAAAACTATCGAATGATTTCCGAAAGCGGAAAGGCTAAACTCAAAACGATAGATATAAATATAAGGAAGGCGCGGAATATGGAATACACTTACATTGATAGGATCAAGCAGTTAAAAAGCGAGAAAAAGATAACCAACGATCAGCTCTCGGAGATGACGGGAATACCGCTTGGCACTCTTGCAAAAATTTTGGCAGGAATCAGCGATTCTCCCAAGCTTTCCAATATCGTTGCCATTTGTGCGGCGCTTGAGTGTTCGGTAGACTATATCCTTACAGGAATTCCCGAGAACACAAACAACTACACACTTACAGACCGAGAGATAACCATGATAGAGAACTACCGCAAGCTCGACTCTCATAGCCGAGAACTTGTCAGTATGGTCATTTCCAAAGAATCCGAGCGCACAGGCGTTGAGGTTGCTGGGGATAGCCGTTTTGGCGGTCAGCTAATCCGTGGCGGAGCATCTGTTCGCGGTGCGGCTATGAAGAATGCCATTGGTCTCTCAAAAAGAAAAATCTCTCTCTACGATCTTCCCGTGTCCGCCGGAACCGGCGTCTATCTCACAGATACCGAATCGGTGGAGATAAACATTCCCAATACGCCCGAAACGGCTGATGCAACCTTTGCGCTTCGTATAAAGGGTAACAGTATGGAGCCAAAATATCGTGACGGCGACGTTCTTTTGGTTGAGGAGACAGATTCGCTTGAATATGGCGAGCTTGGAATTTTCATTCTCGACGGCGACGGATACTTCAAAAAATTTGGTGGCGACAGACTCATCTCCCTTAACCCCGACTACGAGCCTATCCTGCTTAAAAACTTCGACGAGATAGTATGCTGCGGCAGAGTTGTGGGCAAGCTTAAGAAAAAATAATTTTCACTTTAAAACTCCGACGATTTTGCGTCGGAGTTTTTTGTTGACAAATTTTAAAAATAGTAGTATAATTTTTACATCAATATTGAGGTTTTAATATGAATAAGGATTATTTGAAAAATGAAATTTTGAAGCTTTGTGCGCTTTTCGCCGCGGCGGAGAATGGGGAGAGAATCATTGTAACGGGACATGATATGCCGGACTCAGACAGTATTATCTCGGCAGTTATGCTCCGCGAGCTTTTGTCTCGCCTGGGTATTGAGGTGAATATTAAATTTGCCACCCGTCCCGACGGCGTGACCGAGAGGATATGCCGCGAGCTTGGAGTGCTTGACGGTATAAGCTTTGAGGGTTTTAAAGATACCGAAAAGCTTATTTTGGTTGACCACCACGTCACCTTTTATAAAAATGACGTCATAGCCTGCGTAGATCATCACACAACTCCGCCCGAGCCGAGCTTTGCGCTGAATCTGGTGCAAAAAGCATCATCCTGCGGTCGAATCATCTTCGATATGGCGGTGGCGGCAGGCGTATCGGACGATTGGCTTGAAAAAATGGCGATATACAGCGTTTACTTGGATACTCAATCCTGCCTTGCTCCCAAATTTGAAAAAAGTGACCTCCCTTGGCTTGAGGAAGGTATAGCAAGACTTGCTATTGATGAAAAAGACCTAGTAAAAAAAGGGTTTTGCCTCAATTCGATCGACGAGAGCGCAGATCTGCTTGCAATGTATGGCTATAAGCGCTATGAGTTTAACGGTAAGGTCGGCGCATCCACTTGTATCCAGATAGATCCCGATGAGAGCGGTTGGTGTGAAAAAAATGATGAAATACTCGATTTTTTAAAGAAAAAAATGATTTGCGACGGCATTGGCTTGTGGGTGTTCGCTGTAAATAAGCCATCTAAAGTGCAATCAGACCTCTATTTTATCCGCGAAAGCGGGGTTGAAATAGTGGTGCTCGACCGTCTCGCATCGCGTTCTCGCGACGTAGTTCCACACATGAAAAATCTTTGAAAATACATAGAAGGAAGTATATAAAATGAGAAAATATTTACTTGATTCCACAAAAAAATTCTATAAGGGCAATATGCATTGCCACAGTAATCTGTCCGACGGACACTACACCCCCGAGGAGCTTAAAAAGCTTTATAAGGAACAGGGATATAGCTTTTTGGCTATAACCGACCACGAGTTTGTTGTGGCACATCCCGAGCTTGATGATGAGGATTTTATAACTATCACCAGCACCGAATACGCAATTAAGCAGTTTCCCGAGCAGTCAACCTTGAAGAATTTCAATATGAAGGTCTGCCACCTGAATTTCTATGCAAAGGAGCAGAGCAACGATTATTGCGTGGACTACAACTCGGTTTACGATCATTATTCGGGAAAATCCGGCGTTGCAGGACTTAACAAACCCGAGGGCGGCGACGTGCCGAGAATCTACGGTGCTGAGGGAATCAATAACCTTATCAAAAACGCTAACGAGCACGGATATTTCGTTTGCTACAACCACCCCCGTTGGTCGCTTGAAAACTACGGCGACTATTGCGATTACGAGGGACTTTGGGGCGTTGAGGTCTATAACCATTCCTGCAGTGTTGGAGGTCTTTACGATTATGACATCAACGTTGTGGACGATTTTCTCCGTGACGGAAAGCACGTTTTTGTGTCCTGCGGTGACGATAATCACAATTCGAGAGCCGAGGAGAGAATGCTTGATTCTTTTGGCGCATTCGTTATGGTAAACACCGACGAATTGAGCTATTCCTCTATTATTGACGGTTTGCTTTCGGGTAAATTCTACTCGTCGATGGGACCCGTTATCGACGAGCTTTACGTTGAGGACGGCAAGGTGTATATTAAATGCTCAGACGCAAAGTGCATCAGCTATTCCACAAAGGGAAGAAGAACTAAGGCGGTCAACGCTATGGACGGATATGTGAACGAGGCGGTCTTTGAGATAAAGGACACCGACGAGTATTTCCGTATCGACGTTATGGACGCGCAGGGAAGAAGAGCTAATACTCAGGCTTATTATTTGAACGAAATATGATTTTGGGCGGGACTTTAAAAGTCCCGCTTAAAATATTAAAAAAGGTCTTGACAAACCACACTTATTTATATATAATATTAATGTTATGTAAAATGCGATGACGAGGAAAGAGAATTCCAGGGCATTCAGAGAGGCGTCGGTTGGTGCGAGACGCTTGCAAAAGGATTCTTACTCACCCCAGAGCAGTCTTTTCGAAATCTTTTATAAAGACGGTAGGGAAGAACGGTCAGCCTCCGTTATGGGTCAGAGTGGCATCTTTTTTGATGCAATTTGAGTGGTACCGCGGAAGCTTGCGCTTTCGTCTCAAAATGAGACGAGGGTGCTTTTTTGTTTTTAAATATAATTAGTTGCCGAATGGGCAAGAAAGGAAATATAAATGAAATACGAGCACTTACAAGTTGAAAAAAAGTGGCAGGAATATTGGAAGAAGAACGAGACCTTCAAAACCGACGTCTGGGATTTCTCCAAGCCTAAATTCTACGCCCTTGATATGTTCCCCTATCCTTCGGGTGTAGGACTTCACGCAGGTCACCCCGAGGGCTATACCGCAACCGATATTGTCTCCAGAATGAAGAGAATGCAGGGCTATAACGTCCTCCATCCTATGGGATACGACTCTTTCGGTCTCCCTGCAGAGCAGTATGCTGTAAGCACGGGTAACCACCCTAACGGATTTACCCAGAAGAATATAGAAACATTCTCCAAGCAGCTCACCGAGCTTGGCTTTGACTACGATTGGTCAAAGATGATCGCAACCAGCGACCCCGATTTCTACAAGTGGACTCAGTGGATATTCAAGCAGCTCTATCTTGATGGATATGCGCAGTATATCGACATGCCCGTTAACTGGTGCGAGGAGCTTGGCACCGTTCTTTCCAACGATGAGGTTATCGACGGCAAGAGTGAGAGAGGTGGATTCCCCGTAGTAAGAAAGAATATGAAGCAGTGGGTCATCAATCAGCCCGCATTTGCTGAAGAATTGCTTGAAGGACTTGACGAGATCGATTGGCCCGAGTCCACCAAGCTTATGCAGAAGAACTGGATCGGTAAGTCCACCGGTGTGGAGGTCAAATTCCAGATCGTCGGCGGCGGTGAGTTCTCTATCTTCACTACCTGCATCGAAACTATATACGGTATTACCTTTATGGTTCTCGCTCCCGACGGCGAGGTAGTCAAGTCTCTTATGCCCAGAGTGCAGAATAAGGAAGAGGTTCAGGCATATATTGATGAAACTCTCAAGAAGAACGATATGGATAGAACCGAGCTCAACAAGACCAAGTCGGGCTGCGAGCTTAAAGGCGTAACCTGCATCAACCCCGTAAACGGCAAGGAAGTCAGAATGTTCATCGGTGACTTCGTGCTTGCAAGCTACGGCACGGGTGCGGTTATGGCTGTTCCTTCTCACGACCAGAGAGACTTTGAGTACGCAATTGCTCACAATATACATATGATCCAGGTAATCGACGCCGACGAAAAGCTCGGTCACGTTGACGTATCCGAAAAGGCTTTCGAAAAGCAGGATTACCTCGGCAAGGGTTACAGACTTGTCAACTCCGAGGAGTTTACCGGCCTTACCGTTGAGGAAGCAAAGGAAGCTATCACCTCCAAGCTCGAAGCACAGAGCGTTGCAAAGAGAACCGTAAACTACCACTTCAGAGAGTGGATCTTCGCGCGTCAGAGATATTGGGGCGAGCCTGTTCCCGTGGTTCACGGCGAGGACGGTACAGTTCACACTCTTCCCGACGAGGAGCTTCCTCTTATTCTCCCCGAGCTTGAAAATTACAAGGGCGTTGGCGGCAAAGCTCCCCTTGAAAATGCCGCAGAGTGGAAGATGTACGATAAAAATGGCATTAAGGGCAAGAGAGAGACCTCTACCATGCCCGGCTCTGCAGGCTCTTCATGGTACTTCCTCCGCTATATCGACCCAAAGAACGAAAACGAGTTTGCAAATCAGGAGTTGCTTAAGCACTGGATGCCCGTTGACCTCTATATCGGTGGTCCTGAGCATGCGGTAGGTCACCTTATGTACTCCAGAATCTGGAACAGATACCTTTACAATAAGGGTCTCGCTCCCACAAAAGAGCCCTTCAAGAAGCTTGTTCACCAGGGTATGATCCTTGGCGCAAACGGCATCAAGATGGGTAAGAGATTCCCCGAATTTGTAGTTAACCCATCCGACGTTGTAAGAGATTACGGCGCAGATACCCTCCGTCTCTACGAGATGTTCATGGGTCCTCTTGAGGTTTCCAAGCCTTGGAGCGACACGGGTGTTGACGGTGCACGTCGTTTTCTCAACCGCGTGTGGGCATTCTTTACCGAGCCTGAAAACGTAGTTGAGGGTGCAACTCCCGCACTTGAAAAGATCTATCACAAGACCGTTAAGAAGGTCACCGATGACTTTGAAAAGCTTGCATTCAACACCGCTATTTCCCAGATGATGATTTTTGTAAACGCAGTTTACAAGGAGGGCAAGTGCTCCAAGGAATACGCAGAGGGACTTATCAAGCTCCTCTCTCCCATTTGTCCTCATATCTGCGAGGAGATCTGGGAAATGCTCGGTCATGATAACACTATCGCATACGAGAGCTGGCCCACCTATGACGAGGCAAAGACCGCAGATGATGAGATCGAGATTGTAGTTCAGATCAACGGTAAGCTCCGCGGTAAGCTCCTTGTTCCCGTGGATACCGACAAAAACGAGGTTCTCGCTCTTGCAAAGGCAGACGAAAAGGTTGCCGAGGCGATCGAGGGCAAGACTATCGTTAAGGAAATCGTAGTTCCCAACAAAATTGTGAATATCGTAGTAAAATAATTTAAGAATTTTCCAAATTTTTTATTGGTTCGATATTGACAAACCGATTTTTTTGGTGTATAATGTTTAGGTATCTGTGAGCATAAGCTTACTGAACCTGTTTAAAAGCGAGGGGAGGGAAAAAGAAAATGGCAGAAGTTAAAGTAAAAGAGGGCGAGTCTCTTGACAGCGCGCTCCGTCGCTTTAAGCGTCAGTGTGCTCGTTCGGGAATCCTTACCGAGCTTCGTAAGAGAGAGCACTACGAAAAGCCCAGCGTAAAGCGTAAGAAGAAGTCTGAGGCTGCACGCAAGAGAAAGTACAAGTAATTTGAACTTTTGAAAAAATAAAAGCAGACATTGAGGGAGACCTCAATGTCTGCTTTTATTTTTGTTATATCTTCGAGGTGAAAATGCTGCGGATATCAGCGTTAAGTATAAATGCACATATCTTTTCGTCTTTGTTGCCCTCAAGTCCTTTGTAGAGAAAGTGAATAAGTAAGTAGGCAAGCGCGCCGCCGATAGCGCCCGCGATAATGCCGCCGATGATGTCTGACGGGTAGTGGACCATAAGATAATTTCGACTGGCACCCATAACAATTACGTACACCGCAGATGCGAGAAATATCCACCATTTACGGTTTTTGTCGTATCCCAGACAAAGACCGGTCACGCCGGCCATGGCGGCGGTTGTGTGTCCCGAGGGGAAAGAAAACTCGCTTTCGACGTGTGCGCCCACGAAATCCCACCATTTGGAGAATTGAGCTATATCGGATACATAAGGACGCGGACGGGCGACTATGTTTTTGACCGCCACGTTTGTTATCAGTGCTCCGATGCCCACCGATAGCATAACGCAAATTCCCGCTTTTCTCGTTTTGGGGAAGAGAAGAAGTATTGCGGCGATGATAAAGCACGCCATAGCGCCGTCTCCTATAACCGCAAAAAACTCGGATACGGGAGTAAGAATGGGGGATAGATGTGTAGCAAGAATATGGTAGAATTCAAGGATGGCGAAGTCAAAATCCGCAAACGCAGTGTTCAGCCATTGTGCGATAGGTGTCATGTTTTTGTCCTTTTACTTTTGATTTGTGAAGCTTTTTTCATTATTTTTGGCTTCTTTGTATATTAAAAATAAATACAGATAGCATTATAACACCGATTTTTGATTTTGTCAAGGCGGTCTATATTTGACGAGTAAAAACCCTATATTTACCTATTGACAAATATCACTTTTGGGTGTATAATTAATTTAGAACAGTTGTTCTAAATTAATTTGTGAGGTGTTATAAGTGGAAAGGACGATCCTGCATTCGGATCTCAATAATTTTTATGCGTCGGTCGAGCTGTTGTCACATCCCGAGCTTCGCGGACGACCCGTGGCGGTAGCGGGGGACGCAGAGGCGAGACACGGTATTATTTTGGCGAAAAATTACGAAGCGAAGGCGTGCGGTGTGCAAACTGCGGAGCCGCTTTGGCAAGCGAAGCAAAAATGCCCCGATATCGTCTTTTTGTCGCCGCATTTTGAACTTTACGAGCAATATTCCCACGCGGCGAGGGAGATATATTACGATTATACCGATATGATAGAGCCGTTCGGACTTGACGAGTGCTGGCTGGACGTTACCGGAAGTCTGTCTCTTTTTGGGGATGGCAAAAGTATCGCCGATCAGATACGAAAGAGGATGAAAAGAGAGCTGGGGCTTACCGTTTCGGTGGGGGTCTCATTTAACAAGGTGTTTGCCAAGTTGGGTTCGGATATGAAAAAGCCCGATGCTACCACGGTGATCTTGTCGGGTGATTTCCGTGAAAAAATATGGGGTCTGCCTGCTTCTGATATGATTTTTGTTGGAAAAAAGACCGAGAAAAAGCTAAAGCTTTACGGCATTCACACCATAGGCGATCTTGCCAACACCGATCCATATCTCTTGAAATGTCTTTTCGGCAAAAACGGACTTGACCTTTATGAAAACGCTAACGGTAGAGATATCTCTCCCGTATCGCTCCACGGATATTCGCCGCCACCCAAATCCATAGGAAACAGTACAACACCACCCCGTGATCTTGTCAGCGAGGACGACGTAGATATCATTCTTTACCAGCTATGTGAGAACGTCTCAATGCGTATGCGGAGAGAGGGAGTCGTATGTCAAACTGTTCAGATGTCGGTGCGATATAGCGATCTGCACACCGTAGAGCGACAGCTGAGGCCCGATTATCCCAATCGGACGGCAAAGTCGCTCTATGAATGCGCCAGAGAATTGATGCGGAGGCATAGGCTTCTGGATCAACCCATACGCTCGCTTGGTGTGCGTGCAGCAGACCTGATACGGGCGGAAAGCGAGCAGCTTTCCTTCTCTCCGGACATCGTGGCGATACAGAGGGCCGAGACACTTGAGGGAGTTGTGGACGGCTTGCGGAGAAGGTACGGCAAGCCCTCATTGCGACGGGGACTTATGCTGACGGATGAGGTATTGGGTGGAAATCATATCTCTAACGTGGTTTCGTTGGTGTGTGGAGAGTGAATTTTGAAAATTTTGGAAAAAATCAATAAAATACCATTGAATTTGTACTTTGAGTGTGCTATAATTAATTAAAGTACATATTTTGGAGGTCAAATATGCCAATGCAAATGACATTCCGCTGGTACGGCGAGGGCAACGATAAAATCAGCCTTTCCGATATCAAGCAGATACCCGGTGTTACGGGTATAGTCTGGGCGCTCCACCATAAGATGCCGGGCGAGATCTGGGAAGAAGATGAAATCGCCGAGGTCAAACGCCAGCTTGACGAGTACGGCTTCAATATGGACGTTGTTGAGTCGGTGAATGTACACGACGACATCAAGATTGGTCTGCCCACCAGAGACAAGTACATCGAAAACTACAAGCAGTGTATCAGAAACCTCTCCAAATTTGGAGTCAAGGTTATCTGCTACAACTTTATGCCCATATTCGACTGGACGAGAAGTAACCTTTTCCATCCCGTAGGCGACGGATCTACCGCGCTTTTCTACGAGAAGAATATGATTCAGGACGACTACAACGCTATGGCGAAGTACATTCTCGACTTTACCGAGAAGTACAATATGTCCTTCCCCGGTTGGGAGCCCGAGAGAATGGCGAAGCTTGATGAGCTCTTTAAGGCTTACGAGGGCGTTGACCATGAAAAGCTCTGGGAAAACCTCAAGTATTTCCTTGAGGCGATAATGCCCACCTGCCGCGAGTGTAACGTCAAGATGGCGATCCACATGGACGATCCGCCTTGGGATATTTTCGGCCTGCCCCGTCTCCTTGTTGACGAAGCGAGCATCGACCGTTTCCTCAAGATGGTGGACGATCCCTACAACTGTCTCACCCTCTGCTCGGGAAGCCTTGGAGCAAACCCCGAAAACAACGTTGCGGACATCGTTCGCAAGCATTGTGACAGAATTGCTTTCGCTCATATAAGAAACGTTAAGCACTTCCCGAACGGAGACTTCTCCGAGGCAAGCCACCGCGATTGCGACGGCGACACCGGTATTCTTGAAATTCTCAAGGCTTACCACGATTGCGGCTTTGAGGGATATATCCGTCCCGACCACGGCAGACACCTCTGGAATGAGGGACCCGGTAACGTCCGCCCCGGATACGGTCTCTATGACAGAGCTCTTGGCATTATGTATATGCTCGGCGTCTGGGATATGTTGGATAAACTTGATAATAAGTAATATGTTAGAAAAGCCCTCACCACGGTGAGGGTTTTTTATTGCAAAATTATAACCTTGCACGGCTTTTCGGATTTTTCTGCATATTTGATAACCGATAACGTGCCCTTTGATTTTCCATCCCAAAATGCGATAACCTTGTCGGCGTAGTCGACGATTTGTTTATTTCGTATAATAGGTGCCGCCTTGCCGTAGTGTGAATATTCCGGTAAAAACTCGGTAAGCTTTATGTTGTTTTTATGGGCGTATTCGCGTGCATAGGTATCGATACCCTTGGCGCCTCCCGACACTATTTCGTCGCAATCTGATATGTATGATTTTAAATCAATTTCGGCAATACTTCTTGAACCTATAACTGCAATTTTCATATAAAACTCCCCAAAAACAAATTTAGTATACTTGAATTAAGTATACTGATAACATTATATCACAAAATAATCTTAAAATGTACTTAAAGTAAGATTTTTTGGAGAATTTTTTATGAGAAACAAGAAAAACAAGCA
>JAZUAS010000075.1:0-13965 GCA_045638125.1 Eubacteriales bacterium | reverse complement strand
GCCGATGAAATGGGCGCAAAGATCACCAAGGAAGCTAATGTTTCTATTGAAGAGCAGATCTTTGACACCGAAGAGGATAACGAAACCGATCTCATCACCCGTCCTCCCGTTGTTTGTGTTATGGGTCACGTTGACCACGGTAAGACCTCGCTTCTCGACGCAATCAGACACACTAACGTAACTACCCGTGAGGCGGGCGGTATTACCCAGCACATCGGTGCGTACAGAGTTAAGATAAACGGTCAGGATATTACATTCCTTGACACCCCCGGTCACGAGGCGTTCACCGCTATGAGAGCGAGAGGTGCACAATCTACCGATATTGCGATCCTCGTAGTTGCGGCAGACGACGGAATTATGCCCCAGACCGTTGAGGCGATCAACCACGCAAAGGCTGCGGGAGTTGATATTATCGTAGCTATCAATAAGATGGATAAGCCCACCGCTAACCCCGATAACGTTAAGCAGGAGCTTACCAAATACGATCTCGTTCCCGAGGAGTGGGGCGGCGACGTTATCTGCGTTCCCGTATCTGCTTTGACCAGAATGGGTATCGAGGACCTTCTTGAAAACGTCCTTCTCGTTGCAGAGGTTAAGGAGCTTAAGGCTAATCCTAACCGCCGTGCAAAGGGTCTCGTTATCGAGGCGAAGCTTGATAAGGGTCGCGGACCCGTTGCTACCGTCCTCGTTCAGAACGGTACACTTCATAACGGTGATATCGTTATCGCGGGCACGTCTGTTGGCCGTGTAAGAGCTATGACCGACCACAACGGCAAGCAGATGAAGTCTGCAGGCCCCTCTGTTCCCGTTGAGATCATTGGTCTTGCTGAGGTTCCCACCGCAGGTGACGAATTCGCAGCGGTTGAGGACGAAAGAATGGCAAGAACACTTGCGGACCAGAGAAAAGATAAGGCTAAGGAAGAGATCTTCAAGGCAAATGCCAGGGCTAACCTGAACGACTTGTTTGCACAGATCAGCGAGGGTGTTAAGGACCTTAACATCATCGTTAAGGCTGACGTTGTAGGATCTGCCGAGGCAGTTAAGCAGTCACTCGTTAAGCTTACCAACGAAGAGGTAAGAGTTAACGTTATTCATAACGCTGTTGGTGGAATTACCGAGAACGACGTAATGTTTGCGGCGGCTTCCAATGCGATCATTGTAGGATTTAACGTGCGTCCCGATAAGGCGGCAATAGACAGTGCCGAGAGACAGGGCGTAGACGTTCGAACCTACCGCGTAATTTACCAGTGCCTTGAGGAGATCGAGGCAGCGATGAAGGGTATGTTGGCACCCAAGTTCCGTGAAAATCTTCTCGGACACGCAGAGGTTCGCCAGACTATCCACGTTCCCGGTGTCGGCACTATCGCAGGCTCCTATATCCTTGACGGTAAGATCGCTCGCCACGCGCAGATCCGTGTAGTCCGTGACGGTATCGTTATTTTCGAGGATAAGATTTCGTCTCTTAAGAGATTTAAGGACGACGCCAAGGAGGTAGCTCAGGGCTACGAGTGCGGTGTAGGACTCGAAAAGTTCAACGACATCAAGGAGGGCGATATTCTCGAAGCCTTCGTTATGGAAGAGATCAAGCCCGAATAATTATCCAAATCCCCGCGTAAATAATCTATTTTACAAGTGCAGGGCGCCTCAAGATCCACGATGGGATCTGAACGCCCTGCACTTCGCATTTTTTGATATGCCATCAGTTTTTGTCAAGGAGGTGAGAAGATGACTTTTGAAAAATCCTGCGGAGCTGTAGTCTTTCGCAACGAACGTAATAATGGAGTTTTGCAAAGATACGTGCTTATGATAAAGCACTCGTCTCAAGGACACCACTCCTTTCCAAAAGGACACGTGGAGGGAGGTGAGACCGAGATCAAGACCGCCGAAAGAGAGGTCTTTGAGGAGACTGCGGTAAAAATACATATCAACGAAAAGTTCCGCCAGCCTGTCTATTACAGACCAAAGGCCGGAGTTAAAAAGGAAGTTGTCTATTTTCTCGCCTTTACCCGACAGACCGAGATCAAGCCACGCCCCGGCGAGATCGCGGAGGTGGACTGGATACCGGTTGAGAAGGCAGAGGAGCTTTTGGCTCATGACAATGATAAAAGAGTGCTTTCTCTCGCTGTTCAGTATATTAACGAGAGAAACGGAGCTAAACACTGATAACAAAAGACGTTGCGAATTTTCGCAACGTCTTTTGCTTTATAAATTGCAGTTAAGTTATTGCCTATATGTACTTTTCTTGTCATCAGCGACAAGAAAAGTTACAAAAGAAACGCTGCTCAAGGGGAAAGGGGTCTTGTGCGAGAAAAAGCGAACATGCCGCATTTTCTCGCCCTGCGACATCCTCTCCCCTTAAGTATCCCCTCTCTGTTTGTGGTGGGTGGCATTGGTTAAATAGACTTAAAGCTCCTCTTAAACTTTTGAACCGTAGCCGTAATCTTATTAAAGCTTAAAGCTCTGTCGCGTAAGCGACCTTTCCGAAGGAAAGCCTCATTAAATGTCAAAGTTTAATATGGCTATAATCTTAACCTCTCTCTTTTAACCCATGGGGTTGGGGGACACGGGGGAGGGGCTGTCGAAGCGAATAAAAATGCGGCATGTTCGCTTTTTTATTCGTAAGACCTGCCCCTATCCTCCGTGCGGCGTTTCTTTTGTAACTTTTCTTTCGCTGTTGAAAGAAAAGTTAGTATTAAACTAACAGATAAATCAAAATTTAAGAATTTACGACAATCCGCCTTCTTCAATGTATTTTGCCAGCAGGTTATATGCGTAAACTCCCTCGGTGTAACGCTTGATCTCGGTCAAACGATTGGGAGCGTACGTTGAGGAATAGGTGTCGGTAATAACGTAATATGTGGCATTTCTGTCAATGTTGTTTTTGACATCGTCGCCGTATTCACTAAAGCTGATGAAATAATTTGTGTTGGTAGTGTTGATAAATCTGTTCAGCAGATCCGAGCCCTTGATCGAGCAGAGAACCAGCGTGTTTTCAAATGGGAAGATCATCTGCAGCTGAGACATAGTCACCTCTCCGGCGGCGAGATAACCGGGATCACGAACCGAAAAGAAGCCGCCACCCAAAACTATATCGTATTCGTCACCGAACGCTTCAAGCCCTGCTTCAAGATAGAGACTTGACATCAGCTGGCGCAATTGGTTTCTGTCAAGATAGGTCTTGTTTGTGCCGAGGACTTTGGAAGCCTCGGAGACCTGCGATTCATATTTTTGTAGCAGATCTTCCACGATAGGGTCGTCGGGGAGAGAGCTGTAGGTGCTGGAGGGTATGTATCCCGCGTCGCGGACAGAGCTGTGCCCGTTGGCAAAGTTGATTGTCGCCTCGGCATGAGAAATGCCGTCGTTGTCTCCTCCGTCTTGCAGATGATAAACGCCTTCGCCGTCTTTTAGCGTGTACGACCTATGGGTATGTCCCTCAAACACAATGTCCACGTAGCCGTCGGATAGGATAAGATCGTAATAGGATGAAAGCTGATAGTCGCTTATGTTGCCGATGCCCGTGCTTGAGCTGCCGTGTCCGCCATGCAGGGAGTATATGATAAAGTCGGCGCCCGCCTCGCGCAAACGTGTCGCTTCAGCCTTGACAAGCTCGGTAAGATCGTTACCTGTTTTGAAATAAAATCCGTCCGATTGCTCGCCGGAGATAGAGGAGTAGCAGTCACCGATAGCGCCGATGATGCCGATAGTCGCGCCGCCGCGCTCGACCATAACCGAGGGAGAGCAGTAATCGACAAGACGGTCTGTGTCGCGGTCGAAAATGTTAATGGCTAATAATGGAAATTCGGCAATCTCTGCGTTGCTTTTGATATATTCCTCGCCCCAGTCAAATTCGTGATTTCCAAGTGTCATTGAAGCGAAATCAAGCTCATTCATCCACTCGGTGACGATAAATCCCTTGGTAAGATTGGACTCGGAGCTGCCCTGCCACATGTCTCCCGAGGAAAGGATCAGAACGTGGTCCTCGCTCTTGTATGCGTTTTTTAGATACGTGGTCATCTCATCAACGCCCGATTGCGCCGAAGAATCGCATATTTTTCCGTGAAGATCGTTGATTCCGAATATGTCGAGTATGATTATGACAGAAGTTCCGCAACCGTCGCAAAGTCCGTTGTCGTCCTCGTCTGTGTGTTTGTCCTCGGGGTGAGTGTCGGGCGCACTCTCTTCGGACTCGCTCGACGAATCGGACTCGCTTGATTCCGTTTTGCTTGATTCTGCCGATCCGCACGTTTCGGAATCGTTGGAGGAACCGGATTCATTGTATATATCTGATTCTTCCGTGCTTTCAACGGATGGGAAGAGTGAATCTGCCAGAGTGTCGCAGCCCGTTAGACAAAATGACAGTATTAGCGCAAGTGTAAGAAGCAGAGCTAAAAATCTTTTCATTGTAATCTCCGTTTTTTCGTCTTTTATGTGCATATGATACCATATTTTTGCCATTTTGTCAACAATAATAAGAGATGCGGCAGCCCGTATGGTCGCGTGGACTGCCGCATTTTGCAGTTTAGAAGAGTTTCGATATAGCGTTGACCGTGGCGCAGAGGAGAATTCCGATTGCAGTCGGAATAATTGCCGCCGCCAACGTCCACTTGATGCTTGCGGTCTCCTTTTTTACGGTCAGAAGCGTGGTTGCACAGGGCCAGTGGAAAAGAGAGAAAAGCATAGTGCAGATAGCCGTGGTCGCCGTCCATCCGTTTGCTATGAATAGCTCCTTTAGCTCGTTAAGGCTTGAATAGTCGGTGAGCGATCCCTTGGAGGCGTATGCCATGATGATTATGGGGATCACGATCTCGTTTGCGGGGAATCCGAGGATAAAGGCGATGAGGATGACTCCGTCCAAGCCCAAAAGCGAGGCAAATGGGTCTAAACGGTTTGATGCGTGAGCGAGAAGAGTGATTCCGTCAATTTTGAGATTAGCCATAAGCCACAGAATGATGCCGGCAGGAATAGCGGAGACAACGGCTCTTCCAAGCACGAATACGGTTCTGTCAAATACCGAGCGAACGATCACTTTTCCTATCTGCGGCGGGCGGTAGGGAGGAAGCTCGAGGGTAAAAGCCGAGGGCTTTCCCCGAAGTATGGTCACGGATAGGAGATTTGACACCGCCAAGGTCGCCGCTACGCATAGCACTATCAGAGCGGTAAGCATCATTGCGGACGCAAGCGATGCGCCGACCCCACCCGACGTTCCTATAAAAAACATTGTTATAATGGCTATCAGCAGAGGAAACCTTCCGTTGCAGGGAACCAGACTGTTGGTAAGTATGGCGATGATCTGCTCGCGTGGGGAGTCGATTATTCGGCAGCCTACAACGCCCGCGGCATTACAACCAAAGCCCATGCACATCGTCAAGGCCTGCTTTCCGCAGCTTCGACATTTGCAAAAGGGTCTGTCAAGGTTAAACGCAACTCTCGGCAGATACCCCGAATCCTCAAGAAGCGTGAATAGGGGAAAGAAGATCGCCATGGGAGGGAGCATTACCGCAACTATCCAGGCAAGAGTTCTGTATGCTCCGTCAATAATAAGTCCCTTGAAAAACGGCGGCAACCCAATATGTGTTAAGCCCTCTCCAAGCTTGTCGCCGATAAAAAACAGCAACCTTGACAAGATCTCCGAGGGATAATTAGCCCCCACGATAGTCAGCCAGAAGACAAAAAGCAAAAGGGCTATCATTATTGGATACGCCGTCTTTTTGCCCGTAAAAAGGCGGTCCAGCGTGCGGTCAAGGCTGTGAACGTCGGCTCTGTCGGAAGAACATACGTCCCTATATATTTCCTCTGCCATCTTGACGTAGTCCTCGGCATCATCGAGCTTCGTTTGATGCTTTCCTCTTTCGAAATTTTCGTCCAAAAGCGACTCTGTGGCGGCGGACAGATCCTTAAGACCGTTTTTCTTTCTTGCTATTGCACCCGCCACGGGAACACCCAGACGGTCGGAAAGTAGCTTTAGGTCTACGCGTATGCCCTTGCGTCGCGCCTCGTCCAGAAGATTTACGCATACTAACGTCGGCTTTCCCAGCTCTATTATCTGGAGCGCAAGCACCAGATTTCTTTCAAGGCAGGTGGCGTCGCATACTACTATCACTGCATCGGTGTCGCTTGAGAGAATGATGTTTTTTGCTATCTCCTCCTCGGGTGAGCTTGTGATAAGCGAATATGTACCCGGTACGTCAAATGCCATGCAGGTCTTGTCGCCAAAGCGGCAAATGCCCTCCGCAAAGCCTACGGTCTTGCCCGGCCAGTTGCCCGTGTGCTGATTCATACCCGTGAGTGCGTTGAAAAGAGTGCTTTTTCCTACGTTTGGGTTACCTGCGATGGCGATCTTGCGGTAGACGAAAGAGGGTTGCCCGAAGCCTTTTTTGTTCAGTGCCGCGCCTGTGGAATTGTTAGTAAGTCCCATGCTCGCCTCTCTCTTTTCTGATCTTGATTTCTTTGCTGTCAAGATTTCTTATGGCTATGACAGCCCCTCGGATAAGATAGGCTTTCATGTCTCGGCAGGGACTTTGGGCTACGCAACGGACGGGCGTCTCCTCAATAAGTCCGATGTCGCAAAGTCGTCTTTTTATATGACTTTCGGATGAGATGCAGATGATCTTGGCACACTCGCCCACCTTTAAGTCACAAAGCTTGTATATATTATTCATGGTCACATCTCCGAATAAAATTTGGGTCTATCCCATTATCATTATATTGCGTTCCGAGAGATAGAGTTACGGATAGTGTCGAATTTTGATGAGCGCTTACTGAATTTGTTGTTTTTTATGAAGTTGTATTGACAAAGACGTGGTTTTAGTATAAAATTAAAAGTAATTATGAATTGAGGAGCTTAAAATGAGCAAAAAAGCGGTTGTTTTTGATCTTGACGGCACTTTGCTTGATACACTTGACGATCTTACGGGTGCCGTCAATTATTTTTTGACGAAACACGGCTATCCCGTGCGCACGAAGTCGGATATCAGAAGATTTCTCGGTAACGGAGCCAGAGAGCTTATAAGATGTTCTCTGCCCGAGAGTGTGGACGAGGATGTTTTATCGGAATATCTCAAAGAATACGTAGAGTACTACAATGCCCATTCTCGCATTGAAACCAAGCCCTACGATGGCGTTCTTGAACTGTTGGACGAGCTTAAAGGCAAGGGCATTGCCACAGTTGTTGTATCGAACAAGCCCGACGTAGCCGTAAAGGAGCTTTGCCGCGAATATTTCGGAGACCTTGTTGACTTTGCGCTGGGAGATCGAGATGATATTGAGCGCAAGCCCTCCGCCGCACCCGTGCAGTACGCTATGAATGCCGTGGGATGCGACAGAGGAGTGTTTGTGGGAGATTCCGAGGTAGATATTTTGACGGCGAAAAACGCAGGGCTGCCCTGTGTGAGTCTGACGTGGGGATTCCGCGACAGAGACGTGCTGGAAGAGAGCGGCGGCTATTGCTTTGCCGACAATGCCGAACAGTTAAAGGCTTGTATATTCGAGCTGCTTTCGGAAAACGAGGTTTAAAATGCTGCCCATTGAGTTTAAAGAAAGAATGAGATCGTTGCTTGGCGACGAAAGCGAGAGGTTTTTCTCGGAAATAGAAAACGGTAATTCGGTAAGGGCATTTAGAGTCAATAGGATAAAGCTTTCAAGCGAGGATTTTGAGACCGCAGACCCCGAAATTCAAAGAGAAAAAGCAGAGTTTCCCGAGGGTGCGTTTTATACAGACGAGCCGTATCCCGGCTCGCTTCCTTGCCACCACGCAGGAATGATTTATATGCAGGACCCCTCCGCTATGGCAACGGTCCACGCTATCAAAATAGCCGAGGGTGCAAAAATACTCGATTCCTGCTCGGCGCCCGGTGGAAAAACGACGCAGCTTGCGGCGTTTGCGGGGGAGAGTGGCATAGTTGTTGCCAATGAATATGAGGCGAAGCGATGCAGAATATTGCAGAGTAATGTGGAGAGAATGGGGTGCAGAAACACCGTTGTGGTAAATCTTGACACCGCCGTTCTCGCCGAAACCTACCCCGAAAAATTTGACGTTGTGCTTTGCGATGCTCCTTGCTCCGGCGAAGGAATGTTCCGAAAGAACGAGCTTGCGGTGGGGGAGTGGAGCCTTGAAAATGTCAAAATGTGTGCCGAAAGGCAGAGAGAAATACTCGAAAACGTGGCAAAATGCGTGTCGGGTGGGGGAAGACTGATTTATTCCACCTGCACCTTCTCCCTCGAAGAAAACGAGATGAACGTAGAATGGTTTCTGGATACGCATCCCGACTTTTCTCTTGTGGAGGTCGAAGACGAATTGAAAAAAGTTACCTCGGACGGCATCTCGTTTGAGGGCTGCCGTTACGATATGGCGAAAACGCGCCGCTTCTATCCCCACGTTTCAAAGGGTGAGGGACAGTTCATCGCGGTGCTTGAGAGATCCCAGACCGAATTGGCGGAGAACGCCGACTCCGTGCCGCGCAAGGATAAAAAGAAGAAAACCGCGCCCGAAAAGGTCTCTCGCGCCGACGCAGAGCTTTTGGTGGCGGCAAGGGAATTTTTGAAAGAAAATCTCCGAGAGGATTTTGAGGGCGAAGGCAAATATGAGCTTGTGGTTTTAGGATCACGCGCGTACCTGAAGCCCGATATAGCGTTACCCAAGTACGGGGTGTTTGCCGCAGGCGTTTGCGTGGGAGAGATCAACGGAAAGCGATTTGTTCCGCATCATCAGCTTTTTTCAGCCTTTGGCACTGAATTTTTAAGACGTGTAGAGCTTGCGTCGCATTCTCCCGAAGCTTCCGACTATCTAAAGGGTATGGAAATATCCGTAGGCGGCAAAATTGCATCTTGCGCAAAGCCCGATGGCTGGGCGGCGGTGCTGGTTGACGGTTGTGCTCTGGGCGGCGGAAAGATAAGCTCGGGAGTCTGTAAAAACCATTACCCCAAGGGGCTTAGAAATTCCTAAATAGTCTATCAGACAACAAAACGCAAAAATCGGCAGATCTTCTGCCGATTTTTGTTTTTATTTTACAGTTGAATAAGGGTAAACGTACCCCGAAACCGAGGTCAAGGGATAGACTATAGAGCCGCCGTCAATCACGGTTCCGGGATTTAAAACGCAGACAGAGCCTACCTTTACTCCGTCACAGATTATTGCGCCAAGGTGCCCTCTGCCCGTGAGATAAAGCCCCTCCGGCATATTTACCGTGACGTTTAGACCGTCAAGACGTGCGTCGGACGCGACGCTCCCGTTGCCCAGCAGTGACTCATATCCGAGTATTGACGAATATAGAGTGTTTTGTCCGCAAAGCTTGCTACGGTCGAACATAATGCTGTTTTTGACCGTGGAAAGCTCCCCCACTATGGCAAATGCGCCGATTATTGAGCCTTGAACGTGAGAATGGTGGCAGAGTCTTGCTCCGCCGCAGATGATGGCGGGCGGCTCGATCTTGGCGCTGGGAGACAAATATGCCGAGACGTGTACCCACACGTTTTCCGCAATCTCGTCGTATTCATCGTATGGGAGCTTGTTCCCGTTGCGGTTGATATATCCCGATATAGAGGATATAGCATCCCAGGGCATGGTTCGGGATTTGAATACGTCTTTTGCAAGCGTTCTCGTAAGATCGAGAGCGGGTCGGGTCTTTATCTCCTCCGAGTGACTTTTTTTGTAATCGCGTTGGCTCTTTTCGGTCATTTTTCTTCTCCTTGCTCATTTTTGCTTCTTTTGTGATTATTCCCAAGAGAGTGCTCGTTAGTCACCGTGGGAAGATAAAATGAGAATATTGAGAATACTGTGTGAATGTTAATCAATAACACTTGACAAACTCTCCGAATGTGTGATATAATGATTAAGTAAAAATAAATCCCCACGATTAACGGAGGAACGTATGAAAAATAAGAATTGGGTATTGATAATTGCAGTTGCCCTTGTTGTTACAGTGGTAGTTGGATCTTTGGCAGTGGCACTTTCCGCAGGTCTCGTTGCTATGTTTGTGGATGGTGACAACGGTCAGGGTACAGGTACAGAGAGCCAGCAGGTACAAGGTAACGGAAACGGCAACAATGTGGAAGACCTCGGCACCGGCGATGGCACAGGCAACGGAAATGGCAGTGAGGACGGCTCCGAACCCGTCGAAACCACCGAGCCCGCAGACGAATTTGTAAACGACGAAACTCTCACCGGAGTTGAAGTTCCCGAGGAAGAATAATTTTTGGAGATCACTTTATGAAAAATAGAGCGTTGTTTTTTGTGTTGGTCTTGGCGGTGTGTCTTTCGATAACGCTTATGTCTGCTTGTACGCCCGAAAGTGTTGATGAAACAACCGGTAGCATTGAGGAGCTTGATAGCGAACCTGATGATGGCGTAGGAAGCGGTACAGAGGATAGTTCTGTCGGTGAAACGACCGAGATTGTTGGCGGCGAAACCACCGAAAAGTCCGACGAGGTAACCACAGAGAAATCCGACGAGGAGACTACCGAAAAGTCCGACGAGGAGACTACTGAAAAGTCCGACGAGGAGACTACTGAAAAGTCCGACGAGGAGACTACCGAAAAGTCCGACGAGGAGACTACCGAAAAGTCCGACGAGGAGACTACCGAAAAGTCCGACGAGGAGACTACTGAAAAGTCAGAAGAGATAACTACGGAAAAATCCGACGAGGTAACTACAGAGAACCCCGATGAGGAGACCACCGAAAAGGCTACCGAAGAAGATGATGACAACAGTTGGAACGCAGGATTTCTGCCGTTTTAAAGCTTGTTGACAGAAAATAAAGAGCCGCCACTTATGGCGGTTCTTTGATTATAGAAATCGATTTTAAGGAGCGCGTAATGAGCGAAGTGATAGATTTTAATATTGATATTGCCTCTCTTACGGTCAGGCTTGTAGGGCGGTATAAGCAAACGCTTGATTTTTGTCAGGACTTCTTAACCGATAATGAAAACGTTGATATAATGGTAAGGGCAACTGCCGCCGACGTGGAGCGAGAGATTGCAAGACACCCCGAGGGCCTCTCGCCCGAATATTGCGAAAGAGTATATCTTTATAGACAGATATCGGAGCGGCTTCCTTATTTTGACCGATTTGTTTTTCACGGTGCAACGATAATGGTTTCGGGTAAAGGTTATGTGTTTACCGCGCCGTCCGGCACGGGAAAGTCCACCCATATTGCGCTTTTGACCAAATATTTCGCTGACGACGTGACAATCATCAACGGCGACAAGCCGATTTTGGGTGTCAAGGACGGAGATGTAACCGTGTATTCCTGCCCGTGGTCGGGCAAGGAGGGGTGGTACACCAATACGAGCGCCCCGCTTGGAGGAATCGTTCTCTTGAAGCGCGGAAATCAAAACAGCATAAAAAGAATTAGCCCGACCGAATATTTGGAGGAGCTGGTACTGCAATCGTATATTTCCGAAAACGGCGAGGCATTTTTGAAGACGCTGGAGCTTATGGATGCCGTATCAAAGAGCGTTCCTTTTTACCTGCTTGAATGTGATATTTCAAAAGAGGCGGCGGAAACGTCATTTAAAATGATGGCGGCACAAATGAACGGTAAAGAATAAGCCTTTTGCGGCTTTAAAGCTATAAGAAAAAGGAGAATCCCTTGTGACGGGTGTTCTCCTTTTTGTTGTTTTCATAATTTTAAAGCAGCGGAACGTTGTTTTCCTCACATACGCGCACGGTTTCCTCGTCCCAGATGCTGGACTGAACCTCGCCGATATGAGCGCACCCCATCATAAGCATACAGAGTCGCGACTGACCGATACCACCGCCGATAGTGAGGGGAAGCTCGTCACGAAGAAGCATCTTGTGGAAGGGAAGCTCTCTGCGGTCATCGCAGTTTGAGAGAGTGAGCTGGCGGTCAAGAGCCTCACTGTCAACGCGGATACCCATTGAGGAAATTTCAAGGGAACGGTCAAGAACTTCGTCCCAGAAGAAAAGGTCGCCGTTGAGCTGCCAATCGTCGTAGTCGGGGGCGCGTCCGTCGTGGGGCTTGCCACTTTTCAGCTTGCCGCCGATCTGCATAATAAAAGCGGTCTTATGCTCGCGCAGATATGCGTGCTCGCGCTCGCTTCCCGAAAGGTCGGGATACATATCCTCAAGCTCTTGTGATGTGATAAAGGATACCTCGGGGCAGAGATTTACGCGAAGCTGGGGGTAGCGCACGTGTAGACGGTCGCTGGTGTTGCAGATAGCCTTTACGATTGCGCGGACTATAAGCTGAAGAAATTCGAGATTTCTGTTATCCTTGGTGATTATCTTCTCCCAGTCCCACTGGTCGACGTATATAGAGTGAACGTTGTCAAGAACCTCGTCGCGGCGGATAGCGTTCATGTCGGTATAAAGACCGTTGCCAACCGAAAAGCCGTAACGCTTGAGCGCTAAGCGCTTCCACTTTGCAAGAGAGTGGACTACCTGTGCGTCTGCGCCGATGGCCGGCACGTCAAAGGAAACGGGGCGCTCGACTCCGCTTAAGTTATCATTAAGACCAGACGCCTCGGTAACAAAAAGGGGCGCGGAAACTCTTTTGAGGTTCAAAAGGGAAGAAAACTCTTCCTGAAAAGTGTTCTTAATGAAGGAGATAGCGCGCTGTGTGTCGTAAGCGTCCAGCACAGGGGCATATCCTTCGGGAATGTAGCTTTTTTTCATAATTGCTCCGAATAGGTTGCACCTTTGGGGTGCAATTTTTTAACTAACTAAAAGATATGGGTTATTATACCACAAAATAGTATCTCCGTCAAGACATTTAATAATTTTTAGCATTTGTTAAGTGAATTTTAAGAAAAATGCGAAAACTGACGGTTTTTAATGCAAAAAAGTGGCATTTTTCGTACTTTTTGCTTTTTGGGGGTTGCAAAAGCGGCCGGGGTATGTTATAATTTAATTAATCTTGGGCGACGCTGCCCAAATTCACGGAGGAAAACAAAATGGCAAAAGAAAGAGAATTAGTCCCCACCAATCTTAAGTGGAGAATTGAAGATATATTTGAAAGCGTTGAGGCTTGGAACGAAAGCTACGACGCAGTTGCAGAAAAGCTTGACTTTTCGCAGTATGAGGGCAAGCTGTCCGATCCCGACCAGCTTTTTGAGTGCCTTGAGGGCGTAAATGCGGTTGCAAAGGAATTGAGCCTTCTCGGTCTTTACGCATTTATGAGACACGACGAGGACACCAGAAAGAGCGAGTTTGCGGCACTTCTGTCCCGTCTTGATACCCTTGAAATGAAGCTGATGGGCAATATCGCTTACATTGACCCCGAGCTGACCGCGCTCCCTACCGAAACCCTTGAAAAGTTTGCGGCGGACGAGAGATTTAAGGATTACGATTATACCATCCGCCAGATCATCAAGAGAAAGCCCCACGTTCTTTCCAAGGAGATCGAGGCGCTTCTTTCGCAGGAAAGCAAGATCTTTGACGGTTTCAGACAGGTGTTCACTATGGTGGACAATGCAGACTTCCCCTATCCTACCATCAAGGTAAACGGCGAGAAGGTGAAGCTGACTCACGGCACTTACGGAGTGCTTCTGCACTCCTCTGACCGCAAGGTTCGTCGCGATGCATTCCGCGCTTACTATAACGCATACATCGGTCTTATCAATACTATCACTGCCGCTTACGTCGGTAACGTTGATAAGGACGTATTCCTCGCTCGCGCAAGAAAGTACAATTCCTCTCTTGAAAAGGCGCTTGACAGTGAGGACGTGAGCGTAAAGGTATATCAGAACCTCTTGAAGAGCGTTAAGAAGGGTCTGCCCCTGCTTCACCGCTATTACAGAGACAAGAAGAAGCTTATGGGTCTTAAATCCATGCACATGTACGACGTATACGTTTCCCCCGTTGAGGATGCCGAGATCAAGGTAGATTATGAGGATGCCTTCAAGATCGTCAAGGAGGGTCTTACTCCCCTTGGAGACGAGTATCAGAAGCTTCTTCAGGAGGCTCATGACAACGGTTGGATCGACGTTGAGGAGACCGACGGCAAGAGA
>JAZUAS010000074.1:0-24094 GCA_045638125.1 Eubacteriales bacterium | reverse complement strand
CCGGTCTTCGTATCTACGCAGGTTACGAGGATATGCCTCAGGTTATGAACGGCCTCGGTATCGCAATCGTATCCACATCCAAAGGAATCATGACCGACAAGAAGGCTCGCGCTGCTAAGGTTGGCGGCGAAGTCCTCGCGTTCGTATGGTAATCGATAGGAGGTAATACTAATATGTCTAGAATTGGTAGAATGCCTGTCGAAATTCCCGCAGGTGTAACAGTAACAGTTAACGGTAACACCGTTACCGCCAAGGGTCCCATCGGTACCCTTACTCAGACCTTCAACGACAGAATGACCATCAAGGTTGAGAACAACCAGATCATCGTTGAGCGTCCCACTGACGAAAAAGAGGATAGAAGCGTTCACGGTCTTACCCGTGCACTTCTCCAGAACATGGTAACCGGCGTTCACACCGGCTACAAGAAGGTTCTTCTCGTTATCGGTGTAGGCTACAAGGTAGTTAAGACCGGTAAGGACCTTCAGCTCTACTTGGGCTACTCTCTCATGCCCGGTAAGGGTATTCCTCAGGATAAGTACATTATCTCTGAGACTGATACAGTTAAGCTCTCCGTTCCCACTGAGGCTGAGATCAAGGCTATGGAGATCGACAAGATGACTACTGAGAAGGTTAACAGCGGTAACGTAATCGTAGTAACCGGTGCAGATAAGCAGGAAGTTGGTCAGATGGCAGCTGTAATCAGAGGCAAGCGTCCTCCCGAGCCCTATCACGGCAAGGGTATCCGTTACGTTGACGAGTATGTTCGTCGTAAGGCCGGAAAGACCGGTAAATAATTGAAAGGAGTGGAGTAACATGGTATCAAGAAAGGACAGCAAGAAGGCTCGTCTTAAGAGACATAAGAGAGTACGCGGCAAGATTTCCGGTACCGCTGAAAGACCTCGTCTTGCAGTATATCGCTCTAACGCAAACATTTCTGCACAGATCATTGATGACGTTGCAGGAAAGACCCTTGTTTCCGCTTCTACTTACGGAGCAGCTTTCGAGGGTAACGGCGGCAATAAGGCTGCTGCTCGCGAGATCGGTAAGATCCTCGCTGAGAAGGCAAAGGCTATGGGCATTGAAGAAGTCGTATTCGACAGAGGCGGCTATCTCTATCACGGACGTGTATCGGAATTGGCTGAAGGCGCTCGCGAGGGCGGCCTGAAGTTCTAATCCAGTTTGGGTTAGTAACCGGTTTATACACTGTTCAAACAACATTTATTTGAACAATTCAGGAGGAAACCAGAAATGGCATACAAGTTTAATCCGGCAGAGGTTGAGCTTCAGGAAAAGCTCGTCTCGCTGAACCGTGTTTCCAAGACCGTTAAGGGCGGACGTATCGCACGTTTCGCAGCGCTCATGGTTGTCGGCGACGGCAACGGTCATGTTGGCGTAGGTCTCGGAAAGGCTGGTGAAGGTCCCGAAGCAATCCGCAAGGGAATTGAAGACGCAAAGAAAAATATGATCACTGTTTCCCTTAAGGGAACAACAATCCCCCACGAGGTTGTCGGTGTATTCGGCGCAGGCAAGGTGCTTCTTAAGCCCGCAGCCCTCGGTACCGGTATCATCGCAGGTGGTAAGGTAAGAGCAGTCCTCGAGGCTGCAGGTATCTCCAACATCAGAGCAAAGTGCCTCCGTTCCAACAATCCTACCAACGTTGTTAAGGCAACTATCGAAGGACTTAAGGAACTCCGCACTGCTGAAGAGGTTGCGAAGATCCGTGAGATCAGCGTAGAGCAGGTCAAGGGTTAATAGGAGGTAGACGAAATGAAAAAGGTTACACTTACAAAGAGTCTTATCGCTTCCAAGCCCAATCAGCGCGCAACTGCAAAGTCCCTCGGTCTTAACAAGATTGGCGACTACATCGTTCACGCTGACGACGCAGTTCTTGCAGGTAAGATCAAGGTTCTCGCTCACCTCGTAACGGTTGAGACCGTAGAAGACTAATAGGAGGTACAGAGAATGAAACTTAATGAACTTAGACCCGCTGAAGGCTCCGCAAAGGCAGCTTGGAGAAAGGGTAGAGGCGCAGGCTCCGGAAACGGTAAGACTGCAGGTAAGGGTCACAAGGGCCAGAACGCTCGTTCCGGCGGTGGTGTAAGACCCGGATTTGAGGGAGGTCAGCTTCCTCTTTACAGAAAGCTTCCTAAGAGAGGCTTTAAGAACAGATTTGCTACCAACTACGTTACTGTTAACGTATCCGAGCTCAACGTATTTGAGAACGGTGCAGTAGTAGATCTCGAGGCACTTCTCGCAAAGAAGATCGTTCGCAAGTCGCTCGACGGACTTAAGGTTCTCGGCAACGGCGAGCTCACAAAGAACTTGACTGTTAAGGCTGCAGCTTTCTCTGCAACCGCTAAGGAAAAGATCGCAGCAGCAGGTGGACAGGCAGAGGAGGTATAAAGGATGTTTCAGACGTTAAAAAATGCTTGGAAGACCCAGGAGCTTAAGACTAAACTCCTCTTCACATTGCTTATCGTTATCCTTTACCGTGTGGGTTGTAGTATTCCCGTTCCGTGGGTAAACAGTGAACTTGTTTCGCAGTATTTCCAGAACAGCTTTGGCGCAATGCAGCTGATCATGGGTGATGCGTTTACCAATGCGACACTCTTCGCTCTCTCGGTATCTCCCTATATCACATCGTCGATCATCATGCAGCTTCTTACTATTGCTATCCCCGCTCTTGAGCGTATGGCTAAGGACGGCGAGGAAGGTAAGAAGAAGATTGCTATGATCACAAGAATCGTAACCATGGCTCTTGCAGTAATTACTGCAGTTGGTTACTCTCTTACTATTGTAAATACCGGCTTGGCGTCCCTTGGTACAACCAACCAGATATTTGCAATCGCAGTAATGTCCGCTTGCTTCTGTGCAGGTGCGGCTATCGTTATGTGGCTTGCTGAAAAGGTAAACGAGTTCGGTATCGGTAACGGTATCTCGATCATCCTCTTCGCAAACATTATTGCAAGACTTCCCCAGGTATTCGTAAACCTTTACAAGATGATCAGCAGCACTATTGGTCTGGTAAGCGTTGAGGCGAACGCAGATAACATCACAAGCCTTGTGATCGATATCGTTTGGACGCTTCTCATCGTTGCATTCCTTGTTGCAATCGTATGGCTCATCGTTTGGTTTAACGATTCCGAAAGAAGAATTCCCGTTCAGTATGCAAAGAAGGTTGTTGGTAGAAAGATGTACGGCGGTCAGTCCTCCAATCTTCCCCTCAAGCTTAACATGGCAGGCGTTATGCCCGTTATCTTTGCAAACTCGATCGTTTCTATTCCCACAACATTGGCATCGGTATTCGGAAACAATGCTAACTGGCTCGTAGTGCTGGCTAACAACTACTTCCACTATACCAAGCCCCTTTACGTGCTTGTGTCGATGATCCTGCTCTTCGCTTTCGCTTACTTCTATATTATGATCTCCTTCAACCCTGTTGAAGTTGCTAATAATATCAGAAACAACGGTGGTGCCGTTCCCGGTATCCGTCCCGGTAAGCCTACCAGCGATTATATCCGCAAGATCCTCAACAGAATCACATTTATCGGAGCAGTGTTCCTCTGTGTAGTTTCTGAGGTTCCCAAGATGATCGTTGCTGTATTCCAGACGTTGTATGAAGTTAACTACGTTATTGGCGGTAACACCGTTCTTGATGCGATCCAGAACTTCTACTCTCACGGATCCTCCTCCTTCGCAACCCTTGCATTCGCAGGTACCTCCGTGCTCATCGTTGTCGGTGTTATTCTTGAGACCGTTCGTGAGCTTGAGGCACAGCTTACAATGCGTAACTACAAGGGCTTCCTTGATTAATTTCCACACCTCATATAATTTGGAGAAATAATATGAATTTAATTTTATTGGGTGCTCCCGGTGCGGGAAAAGGCACACAGTCCGCGAAGATTTCCGAAAAGTATAACATTCCTGCAGTTTCCACCGGAGATATGCTCCGCGCGGCTATCAAGGCAGGCACTGAGCTTGGTCTCAGCGCTAAGGGTTATATGGATGCCGGAAAGCTTGTTCCGGATGAAGTAGTCGTTGGAATCATCAAGGATTATCTTTCGACAGAAGCCTGCAAGAACGGCTTCATACTCGACGGTTTTCCCAGAACCATTCCTCAGGCAGAGGCACTCGAGGCTATGGGCGTTAAGATCGACGTCGTACTCTCTATTGAGGTTCCCGACGATAAGATCATCGCAAGAATGAGCGGACGTAGAGTTTGCTCCTGCGGCGCTTCCTACCACATCGAGTACATTAAGCCCCAGGTTGACGGTATCTGTGATAAGTGCGGCAAGGAGCTCTACATCAGAGACGACGACTGCCCCGAGACCGTTGCAAACAGACTCAAAACCTTCCATGCTCAGACCGAGCCTCTTAAGGAATTCTACGGCAAATGCGGTAATCTCGTTTGCGTAGAAGGTCAGGAGGAGGTCAAGGATACGACCGCACTCGTTTTTGCGGCTCTTGACAAGGTCAACGCATAAAATAAACTGAGGTAAGAAACGGATGATACAGTTAAAGAACGCCATTCAGATCAAAGAGATGAAAGAGGCGGGAAGAATTACGGGCGAGGCACTCCTTGTGGCTCGTGAAAGCATCCGCGAGGGGCTAAGCACCTACGAGCTTGATAAGATCATCAGAAATCATATCGAGAAGAGCGGTGCAAAGCCCTCCTTCCTCGGATATCACGGCTTCCCCGGAAGCGCTTGTATCAGCATCAACGATGAGGTCATTCACGGCATCCCCTCAAAGAAGAGAATTCTTCGTGAGGGTGACATCGTAAAGATCGACGTTGGAGCATTTTACAAGGGATTTCACGGAGACGCTGCAAGAACGATTCCTGTAGGCAAGGTCAGTGAAGAAGCAGAGAAGCTCATCCGAGTAACGAGAGAAAGCTTTTTTGCAGGTATTGAAAAGCTTCAGGTCGGCAACCGACTTGGCGACGTTGGTCATGCAATCGATGCCCACGTTACGAAAAATGGATTTTCTACCGTTAAACGCTATATCGGACACGGTATAGGTCACGATCTTCACGAATCTCCCGACGTTCCAAACTACGGAACAGAGGGAAGAGGAACAAGACTCTGCCAAGGCTTGACACTGGCTATTGAGCCTATGGTAAATATAGGCGGCGAGGGTGTCAAGGAAATGAGCGACGGTTGGACGGTAAAAACCGCCGACGGAACGCTCTCGGCACATTATGAAAACACGGTTGCCTTGACAGGCGAGGGTGTTTTGGTGCTGACAATGCTCGAATCGGATTTTTGAGTTAAGATTTAAACAAATTTGAATCATTTGAAGAGGTAAATATGCCGAAAGATGACGTTATTGAATTTGAAGGCGAGGTAGTTGAGGTACTTCCCAACGCCGTCTTCAAGGTAAAGCTTCCCAACGGGCACATCGTCACCGCCCATTTGTCGGGAAAGCTCAGAATGAATTATATCAGAATTTTGCAGGGCGACCACGTAACCGTAGAGGTTTCGGTTTACGACCTTACAAAGGGTCGTATCACATGGCGCTCCAAATAAAAAGATTTTACTAAAAATACTCTAAAGAAAGGTTGGTTTACAGAAAATGAAGGTTAAACCGTCCGTTAAGAAGATCTGCGAGAAATGCAAGATCATTAAGAGAAAAGGTAAAGTCATGGTTATCTGCGAGAACCCCAAGCACAAGCAGAAGCAGGGTTAATTCGAGATACATCGACTTTGATCCAACTCAAACTAAAAGGAGAGGTAATATAGAATGGCACGTATAGCAGGTGTTGATATTCCTAACAACAAGCGCGTTGAGATCGCCCTTACCTACATTTACGGTATTGGCCGCAAGAGCGCTAACGATATCCTTGCAAAGACCGGTATCAATCCCGATACCAGAGCAAAGGATCTTACTGAGGAAGAAGTAGCAAAGCTCCGTGATGAGATCGAAAACTCTTACAACGTTGAGGGTGACCTCCGTAGAGAGGTAGCTCTTAATATTAAGAGATTGGTAGAGGTTAACTGCTACCGCGGTATCAGACACAGAAAAGGTCTTCCCGTAAGAGGTCAGAGAACAAAGACCAATGCGAGAACAAGAAAAGGTCCCGCAAAGACCATCGCAAACAAGAAGAAGTAATAAAGGAGTGGCATAAAAATGGCAAAGGCAACAAAAAAAGTCGTTAGAAAGCGCCGCGAAAAAAAGAATATTGAAAAGGGCGCAGTACACATTCAGTCCACTTTCAATAACACTATCGTAACTATCACCGATGTTTACGGAAACGCAATTTCGTGGGCTTCTGCAGGCGAACTTGGTTTTAAGGGCTCCAGAAAGAGCACACCCTTCGCTGCACAGTCCGCTTCCGAGACTGCTGCAAAGGCAGCTGTTGAGCACGGCCTTAAGTCTGTTGAGGTTTACGTAAAGGGCCCCGGCTCGGGACGTGAATCCGCAATCAGAGCACTCGAGACTTGTGGTCTCCAGATCACTCTCATTAAGGACGTTACTCCCATCCCCCACAACGGATGCAGACCGCCTAAGCGCAGACGCGTATAATTTTACAGGAGGTATTAGACATGGCAAGATATACAGGACCCGCATGCAAGCTCTGCCGTAGAGAAGGCAAGAAGCTTTACCTTAAGGGTGAGAGATGCACCAGCGGTAAGTGCGCACTTGATCGTAGAAGCACAGCTCCCGGTCAGCACGGCGCAGCAAAGAAGAAGATGGGTGAGTACGGCGTTCAGCTTCGTGAAAAGCAGTCCACCAGAAGATACTACGGTGTTCTTGAGAAGCAGTTCAAGAACTACTATGAGGAAGCAGCTCGTAAAGAGGGTATGACCGGTGAGAACCTTCTCGTTCTCCTCGAGCGCCGTCTTGATAACACTGTTTACAGAATGGGTCTCGCAGAGTCTCACAGAGACGCTCGTCAGCTCGTTCTCCACGCACACTTTACTCTCAACGGCAAGAAGGTTAACATTCCTTCCATCCTTGTAAAGCCCGGCGACGTTATCGCTGTTAAGGAGTCCAGCCGTGACTCTGCTAAGATCAAGGGACTTGCTGAGGCTCTTGAGAGCAAGACTGCTCCTAAGTGGCTTGACGTTGATAAGACCAATCTTCAGGCTAAGGTTGTATCCTTCCCTGCAAGAGAAGACATCGACTTCGATTTCAACGAGCAGCTTATCGTCGAGCTCTACTCCAAGTAATACCGCATATAATTTTTCGGATGATGCGGTATTGCTTGCCGACATGTCCGACGTTCGCAAAGCCCATAAGCTTTAACACAAATATTTATAGGAGGTTTATTTGGAATGATTGAGATAGAGAAGCCCAATATTACTACCGCTGAAATGAGCGAAGATGGTTCATTTGGAACCTTTGTGATCGAGCCCCTTGAGAGAGGCTTTGGCCACACCCTCGGAAACTCTCTTCGTAGAGTTCTTCTCAGCTCCCTTCCCGGAGTAGCGGTAACAAATATTAAGATCGACGGAGTTCTTCACGAATTTTCTACAATCCCCGGAGTTACTGAGGACGTTACTGAGATCGTTCTTAACGTCAAGGGTATCATTGCAAAGCTTCACTGCCAGGGCCCCAAGACCGTCTTCATCGACGTCGTAGGCGAGCATGAGGTAACTGCAGGTGACATCAAGCAGGATTCCGACATAGAAATTCTTAACCCCAATCACCACATCGCAACCGTTGGAGAGAATGAGAGATTCTACATGGAGCTCACCTTCAACTGCGACAGAGGTTACGTATCCCAGGAGCGCAACAAGCAGCTTCACAGTGATATGATGGGTATGAATTCCACAATGCCGATCAATACCATTTACACAGACTCTATTTACACACCTGTGTATAAGGTAAAATACGAGGTTGAAAGCACCCGTTCCGGTAGCAATACCGATCTTGACAAGCTCACGATCGAGGTACTTACCAACGGCAGCAGTTCGGCTAAGGAAGCGGTTTCGCTCGGAGCCAAGATTCTCAATGAGCATCTCAACTTGTTTGTAGATCTTTCGGATGATGCAAAGAAGACAGAGATTATGGTTGAGAGAGAAGAGACCATCAAGGAGAAAGTCCTTGAGATGACCATTGAGGAACTTGACATGTCTGTTCGTTCCTTCAATTGCTTGAAGAGAGCAGGCATCGATACAGTTGAAGATCTTACCAATCGCACCGAAGAGGATATGATCAAGGTTAGAAACCTTGGTAAGAAGTCGCTTGACGAAGTTATTCAGAAGCTCCATTCGCTTGGTCTTGACCTTAAGCGCGAAGAGGAGTAAGAAATTTAGATTAATTAAGCAGAAGGAGGGAATTGGAAATGCCCGGAACCAGAAAACTTGGCAGACCTACCGCACACAGAAAAGCAATGCTTCGCGGAATGGTTACCCTGCTGCTTGAGAACGGACAGGTTGAGACTACTCTCACCAGAGCAAAGGAAGTTCGTTCCATCGCAGAAAAGATGATTACACTTGGCAAGAAGAACACTCTTGCAAGCCGCAGAGCTGCTCTTGCATACATCACCAAGGAGGACGTTGTAACTAAGTTGTTCAACGAGATCGCTCCTAAGTACGCAGAGAGACAGGGCGGATACACTCAGATCTTCAAGATCGGCGCTCGCCGCGGCGATGCTGCTGAAATGGCTATCGTTCGTCTTATCGACGAGGAAGCTAAGGCAGAGTAATTTGAGTTATATAAATTGGGGACAGACCTTTAGGGGTCTGTCCCCAAGCTTTTTTTGTTTACATTTTTGCAAAAAAATGTTATTGAATAGAAGCGGGTCTAATGGTATTCTATATTAAGGATAATATGGGGATTTTGTGGCTAAAATATCCTTTATAATAACAAAAAAGGAGGGGAAAGAGATGACTGATTTTGAAAATGAGCAGTTTGAGGACGAAAAAGACGAGTCCGAGCGCGAAAATGAAGAGTCCGAGCGCGAAAATGAAGAGCTCGCAAAAGAAGTACACGAGCAGGAAATGCTAGTAAAGGAAGAACTGAAGGACGAAGAATATGAAAGTGCCGAGGAAGTTCGTGAAGAAGAGATAGAGAGCATATTCGACTCTCTGGTTGAGATGCTTGATAACCGACGATATTCCGAATTTGTCGCTGCCATCGACGAAATCAACCCTGTTGACGTAGCGGATTTCTTTTCCGAAATAGATGCAAAGCGAATTCCCCGAGTCTTTAAGCTTATAAAAAAGGATAAGGCGGCAGACGTATTTGCCGAGCTTGATCCGGATATTCAGAAGAGAATCGTCGCCGCTATGACCGATAAGGAAATATCTGCAATCGTTGAGGATCTTGCGTTTGACGACGCGGTTGACGCCATCAGTGAGCTGCCTGCAAATCTGGTGACTAAAATTCTGAAAAGTGTCACTCCAGAGACCAGGAGCGAGATAAATAAGCTTTTGGCTTACCCCGAGTCAAGTGCCGGAAGCGTGATGACCGTCGAATATATCGGCATTCACGCGAAAATGACAGTGGCTCAAGCGGTCGAATATATCAGAAAGATCGGTATTGATAAAGAAACCGTATATATTGCCTACGTAACCGACGAGCGACGTGTGCTTGAGGGTACAGTTTCCTTTAAGGATCTGCTCTTTGCAAAGCCCGACGATCTTATCGGTGACATAATGACCGAGGAGCCTATTTACGCTTCTACCATAGACGATAAGGAGTACGCCGCAGACACCGTCGCAAAATACGGACTTTTGGCGCTTCCTATTGTTGATAAGGAAAAAAGACTTGTTGGTATCGTAACCGTTGACGACGCGATCGACGTCATTAACGAGGAGGCTACCGAGGATATCGAGCTTATGGCAGGTATTACCCCTACCGATAAGCCGTACTTGAAAACTGGTGTTTTTGAGACCTGGACAAAGCGTTTTCCTTGGCTTCTCGTCCTTATGCTGGCGGCTATATTCTCCAGCGCGGTTATAACTCACTATGAAAATGCGATCGGAACTTACGCGGTGCTGACCGTCTTCTTCCCGATGCTGATGAATACCGGCGGTAACGCGGGAAGTCAGTCCTCGGTTGCAATCATTCGTGCTATGTCGCTGGGAGAGATCACTATGAAGAACTTCTTCCGCGTTTTGTGGAAGGAATTTAGAGTTTCGGCGCTCTGCGGTATATGCTTGGCGATAGTTTGCTTTATTAAGACTATGCTGGTTGACTTCCGTCTTCAGCCCCAGATCATTCTTGAAAACGGGGCAGTGCAGGACAATTTAATGGTCGCGGCAATAGTCAGCGCAACGGCTTTCTTTGCGGTAGTCGTGGCAAAGGTGGTAGGAACTATACTGCCTATGCTTGCAAAAAAGATCAAACTCGACCCCGCGGTTATGGCGTCGCCCTTTATTACGACGATCGTTGACACCGTCACTCTTGTGATCTATTTCTCCATCGCGTCGCAGGCTTTGGGACTGTAAAAAAGAACGGTGTGCCTGATTCAGGCACACCGTTTTTTTATTTAAACCTTGCCGTCCTTTCGGAGGGCATAACACCAAACATTTTTTTATATTGCTTGTAGAAGCTTGAATAGTCGTTAAAGCCGCAGAGCATCGCCGCCGTGGTGGCGGATTCGCCGTCTTGTATCCTTTGCCTTGCCATGATCAGCTTTTTTCTTAAAATGTATTGGTAGACCGATATGTTCATGTCCTTTTTAAAGGTTTGAGTTAGGGTCGATACCGACACGTTCAGTTTTTTGGAAATATCCTCTATGGAGAGCCTGTTGCCAAGATTTTCGTTTATGATTTCAATGCTTTTTGAGGTTATCTCGTTCGGCTCGCTACCTTCCTTGACGGCGGAATGATCGTGCGCGACTTCACTCAACACAAGCGCCAGCAGAGCTTGCATCACGATCTGTTTTTCTTTCTCGGAGCGATCGGAATCAACGGTTTCGTTCATCTTGCGAAAGAGCAACTCTTGCTCTTTGCTTGCCCCGATAACTCGGGTAGAGTACATACATTTTGTGATCAATTCCTCAAATTCGGGAATATCATAAAAGCTGAACACGCATCTGTGGTATTCTTCGTCGGTTATATTGATAAATTGATGATATGTTTCTTTGGGAATTATTATTATCTGATAAGGGGAGAGCGGAATGCGCTTTTCTTCGGAAAGAAAGGTCGTTTTTCCGCCGACGAAGAGTATTATCTCGTGATAGTTGTGAAATTCCTTGGAGGGATTTGCGCTCGTTCCCTTGGCGTGTTTGTATGTGCATCTGTCGTCGTTAACAAATTTTGAAAATTTATTTTGCATAATTGTCACCATCTCCTGTCTTTAATGCTATTATATATGATTTCTACCGAATTGTCAATATCTTTTGTTATATTAGCAATTTACATTGGTTTTTTAATATGTTACAATAAAGAAAAATCATATTTGAAAGGGAGAAAAAATATGAACAATATGTTTGACATTTCCGGAAAAAAAGCAATAGTAACAGGCGGTAGCCGCGGCCTCGGTTACAGCATGGCAGAGGCACTCTGCGAGGCAGGCTGTGACGTAGTTATTATCGGATCTTCCGCACGCGTTTATGAGTCTGCTGAAAAGCTTGGATGCAAGGCAGTACAGGCAGACCTTGCTCTTAAGGAAGAAAACTACCGCGCATTTAACGAAAGCCTTGCTTTGCTTGGCGGCGACCTTGATATTTTAGTAAACTGTGCCGGTGTTATCCACCGTCATCCTGCAGAACAGTTCCCCTATGAGGATTGGGAAAACGTGCTCGACGTAAACCTCAATTCCGTATTTATTCTTTGCCAGGAGGCAGGTAAGGTAATGATCGAAAAGGGCTACGGTAAGATCATTAACGTAGCGAGCATGCTTTCCTTCTTCGGTGGACAGACTGTTCCTGCGTATGCGGCATCCAAGGGTGCAGTTATGCAGCTGACAAAGGCACTTACCAACGAGTGGGCAGGCAAGGGTATTAATATCAACGCTATCGCTCCCGGATACATGGAGACCGACCTCAACGCGGCACTTATCGCAAACAAGGACAGATTTACTACCATCAGCGCACGTATTCCTAAGGGTCGTTGGGGAAAGGCAGAGGATATGAAGGGTCTTACCGTCTTCCTCGCATCCCCTGCAAGTGATTACGTTTGCGGCGCGATCATTCCCGTTGACGGCGGATACATGGTTAAGTAATAAAACAGGGTTTTATTCATTTACATAAAGGAGTTATTATTTATGAAAGCATTAGTTTGGACAGAAAAAGAAAGAGTTGTTATAGAGGAGCGTCCTATTCCCGATTATACCGGCAAGCTTCTTATTAAGGTTGCTTACGCGGGTATTTGCGGCTCGGACGTTGGCATTTATTGCGGCAAGCACCCCAGAGCAAAGGCTCCCCTTATTATGGGACACGAGTTCACAGGTACTGTTGAGGCTATCGGCGTGGGCGCTGACACAACACTTCAGGTTGGCGACAAGGTAGTTATCAATCCTCTGTATTATTGCGGCAAGTGCCGTGCTTGTCTTGCAGGCAACACCCACGTTTGTAAGACTCTCCGTTTCTACGGTATCGACGTTGACGGCGGTATGGCAGAGTATGCGGCTATCCCCGACAAGTGTCTCTTGAAGCTCCCCGAGGAGCTTGATTTCAAGCTTGCTACTATCATCGAGCCCGCGGCAGTTGTAGTTCACGGTCTCCGTATGATAAAGAAGATGTTCCACGGCTCTGCGGCTGTTGTTGGTCTTGGCCCTATGGGACTTCTCAGCGCTCTTATGCTTAAGGATAGCGGTGTCAGCAGACTGTTCTGCATAGAGACCCAGCCCGCGAGAATAGAGATGGCAAAGGCTTTGGGACTTAACGTTATCAATCCCAAGGAATGTGACGTTAAGGAATACATTTACGCAAATAACGACGACGAGGGCGTTGACGTTCTCGTTGAAGCAAGCGGACATCCCTCTGCGGCAAAGATGATGACCGATATTACGGGCGTTCGCGGCGAGATCCTTCTTCTCAGCGTATTCAAGGAGCCTACCGCCCTTGACCTCCGTACCGTTAACTTTGCAGAGCAGCAGATCATCGGTACTCGTGTTTATACCGCTCTTGATTACAAGGACGCTATCGATTACCTCAAGCAGTACGGCGACAAGCTTGCTCCGGTAATCTCCCACGTCAAGCCCCTTGACGAGGGGCAGGAGGTCTTCCAGGAGATCATCAGCGGAAAGACCAATACCATGAAGGTTTTGTTTAAGATCTCTGAGTAAAATTCGGACATAATTATAAATTTGGGACAAGGTATTGATTTTATCAACGAAAAAAGGTATAATCAATATAGTATTTTAACTATTCTTGGAGGCAGATTATGATCAACAACGATTCAAGATATATAAACAACGGAATAGAGATCCCCACCGCGGGAGGATATGCGGATCAGCCCAGTATCGTAGTTATGTCCGACGGCACTTTTGTCTGCGCCACGACTACGGGAAAGGGCGAGGAGGGCGCCGCAGGTCAGTTCGTTTCGGTAATGCGCTCACTTGACGGCGGTGTGACCTGGAGCGAGGGAACCCTCATCGAAGACACCGAGTGGGAGTCTGCTTACGCTGTGCTTGTAACCGACCGTTTTGACAGGATCTACTGCCTGTACAACTACAATCTTGACCACTACAAGAAGGGTGAGTTTGAATCTCACAGATTTGATATGGGTGGCACTTACTGTCTGAAATACAGTGACGACAAGGGACTTTCCTGGTCGGAAAGAATTATTGTAGACGTAGGTATAACCGACCTTGACACAAGGTATCCCTTCTTCCCGAAGGCAGGTAACGGCAAGCAGTATCGCTTTATGTGGAACGTAGCGCGTCCTTTCATTGACGGCGACGATCTTTACATAATGGTGGGCAAGCCCTTCCTCGGAGTAAAGGATCTGTATAACTTTGAAACCTCGCGCGGAGTTCTTCTCGTGGCAAGAGGTATAGTTCAGGATCCTCATACGCCATTCATTACGCTTCCCGAGGGAGCAAAGGAGCTTTTGCCTCGCCCCGGTGACAGAATTACCGAGGAGCATTGTTGCGTAAAGCTTTCCGATGGTACTCTTTTCTGTACCTCGAGAACCGAGAGCGGTTATCCTCTCGTGTTCGTCAGCCACGACGACGGTAAGAATTTTACCGACGGATTTATCCCGAAGCACGTAGGCGGTCTGCCCGTAAAGCAGCCGAGAGCGGCAAACTTCCTCTGGAAGCTTAAGAGCGGCAAGTATCTCTATTGGTTCCACAACGTGGGCAATATGGGATATGACTTCCGTGATCCCGCTTGGTGCGCTCCCGCTTTTGAGGTGGACACCGAAAACGGTAAAGAGCTTGTTTACGGTCAACCCGAGATACTTTTCTATCACTTTGGCGACCGTCTTTCCATCAGCTATCCCGACCTTATTGAGTACGAGGGCAAGCTTATGATAACCGAAACTCAAAAGTTTATCGCGAGAATTCATACCGTTGACGAAAGACTTCAGAACGCTCTCTTGAACCAAGATACCGTCTGCGCAAAGCTTGAAGGCGTTTCCATGGCTGACTTGAAGCAGGGCGGACTTCCTAAGCAAACTTATTCTAAAGTCAACCAGAGCGATAGAATTGAGTGGAAGGAGATCTTAGAGAACAGCGGAACGACCTGGATCTTTGAGGGAACCTTCAATGAGGGCGACAGCGTTATTTCCGCATGTAGCAGACAAAGAGGCGGATTTAAGGTTGAGGTTGCCGAGGACGGCACGCTTCGTTGCTTCGCCGCGGGTGAAAACGCAAACTTTACGGTTCAAGGCTCTATCAACGTTTGCGACGGCAAAAAGCATCACGTTGCTTGGATAACCGACGCGGCGGCATGCATCAGCTATCTTGTTATCGACGGTATTTTTGATAACGGAGGTAGCCTGTCCGAGTGCGGTTGGGTTCACGTCCCTCGCCAGTTGAGCTTTATCAACGCGGTTAAAGACGTAAGCTTTGGCGAGAACGTCAGCGACGTGCGTTTGATACAGAATTCCATTCTCACCGCAGATGCTATCGGAGACTGGCGCGCAAGTCTGTAATTGAAAATTTGAATATGATAAACGACCTCCCTTGTTTATAGGGAGGTCGTTTTATGCCTGCATTATAGCTCATATATTGCAATTTATCGGTGTGTTTTTTATGTTCATTTTCTGCCCGCGTCGGCAGAAAACGAACCAAAAGAACGCCGCTCAAGGGGAAAGGGGTCTTGAACGAGAAAAAGCGAACATGCCGCATTTTCTCGCCCTGCGACATCCTCTCCCCTTGAGAAACCCCTCTCTGTTTGTGGTGGGTGTAATTTGTTAAATAGACATAAAGCCCCTCTTAAACTTTTGAACCGTAGCCGTAATCTTATTAAAGCTTAAAGCTCTGTCGCGCAAGCGACCTTTCCGAAGGAAAGCCTCATTAAATGTAAAAGTTTAATTTGGCTATAATCTTAACTTATCTCTTTTAACCATTGGGGTTGGGGGACACGGGGGAGGGGCTGTTGAAACGAATAAAAATGCGGCATGTTCGCTTTTTTATTCGTGAGACTCGCCCCTATCCTCCGTGCGGCGTTTCTTTTGTAACTTTTCTTTCGCTGTTGAAAGAAAAGTTAGTAAAATCGTTCTTTTGGTTACTTTTCTGTCGCCGGTGACAGAAAAGTAACATACAAACCAACAGATAAATCCAACTTTCAAAAAAATTTGCCGTTTGAACAAAATTTTTAAAAAATCTTTTGTTTTTGTAGTCAAGTTGTAGTCATTGGGTGCTAAAATGTGTCTACAAAGCTCAAACGGACGAGTTTTGGCTTAAAAAGAGCGGTTAGGGAACGCTCACAAAAATTTAAATTTTTTCTATAAAGGAGAAAAAATCATGAAAAAAAGAAGAACACTAATTATCTCCCTCTTGCTCGTAGCAGCACTCGCTCTTGGAATCGGTTATGCGGCTCTCTCCACAGACTTGACCGTTAGCGGCGCTGTTTCCAACGCACCTCACCCCATCGACGTAACCTTCAAGGAAGGTTCTATTACCGCAGGCGCAGGTCTTGCTGCTGCTGAATCTGCTTCTAAGGTTATCTGCACCAACGGCGCTAAGTCCGCAACATTTGACGTTGCAGGTCTTGTTCACCAGGGCGATAAGGTTGTTGCTACCTTCACCATTGTTAACAACAACAAGTATGCTGTAACCTTGAACACTCCCACCATCACCGAGACTGACGCTAATAACTTCTTCACCGCTACCACCACTTGGTTGGATGCTGAGGGTAATGCAACCGCTACTGCCCCCAGACTTGCATCAGGTGAGACCGCAACCTTCCAGGTTACCGTTACCATGGACAAGAACACCGCTGAAACCTACACCGGCGACTTCGTTCTTACCGTAACTGCAACTTCTGCAGAGTAATTTAACAAACAAAACAAATTCCAAAGTAAAATATACGTAAAAAACATACGTAAGTAATTAGGAAAGGGGGAAGCACAGATGAACCAAGACAAAAAAATACTTTACGTTATATCTTCTCTTGCATTTGTGCTCCTCCTTAGTTTGCTGTTTGTAAACGTTGGAGACAGTAAGACAGTTGCCGCGTGCGTTCTGATACCACTTACAATTGCAACCTGCCTTTTAATAAAAAGAAGGCGCTCGTTGTCAATAAACAAAAAAGAGGTTTTGCTTCTTTCAAGCATCATAGGCGTTATATACGTTGTGCTTTATCAAATGAGCGGATTGGCTTTGCAGTTTTACGAAAATCCCTATTTCGTGAATACAGAGAAGCTGCTTACTATTATTATTCCGACAGCAATTATTATTGTTTCAATCGAGATCATCCGATACGTTCTTCTGGCGCAGGAGGATAAGCTTGTAAGCGTTATATCTTATCTGTCTTGTGTTATCGTTGAAATGCTGATGATGTCAAACATCGTCGGAATCACCACCTTCAACCGTTTTATGGACCTGGTAGGGTTGGCGCTCCTTCCTGCGGTGACCGCAAACATCTATTATCACTACATTTCTAAAAGATACGGCGCGACACCAAATATCGTGTTTCGCTTGATCACAACTCTTTATATCTATTTCGTTCCTATGATCACGAGCATGTCGGATTCACTTACCTCGTGCATCAAGATCATTCTTCCCGTCGTTATGCTGGCATTGGTTTCGGCTTTGTATGAAAAGAAAAAGCAGAACGCCGTAAGAAAAGGAAAAAGCTTCGGCGCCATCGGCACAGTATTTACGGTAGTGATCGTAATACTGGTCGCTATGCTGATATCCTGTCAATTCCGCTTCGGTGCGCTTGTAATCGCAACCGAAAGTATGACGGGAGAGATTAATAAGGGAGATATGATCATCTACGAAAGATACGATGACCAGGCAATTAAAGAAGGTCAGGTCATAGTTTTTCTGCAAAATGAATCCAGAATCGTTCACAGAGTCGTTCAAATCGAAAATATCGGCGGCGAGGTAAGGTACTACACCAAGGGCGACGCAAATGAAGATTTGGATGACGGATATCGCTTGGAAAGCGATATCGTTGGATTAACCGATTTGAAGATTTCGTTTATCGGTTATCCTACCTTACTGTTACGAGAATTTATAAATAATTGAAAGAAAGGAGGTTACAAGTATGTCTGAATCCGAAAAGAAAAAACGCGGACTATATCGCAAAAACCGTGAAAAGTGGATCTTTGTGCAATCGGTTATTTGTATTGTTGTTGCTATTGCGGTACTGATATCAGCTCTGGTTTATTACCAATTGGACAAGCAATACTACATTGAGTACACCGAGGGCGGAAGTATCGATTATGACGTTTATCTTAAGGATAACGAATTCTACGATTCTCCCTATCTTGAAAAGAATCAATCCTACGTTGCATCGTTGATCGATAAGATCATTACCAATTTCAGCTATGAGATCGATATGGATGCGGAGGACGTAAACTATCGCTACTCTTACACGATCACATCCAGACTTGAGATCGTTGACGATACGTCCGGCGTTGCAATTTACAATCCGGAATATGAGCTGGTAAACGTACAAAATAAGACCCAGAACAGTTCGAGCCGATTGACTATTAACGAGATCGTAGTATTGAATTATGACGAATATAACGATCTTGCAAATCGTTTCTTGGCAACCTATGATCTGAACTCGACTACAAGTAATATCGTTGTAACGTTAAACGTTGATGTTTTGAGCGATTGTAACGCGTTTTCCGGAAGCAGTGTAGATACATATTCCTCCGAATTACGTATACCTCTAACAACCAAAACGGTCAACGTTAAAATGACCTCCGCCGTTCCCGATGCGGAAGCAAAAATGATTGCTTGCACCAGAGGGGCCGGAAGCGAAGTGTTTAAGACTGCGGCTATCGTGCTGGGAGTTGTCGACATTTTGTTGATAGCAATTCTTGTTGCATTCATTTACTTTACAAGAACGGCTGACATTACTTATACTGCACGTGTCAAGAAGATCGTATCTCAGTATAAGTCATACATCCAGAAGATTAAGAATATGTTCAAGACTCAAGGATATCAGATCATTGTGGTCGATACCTTTGACGAAATGCTTGAGATCAGAGATACCATCCAAGCACCTATCCTTATGTATGAAAATGAGGATAAGACCTGCACTAAGTTCATGATCCCCACAGATAGCAAGCTTTTGTATTTGTATGAGATCAAGGTTGATGGCTACACTGAGTCTGATCCTGCCCCCGAGCCTAAGCAGGAACCCGTACAGACGACTATTGTTAAGCCCAACATAACTAACGTAGTTCGTCCCGTCGTTAGGGTCGTAGTAAACAATCCCACACCTCCCCCCGCTCCTGAGCCCGAGCTCGATTCCGAGCCTGAGATCGCAACGATCGTTGAAGACGCTGAGGTCGAAGTTGAGGCAGAGAACGGAGAGATGCCCGAGGTAATTGCAACTGTTGAAGAAGCAGAGATCGAGGAAGAGCCCGAGGTCGAGGCAGTAGCTGAGGAAGTATCTGAAAACGAGGTCGAAGAGATCCTTGCTTCTATTCCTTGCACAGAAGAGGAGACCGTTGATGAAAACACGGTAGAAGCTATCGATATTATCTGGGAAGAAAGAAACCACAGAATATATCGTTATGATCCCGACGGCAATATCGTTGATGAAGGCGACGTAGTTCTCGTCCCCACCAGAGATGAGGCAAGCGATAAAGATATCGTTCGTGAGGCAGAGGTTGCTCGCGGAAATTACAGAATCGATTCCGCAACCCTTGATCGTCCTCTCAAGAAAATAATCGGAGTGGTCAGACGCAAGGCGGAGAAGATCTTTACCGCTATGATTGCTCCCGATGATGAAATCGACGCACCTGAGGAAACCAAACAATCCGAAGCAGTCGAGGAAATCCCCAACAACGAAGAGATCTGAATTTAAATCCATAACAAGAAAGGTGAGTGATGTACAATGAAGACATGGAAAGTTTGTGCGGTTTGTATGTTGCTCGCCTTTCTTTGTTTATCTTCTTCTTTAGGCTACGCTGCAGTAAGCAGCACAATGCGAGTAAGCGGTTCGGTAAAAACCGATATTCCTTACGGTTTGTTTATTACCAGTGTTTCCACGCAAAATACTTCAAACACCGATAAAAATCAAGTAAGCTATCTGCAATATTCCACAGCCCTTGATTCCACCATCAGCAGAAAAGGAAATTCTGCCGGTACTGTTACTTATACTGTTACGGTATTAAATAACACTAAATTGACCTACTCCTACCGAGGAATCTATTTCCAATCCCCTCTTGACGGGTATAACGGAAACGGCTACGTTTCAACATACAACGGCAGATCCCAAATCGGAGTTGTTTGCTCGCTGGCAAACGCCACTGCAAACGGTAAGAAGGTTGCACCAGGACAAACGCTGAGCTTTACCGTTACCTATACGGTGGGAAACAGCATGAATTCCAATATTGACTGGAGAACCTTGATCAATTTCCAGTTCGGTATCAACGTTGACGGAGAGCGCGAGGCGCTTGCAGTAGTAGAGGAAAAGTTCCTCAACATTTTGAATACGACATCAACCTACGAGCAGCTTATTGATGCTCTGGATAACAAGTTTGACGGACGTCAGGAATGGACGTCAAACTATATAGGAAACGTTAAGGGATCTTCAAGTGAGGACTCCGTTGCGGTCAACACACTATTTGCGGGACAGCTGCAAATAATGGTTGGTAAAGAACAGTTGGATGCAACGGTTCTGATCAAACACGAAAACTTAGACGGAAACCGGTATACGGGAGATGATTACACGGCGGTGAACTCCTCAAACGGCGGTGTGTTTAACGGCTACGGCTGTGAAATGACGCTCTATCTGACGATAGACCCGTTGAATAAAGCAGGAGCCTACGTGCCTGTATACGCGGTAGTATTCACCTGTGATCGAGATCAAAACGGCAATAAGATCAGCGATTGGTACAGAATTGGAAGCACTTATTCGGGAACCGCAAACGTCGTTACATACGACGGTGGAAACGGAACGGGCTCTTTCGTTACCGATAACTGGAAGGCTGATGCCGCAACGTATAAGTTGATCGACGGTTATTCCTACGATATCAACGGAGAAAAGTACACTCTGGGTAGTTATTCGCATAGTGTTGCCGCGGATGTAAGTATTAAAAATATCGTTACTGCCAAGGACGCGACCGCGATAAATACTCTCCAAACGCTTTTGAATGATGCATACCGAATCTTGAATGACCGAGAATATGCCGGCGCAGGAATAGATATCGTTGGCGAGGCTTATGAAAAGTATTACGATCTTTATACAGTAGATGCAAACGGAAATCACACAGTTGATCCCGATTTGACTATTGCTCAGCTTTCTCCCGCAATACTTGATATTTACGGCGCTGTAAACGATGCCCTGATCGAGATGGACAGAGTCAGCAAGCAGCAGTAAAAGCAATATTGGAAAATACCTATACGGTCGATTTGAAGTAAAATTCAAATCGACCGTTTTTTGATATTTATGTTCTTAATTTCTTCAATACCCCTTGAAAAATCTTTCAAAATGTATTATAATATATTTATAATCGATAATTATGCGTATTTTTACGGAAAGCAGGTATAAATTAATGAAACTTGGTATAGTTGGACTTCCTAACGTAGGAAAATCAACACTTTTTAACGCTTTGACAAATGCAGGTGCGGAGAGCGCGAACTATCCCTTCTGCACCATTGAACCCAACGTGGGCGTGGTGACGGTTCCCGACAGCCGTCTCGACGTGCTCGCGAAGATGTACGACCCCAAGAAGTACACCCCTGCTATCATTCAGTTTGTTGACATCGCAGGACTTGTTAAGGGCGCATCCCAGGGTGAGGGTCTTGGAAACAAGTTCCTTTCCAACATTCGTGAGTGCGACGCTATCGTTCACGTTGTTCGTTGCTTTGAGGATGATAATATCATTCACGTTGACGGCTCGGTCGATCCTATGCGCGACCTTGAGACCATCAATATGGAGCTTATCTTCTCGGACATGGAAATGGTTGAGAGAAGAATGGACAGAACCAAGAACCGTATGGAGGGCGACAAGACGCTTGCCTCGGAGCTTGCTCTCTTTGAGAGAATTTACGCGACTCTGGAGAGCGGTCTTTGCGCCAGAACTATGGAGCTTTCCGAGGACGAGCTGGCTTGTCTTTACGACACCCCTCTCCTTACTATGAAGCCTGTTATCTACGTCGCAAACGTAAGCGAGGATGACGTTGCAGGTGAGCCTACCGAAAACGAGGCTTATATGAAGCTCAAGGCATTTGCCGAGACCGAAAAGAGCGGAGTAATTGCCGTTTGTGCAGGAATTGAAGCGGAAATCGCCGAGCTTGAGGGCGACGAAAAGCAGATGTTCCTTGAGGATATGGGCATTGAGGAAAGCGGTCTTGACAAGCTTATCAAGGCAAGCTATTCCTTGCTTGGCCTTATTTCCTACCTCACTGCAGGACCCGAGGAGGTCCGCGCTTGGACTATCACCAGAGGCACCAAGGCACCCCAGGCGGCGGGTAAGATCCACTCCGATTTTGAGCGCGGATTTATCAGAGCCGAGGTCATCGCATTTGACGATCTCGTATCTTGCGGCAATATGGTAGCCGCTAAGGAAGCGGGACTTGTCCGCTCCGAGGGTAAGGAGTACGTCATGAAGGACGGAGACATCGTTCTTTTCAGATTTAACGTATAAGGATGAGCGATAGATGCAAAGAGGGGAGAAGAACCTTTTTGGGAAAAGCGTTCTTCTCCCCTCTCTGCACTCTCCCCTCATCTCCAAAAACTTTCAAAAAAGGTATCGAAACGAATTAAAGTTTGTTTTATAAGTTTAGGAAAATATTATGAGAATGAGAAAAAAGAAGCACGGCGAGGAGAGAATTCTTGCCTGTGCAGAGCTGTTGATAGAAGACCCCACTATTTTGAAGGACGAGCCCGCAGCCCCCTTTACCGATAAGAGCCGTAAGCTTTGTCTTGAAATCGGTTGCGGCAAGGGCAATTTTGCTGTCGGTACGGTGGCGAAGGATCAAGATTGCAACTTGATCGCTATGGAGAGGGCGCGTGACGTTTGCTGTCTCGCTCTGGAGAAGGCTATGGCGTGCAAGGAGTCAAGACCTGACAATCTGCGTTTTATAATTGGTGACGCGGATAATCTTGAGGAGTGGTTTCCCGAGCATTGTCTTGACGTGATTTATCTTAATTTCAGTGATCCTTGGCCTAAGGCGGGTCACGCGAAGCGCCGTCTGACTCACAGAAATTATCTTGCAAAATATAAAAAGCTTCTCAAAGAGGGCGGTCTGCTTATATTCAAGACCGACAACGTAGGTCTTTTTGACTTCTCCCTTGAAGAATTTGCGGAGTTTGGTCTTAACGTCGAGTGGATGACACGCGACCTGCATAACAGCGAGAGAGCCGAGGGCAACGTTATGACCGAGTACGAGAAGAATTTTTCGGAAAAGGGATTTACCATTAACTCTGCAATCGTTAGATTTTAAAAAGATTTTTATGTCGTTTTAAAACCCGAAAAACAGGTTAAATTACTATCCTTTGGGGAGTTCTTTTGCCTACTTTTCTTGCAAGAAAAGTAGGAGAAATCGAGGAATTATGAAACATTCTGAATTAGATAATATGCCTGGCGGCGTGTTGGCGGTGCGCAAGGGAGAGGGAATGACCTCTCACGACGTGGTCAACCGTGTCAGAAGGCTTTATAACACCAAAAGGGTCGGTCACGCGGGAACGCTTGACCCGCTTGCCACGGGAGTGCTTGTGGTGCTTGTGGGCAGAGCGGCAAAGGCTTGTGAGTATATATCGTCGGACAGAAAGACGTATAGAGCAACTCTGCGTCTTGGTCTTACCACCGATACCGAGGATATTACGGGCGAGGTCTTGACGAGATGTGACGATATTCCCGAATATGAGCAGGTTTTGGCGACCTGCCGTGAGTTCGTGGGAAATATCAAGCAGATACCGCCCATGTATTCGGCGCTGAAGGTGAACGGTCAAAAGCTCTACGACCTTGCGAGACAGGGCGTTACAGTCGAGCGCGAGGCGAGGGATATTACCGTGTTTTCCCTCGAATGTGAGCCGACCGAGAGCAAGACCGACTATATTTTGATCGTTAGTTGCAGCGGCGGCACTTATATCCGCACTCTTTGCGCCGATATAGGAGCAAGGCTTGGTTGCGGCGGCGTAATGGCTACTCTTGAAAGAGTAGAGGCTTGCGGAATTTCTATTGACGAGTGCAAGACGCTTGAAGAAATTGAAAATTTGGGCGAAAATGAGCGTCAAGACCTGCTTTTACCCACCGAAAGATTATTTGACGACCTTGAAGCGGTCAAGTTGCCTGCGTTTTTCGAAAAGCTCTTCCGTGACGGTTGTCCTATCTATCAAAAGAAGATAAAAACCGACCTCGCGGTCGGCTCTCGTGTGAAAATATGCTCCGAGAACGGCAAATTTTTCGCTCTCGGTGAAGTGGTCGAGCGCGAAGAGGGAACGGCGATAAAGTCGGTTAAAATATTTGAATTATAAAAATCAAAAGGCGTTGAGTTTTGCTTCAACGCCTTTTTGATAGGTGCTTTATTTAAAGTTTTATATAGGTTCTCAGATATTGCTTCACTCTTAAACTGCAAAGCTTTTTAAAAGTTTTTGGAGATGAGGGGA
>JAZUAS010000073.1:0-11099 GCA_045638125.1 Eubacteriales bacterium | reverse complement strand
GAGTTGCGCAGATATATGGGGTTCTGTGTCTCAAGCTTTCTGATGACCTTCTTCGAAAGTATATCGTCAAGCGCACACAGCTCGTCTCCTCCGCATGCCACGTATACGGGAATATACGTTCTTATCTGCTTCATTATTCGGTTTCCAAAGGTTATATGGAAATGATCTATCAGATATTTGTCAAGCTCTTCAAGTCGCTTGATATTTCTTCTGCTTGCCTCAAATTCCTTTATCGCCTTATCCACAAGCTCTACGAACTGCTTTGAAGATATTGGCTTCTTTTCTACGTGAGGTGCGGCAAATCTCTCGCTCTTTGCGTCCAGATTAAGTATCATCGCTCTGTCATATACCTTATCCGATATTGCAAAGGTCGAGTCGTCGTTATTTGCCGTTCCTATAAACCACATATTCTCGGGAAGCTTGATCCTTCCATCCTTGAACTGCTTCGGGTCGCTCTCCCACTTGTCCGACACTACGTCGATGTATCTTTCATTGGGGTCGGGCAGCTCAAGCAAAGACAGAAACTCAGCAAAGTAATACTCTACTCTTGCTATGTTCATTTCGTCAAGAACGGTTATGTACATATCCTTACTGTAATTTGCCTCGTACATCTTCTCAAGCAGAAGAGTTTCGTTAAATCTCTTGGTGAACTCGTTATAATATCCTACAAGGTCGGTTCTTTCCTTCCACATAGGCTGTACGGGTATTACGGTTGAGCTATTATCTATAAACGAGCCGAATGCGTGTGCCAGTGAGGTTTTACCTGTTCCCGACATACCTTGAAGTATTACCAGCTTGGATACTGCAAGTCCTGCTACGAATCGTCTTATATCGTCTATATCATAATACAGCTTCAGCTTGCTTGCGGCGTAGTTTCTGAAATCCTCGCAAAAGCTTTCGAGATCTACTCCCTTTTCATAGCTTTGATGTCCGTATCTTGTGCTGTTCCTGTCGATCTCGCTTAACATGCAAAATCTCTCGCCATTCTCTTGCGGCTCTTCGTCTTTTCCCGAATCCTTGGATACAAGATCGGGTGCTACTCTATATTCCACCTTGGGCTCTTTGGACTCTTGGGTCATGATCGTAATGATCAATATAGCAACGATGACCACAATGACTACAAAATAAGCAATTATGGCGGGCATAGAGGTCAGTCTTCCTATCAAGGTCGTGCGAGCCTCCAATGCCGCTTGACTAACGGCGGCATTTGTAAAAATTGAAAAAATATATGACATTGATCGTACTCCTTAGACTACTCTTATGCTCTATTCGATCCACACGCCTTGATAACTCTCTTGCAAGCCTCTGCGCGGTCTTCACCAAATATAGCCTCAACGGTCTCATCAAGGCTCTTGCCGTCCTCTGCCTCGACTCCCTTTTGAGCCAGCATTACGGGAACTATCAGCTTTGCGGCAACCGCCTCATCAACGGCATTCATCTGCTCGCCACCGCACGCAAGATAAACGTATGCAAATTTTTCAAGGCAAAGCCAAAGCTTATTTCCGATATGGAAGGGGGTTTGACTGTTGACCTTTTCCTCAAATCTGTCTATCTTCTTCCAAAGGTCCTCGTCAACTGCAAATCTTGATGCAGTTCTCTCAACAAGCCAATCGAGCTGATAATAGCTGAACTTATGAACGGTGGACAGCTGCTCACTGGGAGCACACTCCGCAATATCAAACAAATTGACCGTAGCAACCTCAGACACGAAATCGGGAATCTCTCCAACAGACTCGCCCTCGGCAAGATTTATCACAAACCAAACGTTCTTGGGAATATAGTAGGAAGCCTCTACGTTTCTCTCATTAAGAACGGTAACGTGATTATTTGCAAGAGGATTCTTTACATAATTTACATAAGAGGAGAAATACAGGGGCATATTAGCGCCGACGACCTGAGTTAATGCGGCAAAATGAATACTGTGTCCGTTGTTTCTCGCAGACTCCAAAGCATAATTTACGTTTGTTTTGACCTTGTTGCCTTGGTCGTCGGTCTTAAACAGAACGCTCTCGCAGCTATTGTAGCTATCATTTACTCGATCGATAAACAAAGGTGACTCAAAATAATTTGAAAGCATGAGAAGGAGCGCCTTGAAATCATCGTCATTCATGCCCTTAACGATCACAAGTCTGGACGCAGAAAGTGCGGCAAAGACGTTCTTTACTACGTTTGAGCTTATCTTGCATCCTCTTTCCCCGGCGAATTTTTCAAATTCAGCGGCGGCGGAGGCAAAATTAACCTCTCTGTCAATATAGCGCAGATACTCCGAATCGACGCCTTCTATGCGCTCCTCTGTGTCGGTGGTAACGGCTTCATCTGCCGTGTCAAATTCGTCAACAAACATTTTGTCCGCGTTGTATCCGGAAATCTTCTCGGCATCTTCAAACATTTTGCTGTTCTTTTCGTTCAAATCCGCTTTCTCAGCTTTTCTAAGCTTGCTTCTTCTTATAGCCTCAGTTACAAAGAACGCGATCGAGGATATTCCAAGCACTATACAGAAAACCTCAAAAAACGCCGAATCAAATCCGTTCAAAGCGCAATATATTTTTAAAATTATTGCAAGCGACATAGCGGCCGCTCCCGCCACAATATTAAATATCGACTTTTTCATAATTTTAAGTTTAGCCTCCAATTTAAAGTTGTCGGAATTAATATTTGATTCCGAATAAATATAATCACTGATCTTCTTCCCGTCGTATTTAGGCGACTGTGATCCGGCTGTAATAACTTTTTGCAGTCTGATATCCTTGAGCGAAGATCCTATATACACCGTGTATTTACCGGACTCTGCAACAAATTCACCTTTTTCCGGTGAATATATTTCCGGTATCCTCAAGGGAATCTTAACGGTTTTCTTCTCTCCGGGACGAAGCTCGACTCGCACAAATCCGCAAAGCTCCTTTATGGGGCGTATTGCGCCAAGATCCTCATATCCAACATACATCTGAACGGTCTCGATGCCTGCCATAGCCCCGTCGTTTTTCACGGTAAGGCTGACGACATTATCGGAAACCGACAATGAAGAATAAGAGAATCGCGTATAACTCAAGCCGTGACCAAAAGGAAATCCGTCAAATCTCTCTGCGTGATCGTAATAACGGTATCCGATAAACGGACCCACGCAAAGCTTGTCTCTCACGCGTCTGGTCTTGAAATCCAAGTATCTTTGCTCGGCGTCAAAATAAAGAGAATTAGCAAGCTTTCCTGAGGGACTCACCTTTCCGCTCAAAATATTTCGCAGCGCATTGGCGCAAAATCTCGTTTTGATCGGAGAGAGAAGAATCGCAGCGCAGTTATTTGAATATCCCACGTCAACAGGAGTATCGGACGGCAATATTGCGACGATCTTCCTCTTTTCGGTCGCAAGCGCCTCCAAAAGCCTTTTTTGATTTGCAGGGATAGACAATCTTCTCTCTTTATGAAGTCTTGAAGCTCTTTTATCGGAAAATCCGAGGAACAGGAGAACAACGTCGGCACTTTTTGCGAGCGACACTGCTCCCGCTACCAGATCTTCGCTTCTATCCAGGGAAAGATCATATCCTCTTTCAAAGCCTGCAACTTGATATCCGCTCTCTAACAACAAAGCCGAAAGCTGATCGGCAAGTGCGCACTCTTCCCCACCGGACGGCATAGCAACGTCTCCTATAAAGGCTATCTTTTCAGACCTTTTCAACGGCAGGCGCCCATTTTGATTTTTAAGCAATACGACCGAGCGTTCCGAGGCTTTTATTACCAACGACTCCTCAGTATCAACAAGGGACAAGTTAGGCTTTCTCTTTACTGCAAAAACAAAATCCAGAAGTCTATTAAGAGCGTCATCGATCATCTCCTCGGAAATTGCTCTTCCCTTTAAGACCTCACCCTGCAACTCTTCCACGGTAGAAGTGCCGTGTTCTATCATTTTTGTAAGCTGCTTGTACCTTGATAATGCAGACTCAAGAGCGAGCGCCGAGCCTTCAAAGAAAAGTCCGCCTTGGTTAATATAGGACACGGTCTTTTCTGCAGTAACGCGAGCGCACAAGGGCGTAGCATTTTTTGTCATCCTTCCTTCAGGAGTCTTTTCGGTAAGCGAGCCCTCGATCTCCGTTAGATTTTTAGCCGAAGTATAGCGCTCGATAAATACATCCTCGCAAACAGTTTTCGCTATCTTTCCCTCGGAAACCATTTTCATGAGAGAAGAATTGAGCGCCTTATAATTTTTAGCCGTGGTGTCCGGTTCTGTAAATATCGCCGCGCAACCCGTAGTCGAGAGCGCCTCGACGTACGGCTTGACTATGTATTCGTATATGAATCGTTCGTCGGTCTTCTCGTCAAGCCACTCGACCTCGTCATTGTAAATTCCAAATCCTCCAACTCCCACGGCAATTCCCGCTCTCTGGGCAGCCGCAAGATATGCTTTTGACATCTCCGCACCTAAAAACGGGTCTTCCGAAACAGGAATTCTATGCGGATTTATTCTAACTCTGGGTTCGGGGACCTTTACAAATCCCATTTCACGAGAGCTTGCGATCTTAAAAAGATCGTCCGCAACACTTGACACAAGAGAAAGATCCCAAGTGTTAGACAGTGCGCGGGGTGAGGGATAAGTATCTTCACAAAGTGCGCCCACATCTCCGATGCGCACTTCGGGAATACCAAGCGCTCTGAATTTTTTATCGGACAAAGTATTAATGTCGCATAATATGCGAATTTTATCAACATCCGATAATTTTGTTATGATATCAAAATATTTCAACATATTGAACTCCGAAATCGATCTAATCTGTTTTAGTCAGCTTAATATCCGCCCCACTCGACGTCTGTGACATACTCTACCTCAGTCCCGGCAATCGTCTCATTTTCTTCGTCTTTGCTCGGGAACAAATTGTAGCTGAAGAAGACGTCAAACACGCACACTATCACCAGCAAAAACGCAACCAACGTAGCGATCAGTGCCGAAAGTCGTGGGCTTCCAAACTCTCGCGAGCGCATCGAAAACTGCGTCAGATAGTTTGCCTTGGGAGCATTATTGATTATCGGCGCGCACGCCTTGATATAATCCACGGTAAACCTACCGTTTCGAACGGTGTATTTATATCGTTCGGACATAATTTCCGTAAACACTATTCTGAAATCCGCACAATACTCATCTACCACTATCATTGTAGGATCAACGTAAGTAGTTCCGGGCATAAAATTCAGACCGGTATATTTAATTTTTGAGGTTTTAAGTATTTTTTTCGAAGCATCCATTTGAACAACGGAAAATTCCATTGCATTCACAACGTAATCAAGCTCATTCAAAAATCTGAGCGTTAAGCACTTCTTTTCGTTGTGTCTGACAAAAATATACTCTTTTACCGAAACAAGATCGCTGATTTGGGAATGCTCATAAACTCCCTTGGAAATATATTGTCGTTGCGAGGTCATTTCAAAATCCTTTCTCGGATAAACCAATTTGTGGTTTTCTGAACATTGCTTTATTAAAATATCTTTACGTCTTTTTTGCAGTGAAGCAAAAGTATAATTCCCGCAAGCGCAATACCCGCTATCGCCGAAATCAATATTTGCAGAATAGGCAGTCCTGCCACTATGGGATTTGAGGAAGCGAGTACGGTATCGATCACCGCAAATACCGACGATCTTATGGTCAAATACTCCACCACAGTAAGAACAACGGTCACAGCGGCGAAGGTAATAACTCTCCAAAGCGGATAATGCATTTTAGGACTATCCGAAACAATAAACCTATTCACTTCCTTAACGATAATAGAAACGTAAGCGGTATCTTCGGGAAGAACAACGGCAGAAGCGTTGCCGGAGACAACTCTGGGCTCGGATACTTGTATAGTGTCGATTTCCCTATCGTTGGAATCTAAGGCAACCAAGTCATATTTGATTGAAGCTATTCTCTTGTCGAACAGGCATTTTATGTATTTGTCACCGTCGTTTGCGGAAAGTATATACTGCTTTATATATTTTCCCGTATTGCCGTAGGGCTTAAAGGTAATTGCCCTGCCACCCTCGAAAAGATATTTTTTCAGTCCTCTGTCTCCCATTTCCTGCACCTTATACCTTGCCTTCAGCAAGAACAAGGGCAATATCTTAGACACAAGGGCAACGTACAAAGACAAACTGAAAACAAATATCAATATTTGTATAGGAATCGACATTATAATCATTGTTATCTCCTGAACTTTGTAAAATTTAATATTGCCAATATAATCTCAAGGAATGGAATTATTTGGAATATTTAGAGAATACCGTTCTGACATCTTCCTCGGTAACATTCCAACCACCAAGATTTTTCAGTATTTCTTCTGCAACGGATGTCGCCATGTCATCCGGAACATTGACGCCATATTCTTTAATATATTCCTGGGCATAGGAGGCAAGCACCTTTGCCTTTTCTTCCTCGGTCGCATATCCTCTGTTGTTTACCTTATTAATAGCGTCGGCAATATCTTCCATTAACACGTCATATTTTGAAATATCGTAATCGAAGTCTCGGATATATTTCGAAACCGCCGCCATCGCTATCGAGGAAACGCTGATTCCGCTCATGTTGGGGTTTTCCGCAAGAATAGCATCCAGCCTATCAATTATATCGCTTTCATTCACATAACTTACAAGCGAATCAAAATCACCCATATCAACGTTAAATATATCGCTATCCATAGCCGTAGCATACAGCTTCAACAAGGTGATCATATTAGCGTTGGCGCTGTGGTAGTCTGTATATCGACAAACCGAAAGGATTTCATCAAAGGCAGGTTCGAGAAGCTCATTGACAACAGGCTTCGATATACCTAAAAACCTATCTCCCTCTTGCCATGCTCCCGCAAAGGTTGAAACAAACTCCCCTAACGGTCCTGAGCACAGTTTAAGTCTATCTATATTTTCGCAAAGGCTATATATTCGGCTCACCTGCTCCTCGGTTGCGCTTTTCGGATCAACTAATGCGCTATATACGTACTCAAGATCATCAAAAACATCGGCAAGTGCGTCAACCTCCGAAACCAAGTGAACTCTTTCACCGTAAACCTCGGCGCTGGCGGCACTATAATACATCAGCTTACCTCCAAGCTGATAAAAAACGTTTCCGCAAAAATCGTTTGCATAAAGAGACACATCAATTCCGGTTACGCTTTCTGCAACGTCTTCTGCCGAGCTCTCTGTATTGCTCATATTCAATTTGTCAACCATACCCAAAGCCTTGTTTGCAACGTCAAGAGTTCCCATTATCGGACTTGTTATTACCATAGTTACGATAACCGAAATTACCACTCCTGTGATGACCGACAGAGCTTTATCGTTTTGATCGAAATAAGAATTTTCCTCTTTGCAGTATGCGGGTGTGTTTGTAAAATGGCTGATCTTGCTCTTGCACACCATATCCACAATAAAACGAGTAATCGCACGCACTGTAAAAAATACAGTAACGAAAAGCAAGGAGCTTAGGATCATGCCCGCAATAGCTTCGATAAAGGAACCCGCCCAAGAATAGCTTTGAAGCAATTCACGATATACGGCAAAATTATTGATAATCAAGTTAAATGCAAGGGCGCAAACGATCTCGGATATCAAATATGCAGCCAACGCGGAGAAAATCGCAGAAAATACAACTATGGCAAGAGAGATAAGGGTCATTCTAAACCCTTTTTTTATGCTTCGATATACCTCGGTTGCGGTCACCGAGAAAAATATCAACAATATTGCGATAGAAAATAAGCTAAAAGTCATATCCTTGTCCTCTCTTCGGGAGTAATAATTAAAGGCTTTTGTAAAACCGAATAAACAGAGTGAAGCAACACATTCCGTGGCATTTTGGTTACAGAATATTTTACAGTCTATAACTATGTATGATTATACCATACACACCAAGGTTTGTCAATAAAAAACCAAAATTCTGTATGCTTAAAATAGCAAGTCAAGCAAGTAAAATTCATCAATTTTCCGTCGCTGCAAAAACATAAAATTGGAGTTAAAAATCAATTATTTTGTAGAAATAAGCAATAAAGGATTGACTTTTGTCCAAATAGGTAGTACAATAAATATATCAATCAAAAAGGAGTATGAAATCATGAAGCTTTCAAAAATTCTGGCACTTGTGCTGGCTATCGTCATGGTAATTTCCGCAGCGGCATGCGATCTTACAACGTGGATAGAAGAAGACACAACAACAAACGAGACCGGCGAATCCAGCAGTACAACCACCAACGGAACCAATGAAGAGTCCGACATTGAAAACACGGTTGAGTCAGATAGCGAAACCGTCACCGACGAAGTCCCCACCGATGACGAAGAGCCTACCGATAAAGAGGAAATCAAGGTCATCACTATCGCAGAAGCTCTCGAGCTTTGCGGTGAGCCCGGCAACATAACAACCGAAAGATATTACATCCGCGCAATCATCAAGAGCATCACTAACCCTCAGTATGGTCAGATGATCATCACAGACAGCACGGGCGAAATCTCAGTATACGGCACCTACAGTTTTGACGGCGAGCTTAACTACAGCCAGCTTACCGAAAAGCCTTACAAGGGCGACGAAGTTCTCCTCCACTGCATCCTTCAGAACTACAACGGCACCAAAGAAGTAAAGAACGCAAGACTTATTGAGTTCAAATCCAATCAGGGCGATATAGACGTTTCCACCTACACCTCCGCCACCATCGCCGAGGCAAGAAATGCCGCCGAGGGTGCAAAGCTTAAGGTAAGTGGTATCGTTGCTCGTATAACCTACGCTAACGGCATGAAGCCCAACGGCTTTATTCTGGTTGACGGAGCAGATTCCATCTACGTTTACGACGGAGATGCAGCGGCAAGAGTTGCTATTGGCAACCGCATAGAGATCGCCGCTTCCAAGACCTATTGGATACTCGCCGACGAGCAGAACAACGCCGCAACTCACGGATATAAGGGCTGCAATCAGCTCGAAAGCGTAACTCTTATCTCTAATGACGAGGGTAACAATCAGTGGATGAGCAATTCCATTCCCACGTCCACCGTCAAGGAGATCATGGACAACCCTGTAAGTAACGACATAACAACCCAGATCTATAAAGTAACCGCAATTGTAAATAAAGTTCCCGGAAGCGGATTTGTAAACTACTATATCAACGACCTTGACGGAAAGACCGGCTCTTACACTTACACCCAGTGTAACGGCTCTGATTTTGCTTGGCTTGATGCATTCGACGGCAAGATCTGCACCGTTTATCTCGCAGTGCTTAATGCTAAATCCACAAACGCAGGCTGCGTTTACCGTCTCCTTCCCGTAGCAGTCATTGACGAAAACTACGTTTTCAACACCGACAACACCGCAGAACACGCAGTTAAATACTACGGAGCAGTACAGTTCGAAAAGCTCTACACGGGCAACCCCGCGCTTGAGCTTGTAACAAGCGTATCCTCCGAGCTTCTTGGATTTGAGAATGCAACGCTCACCTATGCGTCGAGCGACGAAAGCGTTATATCTATCACCACAGCAAACGGCAAGACCATAATGAACTGCCTTGCAAGCGGAACTGCAACGATCACCGTTAAGGGCACGTACAACGGCAAGGAATACAGCGAGACTGTAACCGTAAACGTCAATATTCCCACCGAGGAGATCCCCTCAATAACCGTAAATGAGGCTATTGAAGCAAATGTCGGTGAGGTTGTCACAGTTAAGGGTATCGTAGGTCCTTCCCTCGTCAACCAGACAGGCTTCTACCTGATCGATGAAACCGGTGTTATCGCAGTTGTTCTTTCCGAGGATGAGCTTGCAAAGGTACAGCTTGGACACGAGGTCATACTCAAGGGAAAGAGAGCAATAAGACTTAAGGACGGCTCTACCGTGTTCGGTCAGACCAATCTTGATGCGTGCGAGATACTTGTGAACAATTACGGCTCTCACGATTATTCCACAGCAACCTTTATTGAGGGCAAGACTCCCCAGTACTTCTACGATCTTAACGCATACGAAGATCACACCACAGAGGTCTACGTTATCACCGCAACCGTGACAGTAGAAGAAGCGCAGTATTACTCCAACATCTACGTTACCAGTGGCTCGACCAAGATCCGCCTCTATTGCTCAAGTGCAGGACAGTATAGCTGGCTCAAGGCATACGCAGGACAGGAGGTCACGATCGAGATCGCGGCTTGCAACTGGAACGCGAAGAATTATTACACAGGTTGCGTCCTTGCAGTCAGAAATGCAGACGGTACCAAGACCTTCAACGAGCTGAATTTCAGCAAGTAATATCTATCCGTAAAACAAAAGCCGTACAAACGGCAAATACAAAAGAAAACCCACTGAAAAATCAGTGGGTTTTCTTTATTATTCTCTAAAAAATATCAAATTGCAATTATTTGCAAAGAGCCTCGTCGATAGCCTTAGCCGCGGTCTTACCTGCACCCATTGCGGAAATAACTGTAGCCGCACCGGTAACAACGTCACCGCCTGCGTAAACGTTTGCGCGGGAGGAAAGTCCATCCTCGTTTACGATGATACCGCCGTGGTCGTTAACCTCAAGTCCTGCTGTGGTGGACTTGATAAGGGGGTTAGGAGAAGTACCGATAGAGATAACAACGGTGTCAACCTCGATCTCGAACTCGCTGTTGGGAATAACAACGGGACGGCGTCTGCCCTTTGCGTCGGGCTCGCCAAGCTCCATCTTTACACACTTGATACCGGTTACGAAGCCGTTCTTGGGATCTCTGGGATCTTCGGGATTGTTGTAACCAACGATCTCGGTGGGATTGCAAAGGAGACGGAACTCGATTCCCTCTTCCTCAGCATGCTCAACCTCCTCTTTACGAGCAGGAAGCTCCTCCATGGAACGACGGTAAACAATATAAACCTTTTCAGCACCAAGACGGAGAGCGGTTCTTGCAGCGTCCATAGCCACGTTACCGCCGCCGACGATTGCAACCTTACCACCCTTCATAATGGGGGTCTCGGGATTGTCAAGGTAAGCCTTCATAAGGTTACTTCTGGTGAGGAACTCGTTAGCGGAGTAAACGCCCTTGTAGGACTCGCCGGGGATGTTCATAAAGTTGGGAAGACCTGCGGCCGAGCCGATAAATACAGCCTCATAGCCCATGTCAAAGAGCTCGTCAACGGTAAG
>JAZUAS010000072.1:0-10103 GCA_045638125.1 Eubacteriales bacterium | reverse complement strand
AAGTTTATTTAAAAGATCTTGACTCGGGGCATCGAGCCCCTAGTCAAGATGGGACTCAGAACCTTTACGTTGCTCCGCGGGCGGAGCAAGTGTCGGGTTCCTCGTCACCCAATCAGCCAACAAACAAAAAAGCACCCGATTGGGTGCTTTTTTGTTTGGTGGGCCAACAGGGACTCGAACCCCGGACCGACCGGTTATGAGCCGGTAGCTCTAACCAACTGAGCTATTGGCCCGCATATTTGCGGCACTGTTTTTTGGACAGCTTTATTATTTTATCACAATCGAATCCCTTTGTCAATAGCTTTTCGAAAAAAAGTGAATTTTTTTCAAACCCCATTCATCACCCTCAAAACGTAGGACAAGACGTATATTTTCCTTGTCGTAAGCATACACTGTATTACCGCTCGCGGAACATATATAATATAAATGAAGGAGACACAAAAATGAAGATCCCAAAAATCAATCTTGCCGCTCTGCTTCTTTCAGGAGCGGTCATAGCCACCGCCGTTGCAGGCTGCAGCAGTGTGACAAACGACCAACAAAATCAAGGGCAGACCGAAAGCTCTCTCTCTCAAACAGATTCAAACACAACCGACATTTCCACCTATTTGTTACAGATCGAATACTACGAGGAACTCATAAAGGATCTTGAGGCGCGCCTATTGAATGAAAAGGAAGAAAACTACATAGAGGTCAGCGAATACAAAAGCGCGATAAAAGCGCTTGAAGACAAGGTTGCCGCCCTAAATCTAAAAATCGAAACGATCACGGCGAGCAAAAACGAGCAATCGGGCTCCGGCTTCAAGGAACAAACAAATATCACTCCAACCCCGTCAGACAAGGACGTCCCCGAGGCATCACAAAACGCAAGCTTTCTGCTTAACGGAAACGTCTTGACGAAATATATCGGTTCCGACACGGAGATATCGGTTCCCAAACACATAAACGGGACTTCGATCAATGCAATAGGTGAGGGAGCGCTCAAGAGCACCGACGTCCAAAAAGTAACTCTGCCCGACGGAATAGCACACATAGACTGGTTTGCCTTTGCCGATTGTAAAAAACTTTCAGAGATATACATTCCCTCCTCGGTAAAATCAATAGGCTACGGAGCCTTTGACAACTGCTCTTCGTTTTTAGTTATTAAATGCCCCAAGGGTTCCTACGCGGAGACCTACGCACAAAGCTGGGGAATACTCGTGATAACAGAATAAAATCATAAAAAGATATCCGCCTGGACGGCGGATATCTTTCATTATTGTAATATATTATCTGAACTTGATGACGTAGGATCTTCCGTCCAGCTTGTAATTGATGATAAATCCGTCATCAACCTTGTCAACTACCACGTTCTTCGCTCTTGCAAGATTGCACATCTTAACAAATCTGCGCTTCTTCTTCTGGTCATAAGCCGCACCGCTATCGTGGAAGATAAGAACGGATGTGAACAAGCCCTCGATATTAGTCAAAACGTTCTGCTCGGCGCTATTAAGATTTCCGTCAAAGAAAAATTCCTTTTCATCAAAAGAAATTCCGCAAGGAGCAGAGAGGAACGCTCTCTTGTTGAGTCCGCGTCTGAACACTACGTCAGCCGCCGCATTTCTTACGGATGCGCTCTCGCGATAAAATCTCTTGGCATAAGCGTTTGGAATATTGTTGGAATACGCGTCACAGCTGATGGCGCAGTAATCCGCAACTCCGAATGCAGGCATAAGAGGGGTATGATCGGCGTACATCAGCTTACCGCCGCAGCACTCACGCAAAAATTCCATAGCAGAGCACATTCTCTCTCCTCTGCTCTTTCCGTTTCCGCAGGAGATGCCCGCAACGTAAAGATTGTCGAGCTTTACAAGATCAAATCCCCACATATAAAGAATAGTGTGAATTACCTCTCTTACATATGCGCGAACCTCCTCGTTTTCTGAGTCGAGAACGTAAAGGTTCTTTTTCGCCGTAACGAATCTTCCGTTAGGCATGCTGAGTATCCAATCCTTGTGCTGAATAAACACTTCCGAGCGCTCGTCAACCGTAAAGGGAGAGAGACAAAGTCCGGATATCATTTCCTCCGCCTTGATCTTATCGGAAATCTGACTGAGACCGCCTGGGAATTTATCCTCGAGAGGACTGAGCCAGCTACCGTGAGTACAATACTCACCATCAATAATAAAGGCGTTTGCCTTTATGGGGAAGTATCTCTTTACCGCAGCAAGCTTACGCAGCACGATCTTTTCGTCGATAACGTCAAGCTTTTTGGTAGAGTAACCTATAAGCTCGGGAGCGGGAGGATTCTCGCTCTTTCCGATAGCCTCAAACCACTTATCAAACACCTCGTCCTCGCTACCCTCCGCAAAGAAGATCGACATCGCTTTGTAATTATCAAAGCATCTGACTCCCTCTATATCCTTGGATATTTTAAGGGTGGAGGTGTTAGAATCGTAACTAAACACCGTGTATCCCGTAGACTCATCAAGGGAAGCAAAGAATCTATACTTATCTCCGTTTCTGAAATAACAATATGAGAAGCCGTGTGTAACTCCGGGCTTATTCTTATATTTTACGATAGAATAGTCTCCGCCGACCACCTCGGTATAAACTCTTTTAGCATAAGAGGACACCGCATCAACGCCGCGCATCTTCTCATTGACAGTACGCTCTCGGCTATCGGTTGCAGACTGAAATCCGTTCATAAATATAGTCTCGCCCTCTTCAAGCTTGACGGGTATTCTCAAGGATACCGCCGCAGGAGAAAGCTTGGATGTAGCATACAGATTATAAGTATTATCACTGCTGTCGACAGTATATTGCGCGTACTTGGGGTTAGATACCGTGTCGGCAACTACTCCCGCCGGTGTAAAATATGCGCTTACCGCTTTGATAGTAATTTTCATACAGACCTCCGCAAAAGGTAATATGTGGTGACGGTCTGGGACCGTCTTTATACACTTACATATATTTTATCACAAAAACGCCAAAATTGCAATAACTAATTAAGTTTTTTAAGCTCTTTTTTTATCCAAAAATGGATTTTTTGGTTTTCAAAAAAATTTTTTGAGAAAATTTGCGTTTAGCTATTGCATTTTTGATAATTATGTGATATAATACTACGTACGCGAATTGAAGACATTGGATTCGCACTTAAAATTGATTATAATTTATCATATCACGTTCGAAAAAGGAGGTAATAAAAATGGATATAGCTTTCGGCGTTACTTTGTTGGTTCTTTCTGTTGCGCTCATCGTTCTGGTTCTCTTCCAGTCCGGTAAGGATAAAAAGCTTTCGGGTACAATCGCAGGCGGAGCTGAGACCTTCTTCGGCAAGAGTAAGGCAAATGATTACGGCAAAACACTTTCTGTCGTTACCGCAATCGTTTCCGTAGTATTCGCAGTAACCGCTTTTGCAGCATTCCTGCTTCTCGGTTAATTGCAAAATAAAAAAAGTCCGCACAGCGGACTTTTTTTATTTTGTTTTCTTCCTCTTTACTGTTGACAAGCAAACTTCGTTATGTTACAATATTATTATATTATTCGAACTCGAAAGGATACTCAAATGGCTCGTTTCAATCCAGGTCCTCGCCGCATCAAAAAGCCGGTGAATTTAGATGATTTTTCACTCACTTTAATCACGGTGATAATGATTGCTATCGTTTCAATCGTGCTTATAACCGCGATATACGGCATCGTTTTCGCATTGTCAAACCCCGAAGCTCCTTTGGGCGGTCCAGACGTCAATGCATCGGCTGACGGAGATTATCCTTTTAAGCAGGATATAGAGCTTCCCCTCCCCGAATTCAAGGAAGGCAGCAACGAGATCTCGGGTATAAACTCAACAAATGCAGTTATTTATGACGTTACCGACAACAAGATCGTAGCATACAAAAAATCCCAGTCCATTATTTATCCCGCATCCCTGACCAAGGTAATGACCTTGATCGTGGTTTACGAAAATCTCCCCTCCGAGGAGTCGCTCAATGATGTTCTTACCATCAACATTCCTCGCGGAGAGCATTCGGGATACGGATTTGAGATGGGCGAAAAGCTTACAGTAAAGGATCTTATATATGCCGCGATCCTCCAATCCGATGGTGTTGCCTGCATCACTCTTGCAGAATACATAGCAGGAAGCGAAGTAAAATTCGTTCAGATGATGAACGCAAAGGCTCGCGAGCTTGGTCTTAGCGAAAACACCACGCTTTTCCAGAATTGCTCGGGATTGCACCACCAGTATCACTATTCCACCGCGTACGACATGGCAGTTATTACCGCTTACGCTATGAAGAACACCTTCTGTGCAAACGTTCTTACCTCACTTAGCTACAAACCCGGCGACACCTTCCGCCCGGGTGATGGTTGCACCTTTTGGCACGGTCTTCTGCACAACAGACTTAATGACGGTGCTATCCAGCCTACCAACGCCACTATCAAGGGCGGCAAGACAGGTTGGACAGGAAAGGACAGCGGCTATTGCATCACCTCCTTTGCTCAAGGCAAGAACGGACACACATACGTTGTAGTCACCGCTAAAGCTGAAAGCTGGGCAACAGCAGTCGACGATACCATTAACATCTACAAAAATTACATTGATTAATCTAAAAAACGGTCTGCCTCGGCAGACCGTTTTCTTTTATTTTTCAAACCCATGGACAAATCCCGACACGTCGGCGGAACAAATGTCACCGCCCACCACCTTGTTGCGGTAAACGAGGACGTTTGCAAGAACCTTTCCCTCATATCCCTCGTAATTAGTGACCTCAAACGTGTATCTGGTCAGTTCTTTTTTCTTGTACTTGGAGATATCAAGCCCTTGCGACTTCTGTATCTCATTGTACGCGGCAAAAACCTTGTCAAACTCGGCGGGGATAGTCACCGTCGCACTCTCCGGTTTGCTGCCGTCAACCGTCCAACCAAACTGCGACAAGAAATTGACCGCATCTGCAGCACTCTTCACCTTGTCGTAGGTAATGTTGACCTCGCCCTCTGCAGCAGCTCCCGTGCTGACCGAGCTCATGCCGTCAGCATAGACAGGCACAAACGCAATCATCGCAATAAGAGCCACCAAGGTGATTGATATTATCCCCAAAAATTTCAGCGTAGACGCCTTGAATGAATAGATAAACATATCTGCCTCCCAAAACCCAAATGTTTCTTTATTGAATTATATTTAGAGAAGCACAAAAATATGTATACAAAAAAGACGGCGAACCGTCTTTTTTGTGTTTATCAATAACCAAACCTTCCGCGTATGTCTGAGTTGCTCTGTCTCGGCTTATGTCCCTTTACGCTATGAACGATCGACAACAAAACGTACGTCGCAAGCAGAGACGAGCCTCCGCAAGATAAAAACGGCAAGGTAATTCCGACGACGGGAAGCATAGCAAGGCACATTCCAATGTTCTCTACCGTCTGCACTACGATTATCGCCGCAACACCAACACAGATGAGTCCGCCGTAGTCCTTTCCGCAGCTTCTGGCTATCATCAGTATTCTAACCACCATTACGACAAGGAGAATTATAACAAATATTCCTCCGATTATACCGAATTTTTCGCAGATCGTTGCGAAAATAAAATCGGTGTGTGAGGCAGGAAGTGTTTCGTAGTCGCCTTTCCCCATAAGCCCTATACCGAATAAACCTCCGTTGCCCACGCACTGCTTGGAAAGCAGAGGTTGCATTCCTTTTCCCAATGGGTCAAGCTCGGGATTGAATCCGACGATTATTCTTTCTTGCTGATAGGGTGCTAAAAACTCCCAGATCAAGGGGAATGCAAGCACCACCGCCGTGATGCCGCCAAGAAAATAAAATCCCGACAAGCCTCCGACAAACAGCATTATTGCCAGAAACGCCATATAGACGAGGGCAACGCCAAGGTCACCCGAAACCAAAATCAGTCCTACTATAAGTCCTGCGTGAAGTGCAAGTCCCACAAGCTCCTTGGGACGGTTTATCCGCTCTCTTACCAGGGATATGTGCTTGGCAAAGGTGCATACCATAGCTATTTTCACAAACTCCGACGGCTGTATCATAACACCGATGACCGGTATCCTCAGCCACGATTGGTTTGCGGTCTCCATATTCTCTCCCGAGCTTCCGAAAATGAGAGTAACGGCAAGAAAAAGTGCCGAACCGCCCAACATAAACAGCCAAAGCTTATCGGTAAACGCGTGATAATCAATGCTGGCGATCACAAGCGTAGCTATAACACCTGCGACCGTCATGGCGACCTGCATAATAAGCTTTCGCGTTCCAAAATTGTCCACAGCACCGAAAATGGTGACGATACTGATAAGCGAAAGAAGCGCCGTACAGATAAACAGTATCGGGTCAATACTTTGTATGCAATTTTTGGTGTATTTTCCGATAGAATAAAACACGACGCTCTCCTTTCAAATAAAACTATGCTTATTCCCTTTTTGGGAAAGTTTTTGAATAGGTGGGGGTATGGGGGAGGAAAAACTTTTTCCAAAAAGTTTTTCCTCCCCCATAATCCATCTTTATTAATATTGTCTGCCCCAAACGACCATATGCTTTGCAGGCTTTCCGCAGCAAACGCACTTGTCGGAGAGGTGATCCTCAACGAAAGGAATACAACGGGATTTCACGCCGCCGGTAACGTCCTTAAGCTTATCCTCACACTCAACGTCGCCGCACCACATAGCCTTGATAAAGCCGGGCTTGTTCTCTGCAACGTCAAGGAATTCCTCGTAGGTAGTAGCCACGTTGGTCTTTTCAGCGAGGTTCTTCTCCGCTCTTGCCACAAGCTCGTCGTGAACGAACTTGAGCATCTTTTCAACCTCTGCTTCAAGATTATCCATAGAAACAAAGTTCTTTTCTCTCGAAACACGGGAAACGAGAACGCAGTTGCCGCTCTCGATATCGCGAGGACCAACCTCAAGACGAACAGGCACGCCCTTCATCTCATACTGGCTGTACTTCCAGCCCGTAGACTGATCACTGTCGTCAAGCTTTACTCTGATTCCCTTTGCCGCAAGGCGAGCTTTCAGCTCATTCGCCTTTTCAAGAACGCCCTCCTTATGCTGAGCAACGGGAATGATAACGACCTGAATGGGAGCGATGGCGGGAGGCAGGATAAGTCCGTTATCGTCGCCGTGCGCCATAATGATCGCGCCGATCATACGGGTAGATACGCCCCAAGAGGTCTGATGAGGATAATTTACGGTGTTGTCTCTGCCGGTAAATGTGATGTCAAACGCCTTTGCAAAGCCCTGACCGAAGTAGTGAGTAGTGCCGCCCTGAAGCGCTACACCGTTGTGCATCATAGGCTCGATGGTGTAGGTCTCAACCGCGCCCGCAAACTTCTCCTTCTCGGTCTTCTGACCGGTGATAGCGGGAATAGCAAGACAGTTAAGATAGAACTCCTCGTAAACCTTGAGCATCTGCAAAGTCTCTTCTCTTGCCTCAGCCTCGGTCTCGTGCATGGTGTGACCCTCCTGCCAGAGGAACTCGCTGGTACGGAGGAAGGGACGAGTAGTCTTCTCCCATCTTACAACGTTAACCCACTGATTGTAAAGCTTGGGCAGATCGCGGTAAGACTGAATAATATTCTTAAAGTGATCGCAGAAAAGGGTTTCAGAGGTAGGACGAACGATAAGACGTTCGGAGAGGTGATTCTGTCCGCCGATAGTGACGATAGCACACTCGGGAGCAAAGCCCTCAACGTGATCCTTTTCCTTCTGTAAAAGACTTTCGGGAATGAACATAGGCATGTAAACGTTCTCATGACCCAAAGCCTTGAAGCGAGCGTCAAGCTCTCTCTGTATATTTTCCCAGATAGCGTAGCCGTAGGGGCGGATGATCATACATCCCTTAACGCCCGAATAATCGACCAACTCTGCTTTTTTAACAACGTCGGTGTACCACTGAGCAAAATCAACGTCCATGCTCGTGATCTGTTCAACCATTTTTTCCTTTGCCATAACTTTTAACTCCATAAGATCAATAAAATGCTTAATAGAATTATTATAAATCAAAAATAAGCCTTTGTCAAGCACCGAAGCGACATTTCCGCAAAAAATTCCTTCAATTAAATAGACACTTAAAAAGTCTATCGTCAAAATGCACACAAATCATGTGAAAAATTTGTCAATAAAATGCAAAATAACAATTTTTCATAAAAATGCAAAAAAACTCTTGCATATTTGCAAAAAATGAGTTAAAATATATAATTGGGAAGTTGAGGAAAACCTACTTCCCACGTTGCACAGTAAAAAAATAAAATAAATAAAACGGAGGACACTAAAAATGTCAGTAAAAGTTGCTATTAACGGATTCGGCCGTATCGGTCGTCTCGCATTCCGTCAGATGTTCGGCGCAGAAGGTTACGAGATCGTAGCTATCAACGACCTCACCAAGGCTTCCATGCTTGCACACCTTCTCAAGTACGACACCGCTGAGGGTCGTTACGACGGTCACACCGTTGTTGCTGATGACGAAGCAAACACCATCACTGTTGACGGCAAGGTTCTTAAGATCTATGCTGAGAAGAACGCAGCTGACTGCCCTTGGGGTGAGCTTGGCGTTGATGTTGTTCTTGAGTGCACCGGCTTCTACACCTCTAAGGAGAAGTCCATGGCTCACATTCAGGCAGGCGCAAAGAAGGTTGTTATCTCTGCTCCCGCAGGCAACGACCTCAAGACCATCGTTTACAACGTAAACAACGAGACCCTCACCGCTGATGATCAGATCATCTCCGCAGCATCCTGCACCACTAACTGCCTCGCTCCTATGGCTAAGGCTCTTAACGATGCATTCCCCATCCAGTCCGGTATCATGACCACCGTTCACGCTTACACCGGCGACCAGATGATTCTGGACGGCCCCCACAGAAAGGGTGACCTCCGCCGTGCAAGAGCTGGCGCTCAGAACATCGTTCCTAACTCCACCGGCGCTGCAAAGGCAATCGGTCTTGTTATTCCCGAGCTTAACGGCAAGCTCATCGGCGCAGCTCAGAGAGTTCCTACCTGCACCGGTTCTACCACTATCCTTATCGCAGTTGTTAAGGGTCAGAACGTAACTAAGGACGCTATCAACGCTGCTATGAAGGCTGCTCCTACCGAGTCCTCCGGCTCCAACACCGACGAGATCGTTTCTTCCGACGTTATCGGTATCACCTACGGTTCTCTCTTCGATGCTACTCAGACCATGGTAGCAAAGATTGCTGACGATCTTTATGAAGTACAGGTTGTTTCATGGTATGACAATGAATACAGCTACACAAGTCAGATGGTAAGAACTATCAAGTACTTCGCTGAACTGTAATTAACGCAATAAGCAAAAATTAAGCGGTGAGTTTCGCACTCACCGCTTTTTTTATAGCTTTTTATGTATTTAGCCCCTCGGTTATCCGAGGGGCTTTTGTCAGGGTGTTTCAGAGAGAACAAAATCAAGCTTTCCGCCGTTTGTTATATCTTCATATGTAACAAAGGTGGAGCTGATTTTATTTCCGTTGAGATAAACCTCTTTTATATAGGGGTATTCAAGCGGATCCTTGTCGCAGACAATTTCAAGAGAGTCTGCTGTTGAACATCTGTGATATTCTTTTGAAAGCTTTATTTTAGCTTTCCTGAATAGGGGAGTGTTCAGCTGGTATACAGGCTCGGCGGGGCAAATCTGAGCAAATCCCAATGCCGACAGAACATACCACGCGGAAAGCTGACCGACATCCTCATTGCCGCAGAAGCCGAATGCACCGAGGCGGTAAGACTCTTTTTGTACCCGTCTTGTCCAGTACTGTGTGCGGTGAGGCTTGCCTAAGATGTTGAAATAGTGGGTGATGTTATGACAGGGCTCATTCGAGTGATTGTAGTCATCATTCCATAAAGCCGAAAGGTCAGCCCTGCTGAAGAATTTTTCAAGCAAATTCAAGGCTCTTTCCTTTCCGAAAAGCTCACAGCACAGCCCCTCAACATCATAGGGAACAAACCATGTCTGCTGAAGAATATTACTCTCAACACAGCCGTCTGAGTCATAAAGACCTTCTTCAAGGAATAAAAAGTCTCCGTTTTCGTCACGGGGAGCAAGGAAGCCTAAGCTTCTGTCGTAATTTTCCTTATATCTTGCAGCTCTGTCTGAAAAGTGCTTTGCATCC
>JAZUAS010000071.1:0-8071 GCA_045638125.1 Eubacteriales bacterium | reverse complement strand
AACGACATGGCTACGATCCGACTCCCCACTTGTGCGGTTCCCCTCTGCCAAGCCTACGGCTTGGCATTCACCCCTCTGTGGCGCTTTCGAACGATAAGGGAGTTTCGCGCCTTGCGAGGCGCGACCGCCGATCGCGGCGGCTCCGACAAGCCTTTGAAAAGGCTTGAGCGAAACTTTCCGACAGGCTTCGCCACAAAGTCCCCAATAAATTGCAATTCATCTCCCCGAAACACCTCAAAAGAGGAGCGAAAATCGCTCCTCTTTTCTTTTCAGCTTATTTAAGCACGTCAGCCGCTACACGCTCGGCAGCAACCGCGGCGTTGTAACGCTCCATATAGCGATCAAAGCGCGCGATCTCATCCGCATCTGCTGAAACCGTAGTCTTTTTGACGTCGGCAAAGACGTTGTCAAGGAAGTCAGCAAGTGAATATTTTTTTGCGCCGCCCTCAAGGCAGTAAAGCGCCAAAAGCGCCATGCCCCAAGCTCCGCCTTCTCCTGCATTTTCCATGACAGTGATTGGCGATCCAAGCGCCGCGCTCATAGCCGATTGACCTATCTCGGGAGTCTTGAAATATCCGCCGTGACCGAATATTTCATTAACCGAGACGTTCTCGGACGAGAGAATGTCCATTCCGCGTCGCAAGGAAGCAACTGCGGAATATATCTGAGACTTCATAAAGCTTGCAAGGTCAAACTTGCCTGACGGATGGCGGATAACCATGGGTCTGCCCTCGGAAAGTCCCCATACGTGTTCGCCCGAAAGGAAATTGAAGCTTGTCAAGCCGCCTACGTCGGCATCGCACTCTCTGCTCTTTTCAAAGAGGGCGGTCAAAAGCTGACCCTTTGACATATTGACACCGCCAAGAGAAAGAACCTCAGAAAAAAGCTCTGCCCATGCGTTTATCTCCGAGGTACAGTTTGCAACGTGTATCATAGCCACGTCACTGCCGTCGGGAGTCGTAATTATATCCACCTCAGGGTATGCTTTCGACAAAGAATTTTCAAGAACGAACATAGCAAACGCCGACGTGCCTGCCGACACGTTGCCCGTTCCTCTGCGAACACTGTTGGTCGCTACCATTCCCGTGTCTGCATCGCCCTCGGGAGGACAGACGGGAACACCGCACGAAAGCGATCCGCTGGGATCAAGAAATCTTGCTCCATCCTCTGTAAGTCTACCCGCGATCTCGCCTGCAGGAATTGTTTTGGGGAGCAAATCTCCAAGTTTTTTGTTAACGTTAAATTTATTTTTCAACAGATTGTCGAATTTTGTCAGCCTTTCTGCATCAAATTCGCCATTTTTCAGAGGAAACATACCCGATGCGTCACCCATTCCAAGCACTTTCTCACCTGTCAGCTTGTAATGAACATAGCCTGAAAGGGTGGTAATAAATGCAACTCGTTCCACATGCTCCTCTCCGTTCATTACTGCCTGAAGAAGGTGAGATGCCGACCAACGAAGGGGCATATTGAAATCAAGCTCTTTGCTGAGAAGCTCCGCCGCATCTCCCGTGTTAGCGTTTCTCCAGGTTCGGAACGGTGTCAGCAGTTCCCCATTTTCATCAAATGCGAGGTATCCGTGCATCATCGCCGAGATGCCTATTGCGTCAACCTTCGTCAATTTTTCGCCCGATGAATTTTCGTAATTTCTTTTAAGATCTGCAAAGCTGCCCTGAACGCCTGCCTCTACCTCGTCAAGAGAATAGGTCCAAAATCCGTTTTCAAGTCTGTTTTCCCACTCATAGCCGCCTGTGGCTATTACCGCGCCGCTTGCATTTACAAGCACGCTTTTAATTCTGGTAGAGCCAAGCTCAATTCCAAGGATCATAATAACACCTCATTTTATAATAATTTTTTTAAAATCACTCTAAACCCGATTTCACAAAATGGAAATCATTGGTCAGAACACAGTCTATACCCATATCAAGTGCTTTTTTTGCCTCCTCGGGAGTATCCGCCTGACAAAAGTTGCATTTGATCCCGTGCGCGTGGCACTCGTCGATCATCGACTTATCGTAAGGATACCAAGAGACGAACTGCACCTTATCCAGCTTATGCTCTATGGCTTTCTTTATCATATCCTCATGTCCGTTGCCTTCCCCTTGACAGTAGCCTGCGTGTGGTAATCTTTTTCTCATTTCGATCAGTCTTTTGGTATTAGCGGACATGAAATAAACGTGTCTGACGCAATCGTATTTTTCTATCAAAGCGGCGATCTTTTCAATGCAGGGATCGCTTGCCGCCACGTCCCATATTTTGACGTGAATATTCATTATAGCTCTGCCCGCAAGCTTCTGCAATATCTCCTCAAAGGTGGGCAGACGCAGATCTTTATATTTTTCGCCGAATTTGACACCAAAATCAAGTTGTTTCAGATCTGCAAGAGTGTGATTCCATATATTTCCGTTACCGTTTGAAACACGCTGAAGATCGGGATCGTGGGCGGCGACAAGCTCGCCGTCACGGGTTGCCCAGAGGTCAAACTCGATCTCCTGCGCTCCCATAGCAATCGCCGCTCCAAATGCTGGCATAGTATTCTCAGGAGCGACGGTGTTAAATCCTCTGTGAGCGCAAAGTCTCGGATATGGCATATATTTGTCGACAGGAACGACGCTTGCTCCGCCGTTGCGGTAGAGCCAAGGACGTCTGCCCTCCTCTATGTATTCGTAGTGCGCCTTCTGCGCGCCCTTAAATCCCGCCGCCTTGTAATATTTTGCGTGAGGATCGATGTCGGCAGAGGCAACACCTATATCACTTTTCATATCGACAAGCACGTCGCCGTTGGGGGCGATGATCGAGCTACAACCGCAAATTTTCGAGTCAAGTCCTAAAGAGACCGACGAGCGGATAAGATATGCGTTAGTGTTGTAGCACAAAAAGCGATTGATAATTGACAGCGCATCGTGAGTGTCTGTTCTCTGGTGCGAGCAACCGATTATCACGTCGATATTCTGTCTCGCCAAGGGTGCGAAATTCTCATAAAAATAGAAATCGTAGCAGGTCATAAAGCCGAAACGAATTCCCTCAAGCTCAAGAACGTACGGCTCTCTGCTCTCGTAGCTATAGCTTACGTCCAGCTCATTACCGCCCTCGCTCTCGGTCTTGACCTCACTTGGCGCGGGGTGAGACTTATAATACTTACCCACGAAGTTGCCCTCGCGGTCGATAGCGTAGGTGGTGTTACGGTATCCTGTGTGTGTTTCGTCAGCGGCGTTGACAAAAACTATTGCGTGACAACGCTTTGCAGCTTCGACCGCCTTCTGCTTGACCAACTCATTGTACTTCTTCACCGCCGCGTGAAATTCGACCTTTCCGCGGCAATCGGCAGGCACGTCGCTATACTCGGGCAGGACGATAATGTCCGCGTCATCGCCAATAGAATCAAGGTGTGCAATCATTCCGTCAAAGCAGGACTGAAGGTCGGCTTCGTCGAAGGAATAGTAGGGTTGGATTATGTAGACTTTCATTAAGATTTCCTCTCTAATTTACAACAGTTTAAATTTCAAAAACAAGATCGCCCGACCGCATACTTCGCGCACATCGCAAAGGTAAAAGCTTCAGGTCGTTTTGTTTTAATCCTCTGTCTTTGCCACTCTCTTTTCGGCTCTGACTATCTTGTAAAGCTCCTCTGTTGCCAGCCTTGTCTTTGCCACCACGTCGCCGCAATTCTTCGGGAAGCAATAGTAAAGTATATTCTTGTCGCCAACGCAGATCATATCGCCAAGCTTGTACCAATAGTAGTCGGCATAAAGGCTATAAGACGCAAGTGGCTTTTGAACGTAGTCAAGCTCACCGTTGCAGCCGCTCAGGTGGAAACCGCTACGATCGTGAGTAAGGCGCCCCTCACCAACCGCATAGATGCATTTGGTGTCGATCATAGCAAAGACGTCGACCTCAACATCAAGCTTGTATGTGCCGTCTACTATCTCTTGACGCACGCACTCGCGCTCCCACTTGTACCAATCGGGTACGTGAGGATACTCGGTCTCGCCGTCTATCGCCTTCATAAAGCCGTCCTCGGAAAGCTCGTATTTTTTGCCACAGGCGTGACAGACAAGCTCCACTCCCTTACCCTCGGTCTTACCCTCCGCAAGGCAGTGAGGACATTTATAAAGCACGCGATTGATATGATCGGCTCGGAAAGGCTCGGTTATCTTAACTCCCTTTTCCTGCTGACTCTTCCAGTTGTCAAACGAGAATTTTTCTTTTAAGAGCGCGTTGATCTCTTTGGTGGACATCTCGCCTATCTGCTCGGGCGAGAGCAGATATTCAACAGTCGCCGAAACGTCGGTCTTTCGGATCTGAAGATTATTATAAAGAGGATCGCGCATAAACGCTCCGTCGGACAAGACCACCACAACGGGCAGGTTCAGCACCTTGATACATCTGCCAAGGCTTTCGGGCAGAGGGGTTGCAGTGCCGTCAAAGCTATAGCTTGCCTCGGGATACATAAGTATCGACGAATTGTGTCTCTTTACTGCGTAAAGCATATCGTGAAGCAGGCTGACCTCGTTGACGAATTTCTTCGTCGGAATACAGCCTATCTGTCTCATAAGCCAGTTTTTACCGATAAAGCCGTCGCTCGTGCAGACGACATTGTACTTTCTCGGATAGAAAATGCGGTTTACTATCTTCAAGTCGATAAAGCTTGAATGGTTCATAAGTATAAGGCAAGGCTCTTTCCGTGAAAGCTTTTCCATGCCTATCTTCTTATATTTAAAATGGGTCGCCGCAAGATCGGGGATCGACAAAGCTCTTATCAGCGTTCTAAAGAAAAAGCTGGGACGCGCAGGCTTTTTGTCCTTTTTAGCGGACATTTTAAGCACTTCTCCCAAGCTTTTGCCGCGCACTATCTTCATATTCGGTCTCCTTCGATGACTTTATTAAATATTTACACTACAAATTCACGTTCACAATATAAACGTATTATTAATTATATTTTATCATACCCATTTTTCTTTGTCAAGGGAATTTATCATATTATGCATTATTGAAATTAATGAATGGCAACCTGCCCTTTCCAAGCACACTCTTGTCAATAAATGACCGATACGAAAGAAAAGTTCGTATTGACAAACCGAGGCTTTTGTGATAGAATAAAAAAAAAAGGTGTTTCAAACGTAATGCCTTTGGAACGGAGACTTAAATGCCGACTGTCAATACTACGAAAATCAGAACTAAGCACAAAAATCTCTTTTTGCGCGTCTCAAAGGGCCATTTTGCAACCAGCCACAGCCATATCAACTACTATATTGACGTGACCACTCAAAAGGCTCGTCTTTCCGAGGCACAGGCTCTTGCAAAGGAGCTGGTATCCTACTATAACAGTAACACCATCGTCGACACTATTCTCTGCCTCGACGGAACGCAGGTAATCGGCACGCTTGTTGCCGAGGAGCTTACCAAGGGTAACTTTACCAATCTTAATGCCCATCAGACCATCTACGTAGTCACTCCCGAACACACCTCGGGAAGCCAGCTTTTCTTCCGTGACAATATCATTCCCATGATCGCCGGCAAGAACGTGCTGATCCTTGCCGCATCGGTCACCACGGGATATACCGCGCAGGCGGCTATCGAGGCTATCAAATATTATAACGGCGCGGTCGCAGGAGTTTGCGCGATCTTTGCCACCGTTGATGAGTGCGCGGGCTACCCCGTCCGCTCGGTATTCGATCCCAAGGACCTTGGCGACTACGCCAGCTATCCGTCCCACGAATGTCCCCTCTGCAAGCAGGGGCAAAAGATCGATGCTCTTGTCAACAGCTTTGGTTTTTCAAAGCTTTAAAATAAAATCGATTATTAAAAAAGCACCCGAATCGGGTGCTTTTTATTTTGGAGCGTGTTGACAAAAAAGATGCCGGCATTATTGGGTGTATTCTATTTGATACTCCACTAATTTCATAGTATTACTTTCAGCATTGTACAGAACATTGATAAACACATACGTTCCGCTTGCGCTCGGCAATTTGTTAAACTCATTTGTGTCTTTATTGTATATGATAAAGTAATCACTTGTTTGAATATCACAGAAATACGAAGTGATACCAACCATATCGTTTGGGATAGTAGAAATCCACTTTGTGTCACTTGAAAGGTTTTTCTCAAACTCTTCTACTGCGGCATCATCAAAGTAAATGTCACTGGTAGAGTAAATGTAACCGCGCGGAATGGATTGCGTACCTTTTGTCCAATCCTGCGTATTGATGCGTGAATGCTCCGGAATATCTATACTCAACATTTGCTCTGCGTTCAGAATCGGCTCATCGCTGTGCGAATACACATTTGCAAAAATGAAAGTAAAAGAACCGTAAATACAAAGAAGTGCCGCCATAATAAAGCCTACGATCACATTCTTTTTATACTTGTATCCTTTTTTCTTTAAGTAAAAACCAAATACAATGGATGAGATTGGAATGGGAAGGAACAAGAAAAATACCCACATATTTTCTGACATCGCTTGATTGATTCCCGACAGTATCCCTACACCAATCAATGCACCCCATATGGTGCAAATGGAAAAAACGAAAAGAAGGATGGAAACAATTTTTAATTTGTCCTTGGGCTTTTTCGCTTCAACCTTGTTTGGTGTATTATTGCAAAAGGTAATAATAGCCGATTCAGGAATCAAAGCATCTTTTTTAATAATATAGCTTTGCCCCGCAATCTGTAAGACAAAATAATTCCCGAAAGATTGGATTTTTTCAATGTCATCAAAGTATATTTTCAGAGTCCTTGTGATTTCCTCATTTTTGGAAATGTTCAATATAAAATATCCGTCATATATTTCATAAGAATAGGTGCATTGTAAAATTTTATTCTCGTTGCTTTTCCACGCTTTGCCATAAGCAAAATAACCTTTGATGTGGAAAATCACACCGAGCAGAAAATATCCAAGTAGCAATCCGAGCATTACATCGGGAGCATCCGACGCCGCAAAGAAGATAAAAAGAACGATGCAAGCAAGCGTGAAAACAATCGCGCGTTTTATAAGCGGAAAACGAACTTTTTTGAAGACCTCTTGCAAATCTGATTTTTCATATTTGAAAACGTACGCCTCTTTCGGCTCGTTCTTATTTTCCTCTATCGGCTCAGCTTCGCTCAAAATATCATCTATGGAAACAGAGAAAATTTCCTTGAGTCGAATCAAATTATCAACGGTAGGCAAAGTCTTATCCATTTCCCAAAGACTGACAGTCTGACGGCTGACGAGCATTTTTTGACCGAGTTCTTCTTGAGATAGCCCGATCTTTTTTCTATAATATTGTATTTTTTCACCAACGGTCATAAAAAGCCCTCCTTTCATGCAACATAATTATATCACAAAGGTCAGAAAATGTAAAGAATATCGTGCTTGACCGTGTCAAGTGCCACTTGCACACTCATTTTTCGCCTTGTTAAAGGTTCATTTCTGATCCCTCGCCCCCAAATGCCGTTTGGCATCTTTTTATTTTCAATAAAATCCGAATTTCAAAAAAGTGAGGAAAACGGCGTAAAACGAAGAAAACCCGAGAAAATCTCGGGTTTTTCGGTTGGCATCTTTTTTGTCAACACGTGTTGGAGGTGACGATCGGATTTGAACCGATGGATAACGGTGTTGCAGACCGGGCCCTTACCACTTGGCTACGTCACCACATGGAGCGGATTACGGGGCTCGAACCCGCCACCTCGACCTTGGCAAGGTCGCGCTCTACCAAATGAGCTAAATCCGCGTGGTGGAAATATTAAATTAACTGTGTATCACTTTCGGATGAACCTCATCCTCGTGAGATATTCAATAAACTTACGATAACGTGCAACCGATATTGAAAGTTTTTTGGCTTACCTTTTTTTCAAAAAAGGTAACTGGCGACCCGAAGGGGACTCGAACCCCTGACCTCTAGCGTGACAGGCTAGCGTTCTAACCAACTGAACTACCGGGCCGTATGGTGGGAACAATAGGGCTCGAACCTATGACCCTCTGCTTGTAAGGCAGATGCTCTCCCAGCTGAGCTATGCTCCCGCAACGGTGTCAGCGGAAGGATCTTTCCTTGCGACGTTTGATATTATAACATATCCCATTTCTTTTGTC
>JAZUAS010000070.1:0-1595 GCA_045638125.1 Eubacteriales bacterium | reverse complement strand
AGGGGAGAGGTGAAATAAGCTCTCAGGTCTCTTTTATAGATTGCAAGCATCAGTTTTCACTCTCCTTCTCTTCAAAATCGAAATCAGCACCGCTGAGATTTACGTCCAGAGCCTCAAAGCTGTCCTCGATCTCCTCAGTCTTGGTCTCATCAGTCTCAACAGGCTTTACCTTCTTGGGCTGCTTGTTCTGAGAAGTCTTGACTCTCTTCTTGTCCTCGGTGAGCTTGATGAAGATATCCTCAAGGGACAGATCCATGCTCTTGAGCTGGAGAATGGGATAACCGGCCTTTGCAAGGGCGGTAAACATGGGCTTTCTGATGTCAACGTTGGGCTTTGCCTCAACGAGGAAGTCGTAGGAGCCCTTCTCGGACTGAACGGTAACGTCGGCAAACTGTACGCCTTCAACGGAGCGCAGAATGTGACGAACGGTATCCTTGGGGCCTGCAACGCGGACTACCAGCTTTCTGTCGCCGGTGATGAGCGCGGAAAGGTTGTCGGGCTTGTCGTCGGCAACGATCTGACCGTTGTTGATAACGAGAACACGCTCGCAGATGGCGGAAACCTCCTGCAGAATGTGAGTAGAGAGAATGATGGTTCTGTTCTTACCCAGATTCTTGATAACGTTTCTTATCTCGATGATCTGCTTGGGGTCGAGACCGACGGTGGGCTCGTCAAGAATAAGTACTTCGGGGTTGCCGACCAGTGCCTGAGCAAGACCGACACGCTGCTTATAACCTTTGGAAAGGTTGCGGATAAGGCGCTTATAGTGATCCTTGAGGCCGACCAGCTCGCAGATTTCTGCCAGATGGGGCTTCCTCTTGAATTCCTTTACGCCCTTAAGATCGTAAATAAAGTTGAGGTACTCTTCTACCGTCATATCCAGGTAGAGAGGGGGCTGCTCAGGCAGATAGCCAACATTCTTCTTGGCAGCCACAGGGTCCTCCAGAACGTCGATGCCGCCGATACGCGCTGCACCGGAGTTCGCGGAAAGGTAACCCGTGATAATGTTCATCGTGGTTGATTTGCCTGCACCGTTGGGTCCGAGGAAACCGACTATCTCACCATCGTTGATGGTGAAGCTAAGGCGGTCAATACCTCTTTTTTTACCGTAGGTTTTTGTCAGGCCAGATACTTCAATCATCTGTTGTTCCTCCTGATCCGTTTTGAGTCTCCCCCGCACCCGCAGGCATGAGGAAGGCCCTCTCTTTCACTGTTCATAATTTAACACGAACAGAAAAAATGTTTGTTAAGAAAATGTAAACGCTGAAAAATGCGCACACTTCCACACATTATAGTTATGTATCTTGTGCATTATAACACCAAAGGGTCAGGAATACAACTCATTTTTTGTTCATTCCTTGTCGTTTTTGACTATTTCTCCTTCATTTTTCCGAGCCATTTCCGACTCTTTCAATATTAAATAATATTTTCAAAAAAGGGCTTGCTTTTTTGCTCCGGCTATGTTAGAATGTGTGACGCTGCTGATGGCAAAATCTATCGGTAAGCTTGTGAAGAAAGAGGTGAACAGTCAATGAAGGAAGGTATCCATCCCAATTACCAGCAGACCACCATCAAGTGCGTATGCGGCGAAGTTA
>JAZUAS010000069.1:0-11525 GCA_045638125.1 Eubacteriales bacterium | reverse complement strand
CGATGCTATGCCCGAAGTAAAACTTGCTACCGACGTCGTCGGCGGCTTCCCCGGTGAGACCGAGGAGGACTTCCTTGAGAGCTGTGAGTTCGCACGCAAGGCAAGATTTTTGATGATACACGTTTTCCCTTATTCCAAAAGAAAAGGCACGGTTGCGGCAAGCATGAAAGAACAGATTCCCGAAGCCGTTAAAAAGGAACGAGTAGCTATCCTTTCACAGATCAGCCGAGAAATACGAGCCGAAATTCTTGGCGAGAAGGTCGCAGAGGACAAACCGGTAGAGGTTCTTTTCGAGACCTGCGAGGGCGGATTCGCTCACGGTCACACCGCAGACTTTATCGAGGTAAGGGTTAAAACCGACAAAAAGCTTCACGGGCTATTCCGTTCCGTCAAGCTGATTTCCCATGACGGCGACGTATGCGAGGGTGTTTTTGTAGATCAATAAAGCCGAATTTGAGAGAAAAACACCTAAAAACAATAGATTTTTAGTGGTTTTTTCGACTTAATTCAAAAAAATAAAAAAAATTGAAATTTTTTTCAAAAAACTATTGCATTTTTAGAAAAAGTGTGATATAATAACGAAGTTGCATAATGTATAAAAAATTCTATTAATAGATTGCAAGAAATTGCAAGGAGGTAAAATCATGGCAAAGTGCAGTGTTTGTGGAAAAGGCGTTGTTTTCGGTCAGAATGTTTCTCACTCTAACCGCAAGACCAACAGAACCTGGAAGCCCAATATTCGTAAGGTAAAGGCAGTTGTTGACGGTACCCCCAAGACCGTTGCTGTTTGCTCCCGTTGCCTTCGTTCCGGCAAGGTTAACCGCGCTTAATTCGGTTAAGGGTTCATATTTTTCAAAGTGGGTGCGTGATAGCGCACCCTTTTGCGTTTTCTATTTTTGCGGAGGTCAAAATGCAGGTCATCACAGATAGCAGAATAGATAAGTCCTCTCTTCATTCTCTTGATCGTTTGGGCTTTGAGGCAATACTGCTTCCAAAGGCAGATTATTTGCAGCCGAGTGTGGCTTCTCACACCGACATGCTAATTTTTATGGGGTTTGGTCGTCTTTTCTGTCATAAAAATTATTATGAGAGCAACCGAGAGCTTATTGAACGCATCGCAAATGATTCAAGGCTTGAATTGACTTTATCAAACGAGCCGACAGGCGACAAATACCCTCTTGACGTGCTTTTTAACGTCTGTATTGTAGATAATCATCTTATCTGCAACGAAAAAACCGTATCAAGACTGATACTTGAAACGGCAAAAAAACAGAATTACAGTATAATAAACGTTCCGCAGGGATATACGAAATGCTCGATATGCGTTGTATCGAAAAATGCTATAATCACCGCTGACAAGGCAATAGCGGCGACTTGCAATATGGCCGGCATTGACGTTTTGACCGTTTCCGAGGGGCATGTTTCCCTTCCGCCCTACAATTTTGGATTCATCGGGGGAGCAAGCGGAGCTTGCGACGACAAGGTATATTTTTGCGGCTCACTTGACACCCATCCCGACGGCGAAAAAATCAAAGAATTTTGCAGAAAGCATAAAAAAATCGCCGTTTCTTTGTCAGACGGCGAATTGCAGGACGTGGGAAGTTTATTTTTTATATAACAAAAACTATTGACCGTAGTAAAATAGATTAACAAAATAAATCCAACTCTTTTGTTCGGAAGAATTTTTGAAAAGGGGTGTGGGGGAAAACTTTTTGGAAAAAGTTTTCCCCCACATTCTTTTATAAAATTAATCAATAATTCTCTTCGTGAAGCTCGAAGTACGCCTTAGGATGAGCGCAGGTGGGGCACATTTCGGGTGCCTTGGTTCCTACTATAATGTGACCACAGTTACGGCACTCCCAAACCTTGACCTCGCTCTTTTCAAACACCTGAGCGGTCTCGACGTTCTTAAGAAGCGCGCGGTATCTTTCCTCGTGGTGCTTTTCGATTGCGGCAACCATGCGGAACTTTGCAGCAAGCGCGGTAAAGCCCTCTTCTTCAGCAGTCTTTGCAAATCCGTCATACATATCGGTCCACTCGTAGTTCTCGCCTTCAGCGGCGTTAAGAAGATTTTCGGCGGTGTTGCCGTTTCCCTCAAGCTCCTTGAGCCAGAGCTTAGCATGCTCCTTCTCGTTGTCAGCGGTCTTAAGGAAGAGTGCCGCGATCTGCTCGTAGCCTTCCTTCTTTGCCTTGGATGCGAAATAGGTGTACTTGTTTCTTGCCTGGGACTCACCTGCGAAAGCCGCAAGAAGGTTAGCCTCGGTCTTGGTGCCTGCATATTTGTTTGCCATAATATAATTCCCTCCGTTTTTAATTTACGAGATTTTTACTCCCTTTAATGAAAATATATCATAAAATTTTACGCTTGTCAATATTTTTTCCAATTTTTTTCGATCATATACAAAGCAACAAAATTGCGATAAGTCCTATTCCTATTCCGACATACTGTCGCACTGTAAATCTCTCCTTGAAAAGCACTGCGCCGATCAAGGCAAGCACAAGCGACGTTCCGCAGTTATAGGCAGGATAATATATAGAACCGGGTATCAGAGAAATTGCCAAAGTGTTTACACATTGAAAAACTCCCAGCGAAATGCCCACGGCGCAACCAAGCAAGATAGTGAGCTTGGACACAAGCTTAATGCCGTTTTTCTTGTCCTTTGGTGCCATAAAAGCAAAGGCTATAAAGCATTCCGCAGCAGCTATCATATAGGCTATGCAAATGAACTCAAAAAGCTGAAATTCTTCGCCTGCGTTTGCAGTATACATCTTCTGCGACACCGACGCAAAGCCGTTTGCCAAAAACACTATCAGGGTAACGATCAACCATTTCACACCTTCGCCGGCACTCTTGTTTTTGCTTTCACTGTTCGTCTTTTTAACAACCGTCAAGCAAAGAGACACAACAGCCAGTGCCGCTCCGACACCCACAAAAGGCGTGGGCACTTCATGCAAAAAGAATATCGAGACCGCCATAGGTATCAGCATTCCAAAGTTGTTAATTATGACCGTCAAGGTTATTCTGCCGAGAGAGAGCGCAATAACGTAAAAAATCTGATAGAGAAAGCTTAAGCTTCCCAAAAGCGCCGCATATAATACGGTCTTTTGAGATATTCCACCGTCAAAAAGAGTTGGCAAAAACATGAGCGATATAGTCAAAAACATTATGGCGGTAAAGAAAAGATTTTGCGATAGCGTGTGTTTTCCGCTTTTTGAAAATTTTGATTGAAGCGTTACCTTTAATGATGCAAGAGCCCAACCTAAAGGTAAAAGCAAATATTCCATATTTCGACCCCGATCTCCTTTAGAAATCTTATAAAACAAGTGAATTATAACACAAATAATGTGCAGTGTCAATAAAAAAAACCGCCGAAAATTTCGGCGGTTTAAATATTACTAAATTAGTCAGTAATGTAAGGCAGGAGAGCAACCTGACGTGCACGCATAATAGCGGTGTTGAGCTCTCTCTGGTGTACTGCACAGGTGCCGGAAATTCTTCTGGGAAGAATTTTGCCGCGCTCGCTGATGAACTTGCGAAGCTTACCTGCATCCTTGTAATCGATGTAAGCAACCTTGTCAGCACAGAAGATACATACCTTTTTTCTCTTTGCACGCATAGCAGGGCGTGCAGGACGAGTATTCTCAGTCATCTTATGAAATCCTCCAATTTAAAATTTTAGTTGACGGCGTCTTAGAAAGGAAGATCGTCGTCGGTCTTGATCTCCTCAAACTTGGGAGCAGCTCCCGCGGGTGTGGAGAAAGAGGGTGTGGAACCACCGAAAGCGTCGGAATCGTCTCCACCAAAGGAGCTTCCGGACTCAGAGCGGCTATCAACAAACATAACCTCATCAGCAACGATGTCGGTTCTGTAATGCTTCGCGCCCTGCTGATCGGTCCAAGTGCTGTTCTGGATAGTGCCAACTACGCAGATGGACGATCCTTTTCTGAAGTAACGGGAAACGAACTCAGCGGTCTGTCTCCATGCAGTTACGTTGAAAAAATCGGTTTCATTCTGCTGAGCGGAGTTCTTTGTATATCTGCGGTTGACCGCAACGCTAAAGGATACAACAGCGATGCCACTCTGTGTAGTCTTAAGCTCGGGATCCGCGGTAAGTCTTCCGCCGAGAATGACCTTGTTAAAATTGAAATTAGCCATAATAGTCCTTCCCTTTCAGTTTGGATTATTCAGCGTCTGCTTCGGTAGCTGCAACTTCTTCTGCAACAACTTCTTCAGCAACAACTTCTTCTGCAACAACCTCTTCCTTGACAGTTGCAACAGGCTCGAATTCGAGCTTAACTGTCATGGAACGCATAATGGACTCGTCGATGTTGAAAAGACGGTCAAGCTCTGCGAGGAAAGATGCAGGGGACTTGTGGGTTACAATGGTGTAGTAGCCCTCGTTCATGTCGTTGATGGGATATGCAAGACGGCGCTTGCCCCACTCTGCGACCTCAACGATCTCACCGTTGGAACCGATCAAACCTGTGAACTTGTTAACTGTAGCCTTTGTAGCCTCCTCACCGTTAGAAAGATCGGTGATGAACAGAGTTTCATAAGAATTGATGATGTTTTCCATGTTTTATTACCTCCCTATGGACTTTAATTCGACCGCGCTGTGTCTTTTTGCGCGGTAGAGAGACGGCTTATTGGCATCACAAGCCGTACCGAGGAAGAATTATATCACAAATTATATATTTTGTCAATATTGACACAAAATAAAAAAGTAAATTTTTTGTGAACACGCCTGCTTTTTAATATATAAATTGTTGAGATCTTTTTAGTTTCATCTCTTTACAAATCGTTTTGAACATGATATAATGACTTTAGGTAAGATATCCGACGCTTCGTCGGACTCTGACTAAATTTTATGAAAGAGGTAGACACTCATGCTAATAGGTGTTCCAAAAATTCTTCCCCCCGCACTTCTCAAGGTTCTCTGCGAAATGGGTCATAGCGACCGCATTTGCATTTCAGACGGCAACTTCCCTGCTGAGTCTATGGGCAAGGATGCCATCGTCATCCGTATGGACGGTCACGGTGTACCCGAAGTCCTCGACGCAATACTCACCGTATTTCCTCTCGACGCATACGTTGAAAAGCCCGTAAAGCTTATGCAGCTGATGGATTGTGACGTTGGAAGGATAGCAACTCCCATTTGGGACACATATGCAGAGATCGTTGCAAAGCATGATGCGCGCGGAAAGGATGCTATAGGCAACATCGACCGTTTTGATTTCTATGACGAGGCAAAGACCTGCTATTGCATCGTAGCGACAGGTGAAAGCGCGGTATACGCAAACATCATGCTTCAGAAGGGCGTCATTTGACGGATATAAGTTTATGCCAGATTTTTTTGACGGTTTATTAGGCATTCCCGGGGCAACCGATATTATTGCACAGGTTTGCGGAGTCATCGGAATGACGATCATTATTGCATCCTTCCAGTGCCGATCCAATAAGACCTTTTTCCTTATGCAAGGTGCAGGATCGTCAATGTTTGTCATCAATTTCCTTCTCATAGGTGCATTTGGAGGTGCATTCTTCAATTTTGCAAATCTGATAAGAGGTCTTCTTTACTCAAAGAACCCCAGAAAGGTATGGAAGTTAATCCTCGTCGAAGCTATGTACGTTATCTGCTTTGTGGTATCCTGTTTATTAAATCCCGATATCTTCCAAATAATACTCACTGCAATTCCCTGCGTCGGACTTATAGTAATGAGTGTGTTTATGTGGTTTGAGAATCCTCGACATATCCGTTATGCACAAATGTCCATCGGATCACCCACTTGGATAGTACATAATATCTTCAACTTCTCGCTTGGCGGACTCATCTGCGAGTGCTTTAACATCGTATCCTCGGCGATTTTCCTTATCAGACATAAAAAAGAACATAAAGCTTGATTGCAAAAAAAGATCAACGGTTTACACTGAGTGAACCGTTGATCTTTTGTTTTATATTCTTGTGATATTTGTGTAACCTGATGTTTGCTTTCTATACTGCATAGGTGTTATTCCCGTGCTTTTTTTAAATGCCTTAAAGAAGAGCACAGAATCCGTATATCCGCATTTCTCCCCTATCTCGGTCGCACTTAAATCGGTCTCTTGCAAAAGCTTTTTAGCATGCGAAATACGTTTAGCGGTAACGTATTGCATGGGCGGAGTACCCATATATTTCTTAAATACGTGCGAAAGATAGTATTTACTGATATCCAGCTCTTCACAAACCTGATCCATTGACTCAATAGTTGTGAAATTTTTGGAGAGATACTGGTGTATCTTCGTGAATATCGCATTACTGATAAATTTAGCCTCTGAAATGTTTGCAAGTCTCAAAATGCCTATCAGAATCAGTCTCGCCCAATATTTTGCCATAAGCTCGTTGTACTGCCTATCCTCGTACACCTCGTCTGCAAGGGAACGGAAATAAAAGCTATATTTATCAAAATCCTTTTTGGTATGTAATATCGGAGACGAATTTTTGTCGATGAGATGGTCGGCAGGAAGACCGCTGATCTGGAAATTTGTTATTCCAAAAAATGCAAGCTCAAATTCGGCATCACCCGAGGTATGTTCCTCGTGCATAGTGTGAGGATTGTACACAATGATATCGCCTTTTTTTATTTGATACGTTTTGTCATCTATCACAGCCTCGCCGTGTCCTGAAAGCACAAAAAGTATTTCACAAAAAGGATGCTCATGCTTTTTTTCTTTCCATTGCTTGACTCTTTCAAGCTTTCCCGCGTAAAGACACTTGGTATCTAATTTGACAACGTCTATTTTCGAATAAACAGTCCTCTTTTTATCATCTAACTGTGTTTCGATATGTTCGCTCATCATTTCCTCCAAAATCCACTGTTCAAATTTGTTTAAAATGCACAATCATTTTATGTTATTTCTTGCTTTATGCATTTTTGTCATTTTTGTCAAATTGTTCCATTCAAAACAAGAATAATTTGTGACTCTGACAACACTATTTATTATTATACAATAAAATTGTAACACATATTTAGGTATTAGTCAATATATAGGGGGAAAATTTATGTTTATTTTTGTGAATTTTTTTATTTTTTATGCTATTGAAAAATTAATCAAAGGATTGTAAAATAGATATGTAATTGTGAAAGGGGGCATATACCATGCAAAATAAATTGCTTGAGATGAACGGCATTGACAAGCGCTTTCACGGCGTTCATGCACTTAAAGGCGTTCATTTCGATCTGCAATGCGGTGAAGTTCACGCGCTCGTAGGCGAAAACGGTGCGGGAAAGTCCACCCTTATGAAGGTTTTAACGGGTATACATCAGGCGGACGCAGGCGAGATCACTTACCTCGGTTCTCCTTACTCGGTAAAAAACATAGGTGAATCACAGCAGCTCGGTATCAGTATGATACACCAGGAGCTCAATATGATGAATCATCTCACCGTAGCGCAGAACATATATATAGGAAGAGAACCCATGTCGGGCAAAGCCTTTATTAAAGACAATGAAATGATAAAGGAAGCCGAGGAGCTCTTCAAGCTCATCGGAATAAAGATCGATCCTAAGACCACTCTCGGAAGCCTTACCGTTGGTAAGCAGCAGATGGTCGAGATCGCAAAGGCAGTTTCCCGTGACTGTAAGCTTCTTATCCTTGATGAGCCTACCGCGGCTCTGACACAGACAGAGATCGAGGAGCTCTTCAAAATAATGAATGACCTTAAGTCTAAGGGAATCGGAATGATCTACATCTCGCACCGTATGGACGAGATAAAGAGAATCTCCGACAGAATCACGGTAATGCGCGACGGCGAGTACGTTGGAACAGTCAATACCAATGATGTCTCCAAAGACGAGATCATCAATATGATGATAGGAAGAGTCGTTTACGAGGATCCCAAAACCCAGAGCGAGGTAGCACCCGATGCTCCCGTAGTTCTCGAGGTAAAGAACCTCTGCAGCGGCAAAACAATTAAGGACGTAAGCTTCACGCTCCGTCGCGGTGAGATCCTCGGATTCTCGGGACTCATGGGCGCGGGAAGAACAGAGGTAGCGCGTGCAATATTCGGCGCTGACCCGTTCGATAGCGGCGAGATCTACGTTAACGGCAAGAAAGTAAATATCAAAACTCCTTGTGATGCGGTAAAGCACGGAATCGGTTATCTTTCCGAGGACAGAAAGAGATACGGACTTATGCTTTTAAAGTCGGTATCAGAGAACACCGCAATCGCATCAATGGACAGATACGTAAAATCCGGACTTGTTGATGATGCAAAGCTCAAAGAAGAAGCAGAAGTGTTCAACAAGAAGCTCCGCACCAAAACTCCCTCAATGGAACAGCTTTTGAAAAACCTTTCGGGAGGAAATCAGCAGAAGGTCATTATCGCAAGATGGCTCATCCAGGACTGTGATATCCTTATATTCGACGAACCCACTCGCGGTATCGACGTTGGTGCAAAGAGCGAGATATACGCCCTTATGAACGAGCTCTCAAAGCAGGGCAAGTCGATAATTATGATATCCTCTGAGCTTGTTGAAGTACTTAGAATGAGCGACAGAGTCCTCGTAATGTGTGAGGGTAGAAAGACCGGCGAGCTCGATATCTCCGAGGCAAATCAGGAGAATATCATGCAGCTTGCAACGATGAGAGAGGAGAATTGATATGAAACAGACAGACAGCAAGAATAAATTCAACACAAAATTAAATATGCGCGGCAAAGTCCGTCAAAGTCTTTCCAAAACAGGAAAGTACCTTCAGACAAGCGGAAAGCAGAATATCGTTATCGTGTTTGCAACGGTCATTCTCTTCGCCATCTTCACATTGATCAACCCCAGCTTCGCCAGTGAGGGTATGCTCCTTACAATGAGTAAGGCACTTGTTCCCTACGCGATCCTCGCGCTTGGCGTAACGTTCGTTATCGCCACCGGAGGAATTGACCTTTCCATAGGTACGGTATGTATCGGCTCTGCAGTTTTGGCAGGTGCCGTTTGTAAGACAGGTGTAACTCAGGATGAAGGTACCCTTTGGCTTACTATCCCGATCATCCTCGGTACCGGTCTTTTGTTCGGCCTTATCAATGGATTTCTTGTTGCAAAGTGCAAGATCGCTCCCTTTATCGCGACACTCGGCACCATGCTTGTATCCCGTGGACTTACCTCGGTAGTTTCAGAGGCAGTAAGAGAGACCTCCTCCGCAGTTAAGTACCCCACAACAGGTTGGTTCCAGAAGATATTCACAAACTACGAGGGCTTCCCCATCGGTATCGTTTGGGTGCTCGTCCTCACCATCATTTGTATGGTAGTAATGTACAAGACCAAGATCGGTCGCTACATCCTCGCTATCGGTAGTAATGAGGAGGCAACTCGCCTCTCGGGTATAAACGTAGATAAGTACAAGATCATCGCGTACGCTATTGGCGGATTCTTCGCAGGACTTGCTGCTCTCTTCTACGTAGCGTCCAACCCCTCGCTCACCATCGCAGGCGGTAACGGAATGGAGCTTGATGCGATCGCAGGCGTTTACATCGGCGGAACAAGCACCACCGGCGGTGCCGCATCCGTAGTAGGTACACTTCTCGGTTCTATGATACTCGTCGTTATCCGTCAGGGACTTAATATGGCTCTCGCGAGCGGAAGCGTTGTATCTGCAACCAACATTACATACGCAGTAACAGGTGTTATCGTAGTAGGCGCAGTTCTCCTTGACGTTCTCAAGAAGAAGGCAGCTGCAAAGGTTAAGATCGAAAAGCCCTCCGATAAGCTCTTAAAGGAAACAAAGGAGAAGATCGAGGATCTCCGTATCGAAAAGGATTATGCTCTCTCGGCAAAGAACAACCCCGAGGCAGCGGCAAGAGTAAAGGAGATCGATGCAGAAATCGCAGATCTTAAAAAAGTTATCAAAGTCGAGGTTCCCGCACTTAAGGCTGAGGAAAAGCGCAAATAATATCACTTAATTCCCTATTTATTAAATCGTATAAAAACACATGTTTTTATAAATAAAAAAATTTTTGGAGGAAAAACCATGAAAAAGTTCACAAGAATACTAGCTGTCATTCTCGCTGCAGCACTTCTCGCTGTATGCTTTGTAGCTTGCGACAATGGTAGCAACGACGGAACCAAGGGCACCATCGCAGTAGTTGCGAAGGGTGAGACACACGCATTCTGGCAGGCTGTTAAGGCTGGCGCAGAGCAGGCAGGTAAGGATTACGGTTACAAGGTAACCTTCCGTGGACCTACCGCAGAGAGCGAAGAGTACGTAAACGCTCAGAGAGAGATGGTACAGGCAGCTCTCAACACCAAGGACATCAAGGCTATCGTTCTTGCAACCATCGGTCTTGGATTCGGCGATGAGCTCACATCTGCATACGACAAGGGTCTTCCCGTAGTTGAGTTCGACTCCGGTCTCTACTCTAACGGCGCAGACATCACCGCTGGCAAGGACCCCACAATCGGCGGCGTTGCAACCGATAACAAGGCAGCTGCAGGCGTTGCTGCAGAAAACTTCTACGCATACCTCAAGAGCCAGAACGTTCTCAAGAACGGCTACAAGGTAGGTATCATTCAGCACGACTCCACCTCTACCGGTATCGACCGTGCAGGCGGATTCAAGGAGAAGATCCTTGCTCTCGCAACCGCTGACGGCTACACCATCGAAGTAAACGTTCAGGTTAAGGCTAACAACGCAGGCGAGTATAAGCTCGGTCTCACCGCTCTTAAGGAGTGGGGTGCACAGGCAATCTTCATGACCAACGAGGGTGTTGTAAATGAAGTATTCCCCGAGGTTTCCGATAACGCTTCCACCTACAAGGACATCCTTTTCTGCGGATTTGACGCAGGAACAAACCAGTACAACTGGATGAAGGATGCAGGCGCTAACTACGCTCTCCTCGTTGGTTCCGTTGCACAGGACTCCTACAGCATCGGTTACAAGGCAGTTGAGCTCGCAGCTAAGAAGCTCGCAGGTGAGACTGTTTCTGACGTTGGTATCGCAGGTGTATGGTACAACGCAGAGAACATCGACGCGATGAAGGATAAGAACATCTTCTACATGGGCTAATTTCCTACGCCGATTAAACGTTTCGCAATTAAATAACATAATTTGTCTCCCTCCGATCTCGGAGGGAGACTTTTTCTCTTTTCATGTACCTTAAGCTATCAGAACATAAATTCAAGGCTATAGAAAAAGCCGAACAGCCCTTGGTCTGTTCGTCTTTTTCTGGTCTGAGTGACATCATCAGCTTCGCTGATACGACTTGAACTTGCGGCCACAACCGTGGAACACTCGCGACTTGAACTTGCGTTGCCCCTCTGCCGTCGCATAGTCGTCGCGCCGCGCTCGATACACTCGCTTGCGCTACTCCTTGCTTTGGGCAGTCTCGCGGCGCCCAAAAGCTCCACCAGAGCCTTTTTGCTTGCTCGCCCTACCACCCTGCGCCTTGCGGCGCGGGGGAGCTATCGGATCACAAATTCAAGGCTATCGCCAAGAATAGAAAAAGCCGAATAGACCAAGGTCTATTCTGCTTTTTCTGGTCTGAGTGAGAGGACTT
>JAZUAS010000068.1:0-3610 GCA_045638125.1 Eubacteriales bacterium | reverse complement strand
TTTTGAAAGAGGAGGGGGTGTGGGGGGGGAGAAAACTTTTGGTCTGCAAAAGTTTTCTCCTCCCCCACGAAAAAGGAGTAAATACTATGGCAATGACGATGACACAGAAGATTCTGGCGGCGCATGCGGGACTTGAGTCCGTAAAGGCGGGTCAGCTTATAATGGCGAACCTTGATCTGGTGCTGGGTAACGATATTACGTCTCCCGTAGCGATCAACGAGTTCAACAAGAACGGCTTTGAGAGCATTTTTGACAAGAACAAGGTAGCACTTGTAATGGACCACTTTGTTCCTAACAAGGATATCAAGGCGGCACAACAGTGCAAGCAGTGTAGAATGTTCGCAAAGAGATTTGACGTAACCAATTACTTTGACGTTGGGGATATGGGTATTGAGCATGCGCTTCTTCCCGAAAAAGGACTTGTAGCTCCCGGTGAGCTTGTTATCGGCGCGGACTCTCACACCTGCACATACGGTGCTCTCGGCGCATTCTCCACCGGTGTTGGTAGCACTGATATGGCGGCAGGAATGGCGACCGGCAAGGGCTGGTTCAAGGTTCCCTCGGCAATCAAGTTTGACCTTAAGGGAGAGCTTAAGCCACACGTTTCGGGTAAGGACGTTATTCTCCATATCATTGGTATGATCGGCGTTGACGGTGCGCTTTACCGCTCTATGGAATTCTCCGGAGAGGGATTGAAGTCGCTTTCTATCGACGATAGACTCTGCATGGCTAATATGGCTATCGAGGCTGGCGCGAAGAACGGTATTTTCGCAGTTGACGAGATCACTCTCGCATACGTTGGCGAAAGAGTTGCAAGAGAGTACACCGTATTTGAGGCAGACGCTGACGCAGAGTATGACGAAACCTATGTTATAAATCTTTCCGAGATCGAGTCTACGGTCGCTTGTCCTCACCTTCCCGAAAACACCAAGCTTGCAAAAGAACTTGGCGAAATCGTTCCCGACCAGGTAGTTATAGGATCTTGTACCAACGGACGTATCTCCGATATGGAAGCGGCGGCAAAATACCTTGCAGGCAAGAGAGTTGCAAAGGGTATCAGATGTATCATCATCCCCGCAACCCAGAGCATATACAAGGAGTGCATCAAGCGCGGCTATATCGACACATTTATTGATGCAGGATGTGTGGTTTCTACTCCCACCTGCGGCCCTTGCCTTGGCGGTTATATGGGAATCCTTGCAGAGGACGAGATCGCCGTTGCAACCACAAACCGTAACTTTGTCGGCAGAATGGGTCATATCACATCCAAGATATACCTTGCAAGTCCCGAGGTAGCGGCGGCAACCGCAGTTGCGGGTCACATCGTTGACCCCTCCGAAATTTGATGGGAGGAGAATTACAATGAAAGCAAACGGATACGTACATAAATACGGTGATAACGTCGATACCGACGTAATTATCCCCGCAAGATACCTCAACACCGCAGACCACAAGGAGCTTGCATCTCACTGTATGGAGGACATCGACAAGGATTTCGTTAAAAAGGTAAACGACGGCGACATTATGGTTGGAGGCGCAAACTTCGGTTGCGGTTCTTCAAGAGAGCATGCGCCGATTGCGATCAAAAAGAGCGGAATTTCTTGTGTTATTGCAAAGACCTTTGCACGAATCTTTTATAGAAACGCTATCAATATCGGTCTTGCAATTCTTGAGTGCCCCGAGGCAAGCGAGAAGATCGATGCAGGCGACAACGTTGCTATCGACTTTGATACAGGTGTTATCACCAATATTACAAAGAACGAAACCTATCAGGCAGAGCCGTTCCCCGAGTTTATTAAAGACATAATCAATTCGGACGGTTTGATGAACTCTTTAAAGAAGGCGTAAACCATGGAAAAGAATATTACATTACTTAAAGGTGACGGCATAGGCCCAGAGATCGTCGGTCAGGCGGTCAAGGTGCTTGATGCGGTTGCAGAAAAATACGGACATAAATTCAATTATACCGAGGTTGACATCGGCGGTTGCTCTATCGACAAATTCGGTGTTCCGATCACCGATGAGGGAATGGCAATTTGTAAAAACGCAGACGCGGTGCTTCTCGGTGCGGTTGGAGGTCCTAAGTGGGATAACGTTGACCCCTCCATTCGCCCCGAAAAGGCACTTTTGGCGGTAAGACGCGAGCTTGGCCTTTTTGCTAATCTCCGTCCCACAAAGCTTTTCCCCCAGCTTGCAGATTCTTCTCCCCTTAAGCAGAGCATAGTTGGAAATGGAATTGATCTTATGATCGTTCGTGAGCTTACGGGCGGCATCTACTTCGGCAAGAGATACACCGAGGTGGTTGACGGTGAAAAGGTTGCAACCGATTATATGACCTACTCCGAGCACGAGATCGAGAGAATCGGTCGAGTTGCATTTGAGTCGGCAAAGAAGAGAAGTAATAAGCTTGCAAGCGTTGATAAGGCAAACGTGCTTGATTCCTCCAGACTCTGGAGAGCGATCATGCACCGCCTCGCCGAGGAATATCCCGAGGTAGAGTATAGCGATATTCTCGTTGACAATACCGCTATGCAGCTTATTAAGAACCCCACCCAGTTCGACGTTATCGTAACCGAGAATATGTTTGGTGACATTCTCTCCGACGAGGCAAGCATGCTGACAGGCTCTATCGGAATGATGCCCTCTGCATCGCTTTCCGAGGGAACTCTCGGTATGTACGAGCCCATCCACGGCTCCGCCCCCGATATAGCGGGAATGGATATTGCAAACCCCATCGGCACGGTGATGAGCGCGGCTATGATGCTCCGCTACTCTTTCGATATGAAGGAGGAGGCAGATGCTATCGAGGCGGCAGTAAACAAGGCTCTTGACGACGGCTTCCGCACTCCCGACATCTATAAGGACGGCTTTAAGAAGGTAGGCTGCACCGAGATGGGTGACATTCTTGCTAAAAATATTTGATCTTAATTTATTCTTATAAAAAGAAGGTATAAAACAATGCTTAATATCAAATACGAGCTTGTAAATGAAAAGAAAGCAAAGCCCGATTGGGATAATCTCGGCTTTGGAAAGCACTTTACCGACCACATGTTTATTATGGACTATGATGCAGGCCAGGGCTGGCACGACGCAAGAATAGTTCCTTATCAGAATCTTTCTCTTGATCCTGCTTGTATGGTATTCCACTACGCGCAGGAAATGTTCGAGGGACTTAAGGCTTATCGCACCCCCGACGGTGAGATCCAGCTTTTCAGACCCGACCAGAACATCGACAGAATGAACCGCACTAACGAGCGTCTTTGCATCCCCCAGCTTAATAAAGAGGACGTTCTTGATGCACTCAAGGCTATCGTTAAGGTAGAAGAGGATTGGGTTCCCGTAAAGGACGGCACCTCGCTCTATATCCGTCCCTTTATCATCGCTACCGACGTTCAGCTCGGCGTTCATCCCTCCAAGAGCTATAAATTTATGATCATAACCTGCCCCGTTGGTGCATACTACGCCGAGGGAATCAAGCCTGTTAAGATCTTCGTTGAAAGAGAATACGTCCGCGCCGTTAAGGGTGGTACTGGTTACGCTAAGGTTGGTGGCAACTACGCATGCTCCCTTATCGGTCAGGAAAAAGCAGAGAAGATGGGATATTCGCAGG
>JAZUAS010000067.1:0-5179 GCA_045638125.1 Eubacteriales bacterium | reverse complement strand
CGCCTTCGCCTTGCTTTTTCCGGTGCGCCTTGTCTCCGAAAAAATCTCTTCGTCAATGAATTTCACTACGGTTTGACTAATTAAGCCGTAAAAATAAATTTTAGTTGAAAGTTCTTGGGTACCTTCTTTCAAGAAGGCACGAAAAATAAAAATAAAAAATAATTACACATTATCCATAAGGAGGATATAATCATGGGAAAAATTATTGGAATTGACTTAGGTACAACTAACTCTTGTGTAGCAGTTTACGAGGGCAGCGAGCCCATCGTTATCCCCAATCCCGAGGGTGCAAGAACCACCCCTTCGGTAGTTGCTTTCTCCAAGACAGGTGAAAGAATGGTAGGTCAGGTTGCAAAGCGTCAGGCTATCACCAACCCCGACAAGACCGTTATCTCTATCAAGAGAGATATGGGTACTAACAAAAAGGTAGACATCGACGGTAAGGCATACACTCCTCAGGAGATCTCCGCTATGATCCTTCAGAAGCTTAAGGCTGATGCTGAGGCATATCTCGGAAGCACTGTAACCGACGCGGTTATCACCGTTCCCGCATACTTTACCGACGCGCAGAGACAGGCAACCAAGGACGCAGGTAAGATCGCAGGTCTTAACGTTCAGAGAATCATCAACGAGCCTACTGCCGCTGCTCTTGCTTACGGCGTAGATAAGGAAGACCAGAAGATCATGGTATTCGACCTCGGCGGCGGTACATTCGACGTATCTCTCCTTGAGATCTCCGACGGCGTATTTGAGGTTCTTGCAACCGCAGGTAACAACAAGCTTGGTGGCGACGACTTCGACCAGAGAATCATCGACTGGATGGCAGAGCAGTTCAAGAAGGAGAACGGCATTGATCTCCGCAACGACAAGATGGTAATGCAGAGACTTAAGGACGCGGCTGAAAAGGCAAAGATCGAGCTTTCCGGCGTAGCATCCTCTAACATCAACCTTCCTTTCATTACCGCAACTGCGGCAGGCCCTCTCCACTTTGAGGCAACTCTTACCAGAGCGGAGTTTGACAGAATCACCGCAGACCTCGTTGAGGCTACTATGGGCCCCACAAAGCAGGCTCTCCGTGATTCCGGTCTTTCCGCAAACGAGATCGACAAGGTTCTTCTCGTTGGTGGATCTACCAGAATTCCCGCAGTTCAGGAAGCAGTTAAGAAGTTCATCGGCAAGGAACCCTTCAAGGGCATCAACCCCGACGAGTGCGTAGCAGTTGGCGCAGCTATCCAGGGCGGCGTTCTCGGCGGCGAGGTTAAGGATCTTCTTCTCCTTGACGTTACCCCCCTCTCTCTCGGTATCGAGACCATGGGCGGAGTATTCAACAGAATCATCGACAGAAATACCACTATTCCCGTAAAGAAGAGCCAGATTTACTCCACTGCGGCTGACGGTCAGACCTCGGTTGAGATCCACGTTCTTCAGGGTGAGCGCGAGATGGCGGCATACAACACCACTCTCGGTCGCTTCAACCTCGACGGTATTACTCCCGCTCCCAGAGGTATCCCCCAGATCGAGGTTACCTTCGACATCGATGCTAACGGTATCGTTAACGTAACCGCAAAGGATAAGGGAACCGGTAAGGAGCAGCACATCACCATCACCTCCTCCACCAACATGTCCCAGGAGGACATCGACAAGGCCGTTAAGGATGCCGAAAAGTTCGCAGAAGAGGACAAGAAGGCAAAGGAAGCAGTTGAGGTTAAGAACCGTGCAGACAGCATGATCTTCCAGAGCGAGAAGATGCTCTCCGAGCTTGGCGACAAGGTAGACGCTAATGACAAGGCTGACGTTGAGGCGGCTATCGCAAAGCTTAAAGAGACCATCAATAGCGGTGACACCGAGGCTATCAAGGCTGACACCGAGGCTGTTGAGAAGTCCTTCTACAAGATTTCCGAGAAGCTTTATGCTCAGCAGGGCGGCGCTCAGGGCCAGGGCTTTGATCCCAACATGGGCGGCAACCAGGGCGGCGCGCAGGACGGTCAGTTCTACGACGCAAGCTACGAGGATAACTCCAACAAGTAATATTTATATCAATGGGAAAGGTCGAAAATCGACCTTTCCCATAAAGTGCGAATATATACATCTTGATTTTTAACCGGTTGAGCAAAAGACCAGCGGCTAAAATTGATTAATTTTTTTTTGAAGGTTTTTGGAGAGGGTGCAGGGAGAACCCTTTTTCCTAAAAAGGTTCTCCCTGCATATATATCATAAAACAATGGCAGATAAAAGAGATTATTATGACGTGTTGGGCGTCGGGAAGGGCGCGACCGACGCGGAGATAAAGAAGGCGTACAGAGGGCTTGCGAAGAAGTACCATCCCGACGTAAACCCCGGCGACAAGGAAGCCGAGGCGAAGTTCAAGGAGGTCAACGAGGCATACGAGGTGCTCTCCGACGCTGATAAAAAGGCAAAATACGACCAGTACGGTCACGCGGCGTTTGATCCCACGTCGGGAGCAGGCGGCGGATATGGTGGGTTTGGAGGATTTGGCGGCTTTGGTGACGTCGACCTCGGAGACATATTCGGCAGCTTCTTTGGCGGCGGTGGTTCTCGTTCGCGCAGGAACAACGGCCCTCAAAAGGGAGACGACATTGAGGTCAATGTTACTATCAACTTTGAGGAAGCGGTTTTCGGTTGCAAAAAGGAGATAAAGTTCCAGAGATACGCAAAGTGCGCTCACTGTAACGGCTCGGGTAGCGAGGACGGCAAGAGCGAGACCTGTCCCACCTGTCGCGGAACCGGACAGAGAAGAGTGGTACAGAATCTGGGCGGAATGCAGTTCCAGTCCACAACCACCTGTGACCAGTGTCGCGGAACGGGAAAATATATCAAAACCCCTTGCTCGAAGTGCCGAGGTGCAGGCTACGAAAGAGTTACTAAAAACATAACCGTTGATATTCCTGCAGGAATCGACCACGGCAAGGGTCTGGTCATTCGCGGCGCGGGCAACGATGGCAAGAACGGCGGTATTGCAGGCGACCTTTATGTAATGGTAAGCGTTCGCAAGAGCTCGACCTTCAAGCGTGAGGGCTACGACCTCTACTGCGAGGTACCTATCACCATTTCCGAGGCAACTCTCGGTGCGGAGATCGAGGTTCCCACCCTTGAGGGCAGAGAGAAGTTTACTATTCCCGAGGGAACGCAAACAGGAACTACATTTACCTTGCGTCAAAAGGGTGTTCCCGTAGTCAACTCCAGCCGTCGCGGCGATCTTATCTTCCGTGTCAACGTGGAGATCCCCAAGGGACTTAGCGAAAAGCAGAAGGAGCTGCTCCGCGCCTTTGCAGATGCCTGCGGCGAGAGCAACTATCAGAAGAAAAAGGGATTCTTTAAGAAGGATAAAAAGTGATATTAGTTAATGTAAAAGAGACGACTTCGGTCGTCTCTTTTTATAAATTATAAATTTTAGGTTGACAATATCCTAAAATGTGTGTATAATATAGATATAAATCAAAGGAGGTAGACGTATGAACATAAATACCGAACAGATAGTATCTATTTCAGAGGCTAATCAAAATTTTTCCAAGGTTGCAAGAATGGTCGACAAGTCGGGCGAAGTGTTTATTTTTAAGAATAATAAGCCGAAATACAGACTTATTGATATTGAGCAGGAAAACTCGATTGAGATGACGGACGATGAAAAAATAGATTTTGTTGCTGCGAGAATATTTGCAAAATATCGTGCGGCATTTGAGGAGCTTGCAAAATGATAAAATTCAGCAAGGACAAGGTGCTTTTGTTGCACAAGCTTATTACAGAAGAAACCGGCGGTGATCCTAACATCAGAGATATTGCCTTGCTTGACAGTGCCCTTGAATCGGCATTTCAGACCTTCGGCGGTCAAGAGCTTTATCCCACGAAGGAAGAAAAGGGCGCGAGAATAGGATATTCGCTGATTTCAAATCACGCCTTTGTTGACGGAAATAAAAGAATAGGAATGTACGTTTTACTGACCTTTCTTGAAACAAACGGTATCAAGATCAATCCCACAGTTGAGGACGTAGCTCGCGTAGGGCTTGCGGTAGCAGCGGGAGAGATGAAATATGAAGAGCTTTTGGCTTGGATATTGGAAAACAAAAAATATTAAAAGAGGAAAATAAAAATGAACGAAAGTATTGATAAAGATTACGTTTGTGGTGACTTTGGCGAGGTTACCGAGTGGTTGCAGATAAAGGTTACAGTTAAAACCGAGCGACTTGACGAATTAGTGTCTCTTATGAGCGTTATCGAGAGCAATCTGCTCATCGACGACCTCAGCGACATCGACCTTAAGACCTGCTACGGCGACCTTATCGACGAAAAGATACTTAACGCCGATAAATCTCACGCGTCGGTGTCCTATTTCGTTCCTAAGGACGCAAATATTGCCGACGATATGGCATTTTTGCGCGACAGACTTGCATCTGGTGGCTTTGAGGACGCAAATATCGAGGTCATCGGTCTTTGCGAGGAGGATTGGGCGAACTCCTGGAAGGAATTCTACAAGCCCTTCAAGATCGGCAAGATCGTTATCGTGCCCGCGTGGGAAAAATACGAGGTAGAGGAGGGCGAGATCATCGTCACCATGGACCCCGGTATGGCTTTCGGCACGGGAACACACGAAACTACAAGACTTATAATCGGTCTCTTGCAGAAGTACGTTAAAGAGGGAATGAGCCTGCTTGACGTAGGAACGGGTAGCGGAATTTTGGCTATCTGCGGCGCAAAGCTGGGGGCTGACGAGTGCAAAGCCTACGACATCGACCCCATGAGCGTGCGAGTTGCCAACGAAAACGTGCGCGAGAGCGGTCTTGAAGACAAGATTATTTGTAAGCAGAGCGACCTTCTCAAGCAGGTTGAAAATCGCGTGGGTGGATACGATATTATCTGCGCCAACATCGTGGCGGATATTATTATCCGTATGACTCCCGACGTTGTCCCTTTTATGGGTCAGCAGACGGTATTGTTGGCTTCGGGAATTATCGCGGAGCGCTGCGACGACGTTGTTGAATGCTTTGAAAAGAACGGCTTCCGCATCGTTGAGAGAGCAGAGGATAACGGCTGGTGCGCACTGGCAGTTATGATATAGGGATGAATTGCAGGGGGAGGAAACCATTTTTTGAAAAAATAGCTTTCCTCCCCCTTCACCCCCTCCTTCCAAAAAAACTTGCCAAAAGAGGAATAAGGGGAATTA
>JAZUAS010000066.1:0-5431 GCA_045638125.1 Eubacteriales bacterium | reverse complement strand
TCCTTGGCTCACAGAACGACATGGCTACGATCCGACTTTGAAAGAAAAGTTAGTAAAATCGTTCTTTTGATTACTTTTCTTCCGCCGCGGGAAGAAAAGTTAGTATCATAATCAAAATTTAAAACGCTACGCTATTCTTTTACTTCTTTGCCCTTGACAAAGCTTTATAGTTTTGTTAAAATATATTATATATATCATAAAGTTCCCCGAAAGAGGTATAAAATGACTAACAGAGAAAGATTTATCGAGATATACAAGGAGAAGATCAAGAGAGAGGGCTCGGAAAAGCTGCTTCAGTTTTTGTGCTCGGAGCAGAGCGACTTTTTCACCGCTCCCGCCTCCACCCGTTTTCACGGAAATTACGAGGGCGGCTTGCTTGAGCATTCCTTGAACGTCTATGATTGCCTTTGCGATATTCTCAGCCGCTCGCGAGTCAAAGAGCAGTATGGTATTGAATACAGCGAGGAGAGTATAGCTATTGCGGCCCTGCTCCACGATCTCTGCAAGGTCAATTTTTATAAGACCAGCTTCAGAAATCAGAAAAATCCCGAGGGAAGATGGGAGAGCGTACCTTATTACACTATCGAGGATAATCTTCCTTACGGTCACGGTGAAAAAAGCGTGTATATCGTGTCGGGATATATGAGACTTACACGCGACGAGGCGTTTGCCATTCGTTATCACATGGGATTTTCGGCTACCGACGATCCGGGTAATGTGGGCAAGGCTATGGAGATGTTCCCCTTGGCATTTTTCCTCAACTGTGCAGACACCGAGGCGGCGTACTTTGTTGAGGGCTCAAACAAATAATTGACAACAAATGCCCGACATCTATCATCATTCGGTGTCGGGCGTTGGATTTTGGAGAATTTATGAAAAAGCTTGATATGTCAATCAAAAATCAACTTGTAGAAAAGGCGCTTGAGGCGAGAGAGAATTCCTATTCGCCCTTTTCGGGATTTTGCGTTGGTGCGGCGTTGCTTTGCTCCGACGGCGAGATAATTGTAGGTACAAACGTGGAAAACAGTTCCTTGGGCGGCACAATATGTGCGGAGCGGTCGGCTTTTTGCGCGGCTGTCAGTCGAGGCAAGCGTGATTTTGATGCTATTGCCATCGTAGGTGGCAAAAGAGGAGAGAAGATCAGTGAAAGCTGCGCCCCCTGCGGCATTTGCCGTCAGTTTATGGCGGAGTTTTGCGGAGATGACCTTCCAATCCTTTTATACGACGGACAAGCTGTTATAGAGACGACCTTGGGAGAGCTTTTGCCCGGAGCTTTCAGACTTTAAGCGAGGTGCAAAATGGCAGAAGATAAAAAATCCCCCGTGGGAAGCTGTGAGAGCTGTGAATTTTACGACTACGACGAGGAGTGGGAGGAATACGTCTGCATGATCTCTCTTGACGAGGACGAGATGATCGATTTTCTCGGTCGAAACACCGGCAGATGCCCCTATTACCGTTATTACGACGAATATAAGAGCGTCAGAAAACAGAATTAATTCTAAAGGAAGAACAAAAATGACAGGAATTAATAAAAAAATAGATTGGATTCGAATGGTAGTGTGTACCGCGGTGCTTTTCCTTGTTCTCGGAATGCTTTTCAGCTTTTACGAGGGGAAGGGCGCGGATATAATCTCCGAGCTCTCGGCAGACGGCAAATCTCCCAACCTTGTATGGTTGGCAGAGCACGTTTTTGCGGCAATTCCCGTATTGGTATTGATAATTATATCGGAATTGTTTTTCCTTGATAAGAGCAGATACGTTCCGATATATACCCAGGTGGAAAAGCTCGTGATCTTTTCTGCGGCGGCGATATTCACTTATGGAATATTGCTTGTCGGCGTAATTGCCGCAAGTCCCGAGACGATCGATCCCGAAACGGGTGAAGCGATAAAGACTCTTTGGGATAGAACAAACTCCTGGTTCTTTGCCCAAATATTGCCCTTTTTGATAGTAATATCCTATCACGTTATCAGAATTGGCACGGAGAAAGCAGAGCTTTGCGCGGCGCCCTCCGAAGAAAGTGGCGATGACGACTCCGAAACAGAAGCGGAGGAAGAAGATAATGAATAAGGCTATGATCAAATCGATTTTATCTGTGACCTTGGCGGCACTCATGATCTTCGCGGTGCTTGGAGGTTGTGTTGAAAGACCTTCGGAGACACAGAGCGGAGACTGGGATGGCAAGGATGCGTTTGAACCCTCCACCGGTATCGGGAAAAATACCGAGGAGCTTGCCGAAAGATACGAAGAATATAGAGAAAACGCAGGTCTTGCATTTGTGCAGAATCAGCCTGCCGAGGAATCTGATTTTACGGTTTCGGATTTTGACGGTGGTGTGAGAATAGACGCATATACGGGGATCGATAACGTTGTGGTTATTCCCGAAAGCATTGACGGAAAAGCCGTCACCGCAATCGGAGCTAAAGTGTTTTCAAGCGCGGCAGTCCGCGCGGTGTACGTTCCCGATAGCGTGACGTTTATTGAAAAAGGCGCTTTTGAGGGCGCTCAAGCAATCACAACTCTGAGGCTTCCTTTCGTGGGAGATGGAAAGCAGGTGACACATTTCGGTCATATTTTCGGCAGTGACAATTACTCCAACCATGCAATCAAAGTGCCTACGAGTCTTGATATGGTAATCCTCGGCGAAAAAGTGACGAAAATTGATGAAAACGCTTTTGCCGGATGCAAGTCGTTGTCGGCGGTCATTCTTAAGGGTGGCGCTGACGAAATAGGCGATTTTGCCCTGTACGAGTGCCGCGATCTGGTATATCTTGATTTAGGAAACGGTATTAAGAGCATCGGAGAATATGCTTTCGGTTATTGTGATTCGATCTATTCTCTGTCGCTTATAGGCGCTGAAAAGATCGGACTTGGTGCGCTTTATGAATGCAATTCGCTTTACTCCTTGACGATTCCTTTCGTTGGCGGAAGCAAGAGCGAAAATAAGCATCTCGGATATATTTTCGGCGCGGATATATCTGACCATAACGATGAGTTTGTGCCGCACTCACTTTACAGAGTCAGCCTTGAAGGATGCCAAGAGATTCCCGATAGAGCCTTTGCGTCCTGCGCCTATATCGGCGAGTTTTGGCTTGGCGAGGGAATAGAGCGAGTGGGAACGCGCGCCTTTTACGCGTGCAGATCTCTTTTGGAGATCGCCATGCCCGACTCTCTCAAGGCTCTGGGTGATGATGCTTTCTTCGGTTGTGACAACCTTGAAGCGGTCGATCTCGGTGCAGGTGTCGAGAGTATAGGCATGCAGGCATTTTTCGGTTGCAAGGCTCTTGCGTCGGTTGAGATGCCCGACAACGTCAGCGAGATCAAGCCGTCCACCTTTGCATTTTGTTCATCACTGAAGACGGTTGAGCTGAATAACGTTAGTAAAATTGGCAAGGACGCTTTCTATAAGTGCGATGCATTGACACCTATTTCCGTCACGGGAATTGACGTGGCAGACGGAAATGAAAGCTTGATTTTGACTGATAGTCAATAAATAAAAATTAAGGGGAGCCGATCGGTTCCCCTTAATTTTATTTTTTGAGATTTCTCATTGAATTAAGAATTGCAATCACGGCGACACCAACGTCGGCAAACACTGCGGCGTTGAGTCCTACAAGACCAAACGCGCCTAGGATAAGCACTGCACCTTTTACTCCAAGCGCAAACACAATATTCTCGACAACTATGCGGCGTGTTCTGCGAGAGAGCAGAATTGCGTCGCTTATTTTGTGGAGATCATCGTTCATAAGTACGATGTCTGCGGCTTCAATTGCGGCGTCGCTACCGAGAGCGCCCATGGCGATGCCTACGTCGGCTCGAGCAAGCACGGGGGCATCGTTGATGCCGTCACCCACAAAAGCTACCTTGCCTCTGTTGCCATCGCTTAAAAATTCTTCCAGTGCGTTGACTTTATCTGCCGGCAAAAGCTCAGCGCGGTATTGGTCTATATTCAGCTTTGCGGAAACCTTTTCGGCTACGTTTTGGCGGTCGCCCGTCAACATTACCGTTCTTTTAACACCCGCTGAACGGAGAGCGAGCAAAGCAGAAGCCGCCCCCTCCTTTTCCTTGTCGGAAGCTGTTATGTGACCCATATATCTGCCACCGAGCGCAACGTAAACCGATACCCCGATTTCGTTTTCGCTCTCGCAGTCGGGCACGACAATCCCATTATCGGACAATAGCGATATATTGCCAACAAGCAGGATTTTTTGCTCTGAAACCGCCTCTACTCCACGTCCTGCTATCTCTTTGATTTCTCCGACTTCGTGCTCCAGAGAGCCAAATTCAGCCTCGTAGGCATTGACGACAGACTTGGCAATAGGATGGGTGGAATATTTCTCGGCAGATGCGGCTAAAGACAAAAGCTCGTCTTTAGAAACACCCTCGGCGCATCTCACCGAGTTGACCGAGAACGATCCCTCAGTAAGCGTTCCGGTCTTATCAAACACCACCGTGTCGCACTCTGCAAGAGCATCGAGATAATTCGAGCCTTTGATGAGTATTCCGCGAGTGGACGCCGAGCCAATGCCGCCGAAATATGAGAGAGGAACCGAAATGACCAGCGCGCAAGGGCAGCTGATTACGAGGAACGTCATAGCGCGGTAGATCCACTCCTTCCAAACGGCAAAGTCGCCGATTCCTATAAACAGGGGAGGAATGACCGCCAAAAGCGCCGCAGAGATCACCACGATAGGGGTGTAAACACGGGCAAATTTGGTAATAAATTCTTCGCTTTTTGCCTTGTTTGCAGTGGAGCTTTCCACGAGTGCAAGAATTTTTGAAACCGTGGACTCTTCATAGGGCTTTGTGACCTTTATTTTGATAAATCCGCTCAAATTAACACAACCGCTAAGTACACCCTCGCCCTCGTGTGCGTCGCGAGGTAGCGATTCTCCCGTAAGCGCTACGGTATTGAGCGAGGTGTTGCCCTCGACTATAATGCCGTCAAGGGGGATCTTGCCGCCCGCCTTAACGCAGATAATTTCCCCTGCCGAGATCTCCTCGCAGGGCTTTTCCTCAAGCTCGCCATTCTCGTTTTCAACAAAAGCGGTGTCAACTCGGATAGAAAGCAAGGATTTGATCGATTTTCGGCTCTTGCCCACGGCGATATGCTCAAACAATTCGCCAACGCTGTAAAAAAGCTTTACGAAAACCGCCTCGGCGTATTCGCCGGTAACAAATGCGCCTATGGTGGCTATGGACATAAGAAAATTCTCATCGAATATCTGTCCTCGCACGATATTTCTTGCAGCGCGCCAAAGCACGTTATATCCTATGACGAAATAGGGAATTGAGAAAAGGAGAAGCGTTTGAAGATCAAACTCTCCAACCGTTAAAACCGTCGGCATCAGCGAAAAATGCTCGATCGACCAAGCGATCGCCAATAATACCGCCGAAACGATTATTCTTATCAGTTGTTTTTTATCTCTTT
>JAZUAS010000065.1:0-8677 GCA_045638125.1 Eubacteriales bacterium | reverse complement strand
TTTCTGCCCTTGTGGTGCATCCACGCAAGAGAGTAGCCGAAAAGCTCCCTCTCCTTTTCGTTTGGGCTTCTTGTGCCAAGATAGTATTTTGCGCCCGGAATAAATTCCGTTGGTGAGTATTTTGAAAGATCGTGGAAAAGTCCCTGAAAGCCTATTCCGCATTTGAAGCAGTGACGGATAACGGCATGGCGGTGTTTAGTTATGGTTTTGAAGTGTTTAAATGGATGTGGCATATAAATTAAAATGTAAAATGAAAAATTGTTATTGTTTACAGGCTTATTTTATTGATTTAAACTCCACTTTCTCAAGCAGATTGAGCTTCGGATTGTTCTCGATCAAACGCTTTGCGTACTTATAGGCAAGGGGATCAAGGAGATTTTCGGGCTTGTGGGCGTCGCTTCCGAACACCACGTCGCAGCCGATCTCATTCGCCAACTGCCAAAACGGCAGCGTGGGGTAATTTCTGACCTCCTGCAAGCCGTAAAAATTGATTTCAAGGGGGATTTTATGGTCATTTGCGCACTTTATAAGTCGCGTCATCTCTCTTTCATAGACCTCAAGACTGCGACGGTAGAAGATAAGGTCCGGGTGGGCAAGATATGTGATCTTCCCCGTTTCCATTCCCTTGATAGCCAGATCGACGTAACTCTTCAAAGTCTCGTTTGAGTGCGTCTGCGCGCCGAAATAGGCCATCGTGTCTGCGTAAGGATCACTGAAATGCTGACCGAGAATCAGATAGTCCACGGGATAATTCTTGATATAGTCTATGAAGCTGTCGAAGCAGCAATCAAAATATTCGACCTCAAAGCCGATGTGCAGCTTGATGTCATTCTTGTATTCCTCGCGCAGAGACAGTAATGACTCAAAATACCCGTCGGTCTCGTGCATTTTCATACGCATAGCAAGGAGACGGGCAAGATTTGCCTTCGGCAGATCATCGGGAAACGGCATCGGTGCGTGTTCTGTAATGCCAAGCTCCGAAAAACCAAGCTCTATCGCCCTTTCGACGTATTCTCTGTCCTCTCCCGTAGCGTGACCGCAACGGGCGGTGTGCGTGTGGTAATTTACTATCATAATTATTCCTTCTTTTTAGGGTTTCTACTGAATACTATTATCGTTTCAACCATTTTTTGAGATACTGACCCGTGTACGACCCCTCAACAAGTGCAACCTCCTCGGGAGTTCCCGTGGCAACTATCGTGCCACCTCCGTCACCGCCCTCGGGGCCGAGGTCAATAATATGGTCTGCAGACTTGATAACGTCGAGATTATGCTCTATAACAAGAACAGTGTTGCCGCCGTCACAGAGCTTTTGCAAGACCTCAAGCAGCTTTGCCACGTCTGCGGTATGCAGACCCGTGGTGGGCTCGTCGAGAATATAGATGGTCTTGCCCGTACTGCGCTTTGAAAGTTCGGTAGCAAGCTTTACTCTCTGCGCCTCACCGCCCGAAAGGGTGGTAGACGACTGACCAATCTTTATATAGCCCAACCCAACGTCGTAAAGTGTCTGGAGCTTCTTTTTGATCTTGGGAAGTCCGTCGAAGAAATAAAGACCCTCTTCAACCGACATATCAAGCACGTCAAAGATATTTTTGCCCTTATATTTCACCTCAAGGGTGTCTGTGTTGTATCTCTTGCCGTGGCATACGTCGCACTTGACGTAAACGTCGGGCAAGAAGTGCATTTCAATGCATTTCACACCGTCGCCCTCGCAGGCTTCACAGCGACCGCCCTTGTTGTTAAAGGAAAATCTGCCGGGCAGGTATCCCCTCGCCTTTGCGTCCTTGGTGGAGGCGAAAAGCTCGCGGATGTCGGTGAAAAGTCCCGTGTAGGTTGCAGGATTCGACCTCGGAGTACGCCCGATGGGGCTTTGGTCGATGCAGATGACCTTGTCGAGGTTTTCAATGCCCTCAATGCTCTGGCACTTGCCCGGATAAGCGATGGCACCGTTAAGATCGTGCGCCAGCTTGGGGTAAAGTATGCCGTTTACAAGAGACGACTTTCCGCTACCCGACACACCGCTTACACAAACGAATTTTCCGAGAGGAATAGTAACGTCAATGCCTTTAAGATTATGCTCCTCCGCGCCCTTGACGGTGAGGAAAAGACCGTTCCCCTCACGGCGCTCCGAAGGCACTGCAATTCTCTTTCTGCCCGAAAGATACGCACCGGTTATAGAGTCGGGATTTTGTCTTATCTCCTCGGGAGTTCCAACGGCAACAACCTCGCCGCCGTGTATTCCCGCACCCGGACCGATGTCAACGATATAGTCCGACTCCTCCATGGTTTCCTCGTCATGCTCCACTACAATGACCGTATTTCCAAGGTCACGAAGCTTTTTGAGGGTGGCTATAAGCTTGGAATTATCCCTTTGATGAAGTCCAATGCTGGGCTCGTCAAGGATGTAAAGCACACCCACAAGGGACGAGCCTATTTGAGTAGCAAGTCGGATTCTCTGCGCCTCACCGCCCGAAAGCGTACCCGCCTTACGCGACATAGTAAGGTAGTCAAGTCCAACGCTGACAAGGAATCCAAGTCGCGCGCGGATCTCTTTAAGAATATCGCGTGCTATCGCCTGCTCGGTGTCGGAAAGCTCCAAAGAATTGACGAAAGCAAGCGCATTTTCAATAGAAAGCGAGCATAACTCGTGAATATTAAGACCGCCAACGGTTACCGCCAGCGACATAGGGTTAAGTCTCTGTCCGTTACAGTGAGGACAGGGTGCTTCCTCTACGAACTGCTCATAATATTCTGCGCTCATTCCGTACTGCATTCTCTGTTCTATCATAGCAATAAGGCCTTCAAACTTTGCGCTCTTTTTGTGAGCCTCGCCGCCGAAATAGCGAACCACGTCATAGGTTTCGTCGCCCGTGCCGTAAAGAATCTTATCAAGAGCATCCTTGGAGAATTTTTCAATAGGAGTATCAAGATCAAAGCCGTGTCTCGCACCGACCGCCGCAAAAAGAGGGCCGTTCCAGCTCTCCTCCTCAAGAGTCTTGAAGCCGTTTACGTTGATTCCACCCTCGCTCAGCGACAGCTTTTTGTTAGGTATAAGTCGCTCAACCGCAATTCGTCTTGTATCTCCAAGACCCGAGCAGTGCGGACATGCACCCTGGGGATTGTTGAAGGAAAACATTCGGGGCTCAAGATCGCCGCCCGAAATTTCATGCTCCTCGCAGGCGTAGGACTGGGAAAAGGTCAGGATCTCGCCCTCTTCGTCACCTCTCGGCACGGTGACTATCATAAGTCTGCCGTCGGCAAGACCAAGCGCGTTTTCAACCGAATCGGCAAGTCGCGCTCTGATTCCCTCGCGCATCACAAGACGGTCAATAATGACCTCGATAGAATGCTTTTTATTTTTATCAAGCTTGATTTCTTCGCTGAGATCGTAAAGACTTCCGTCAACGCGCACACGGACGTATCCGCTCTTCTTTGCACTCTCAAAAACCTTTTCGTGCATACCCTTTTGCGCTCTGACAACGGGGGCGGCGACCAAAAATCGCTCTCCCTCGGGCAGCTTCAGTATTTTATCTATTATCTGGTCAACGGTCTGTCTGCGAATCTCCTTGCCGCAAATAGGACAGTGCGGAATACCGATTCTCGCGTAAAGCAGACGGAGATAATCGTATATCTCGGTGACCGTTCCCACCGTTGAACGGGGGTTCTTTGACGTGGTTTTCTGATCTATGGAGATAGACGGCGAAAGCCCGTCGATAGAGTCCACGTCGGGCTTGTCCATCTGTCCCAGAAACATTCTCGCATAGCTGGAAAGAGACTCCACGAAGCGACGGTGACCCTCGGCGTAGATGGTATCAAACGCCAATGACGACTTTCCGCTACCCGAAAGTCCCGACAGTACAACAAGCTTGTCCCTCGGTATCTTTACGTCAATATTTTTCAAATTGTGGACGCGCGCGCCCTTTATGCTTACGTATTTTCCCATTATTTGTTCGCGGGGATTCTCCCCACACCCCACAAAGAAAACTTTTGAAAAAGTTTTCCTTGACCTTTCAAAACTTTAAAAGATTTTTTATAAATTATTATTTGATGCTATTTATAAGCTTTTTACGGCTACAAAATTACATTAATCTTCGCTTTGCGTAAGCCTTCCCCAAGGCAGGGGAAGGGGGACCGCGAAGCGCTGGATGAGGATGCACTATTTAAATGCATCTCATTTAGAAATAACGTCCCTATCAAACTTCAAATCCGCAAATTCCAAGCCGACATTCTTTAAAATATCGCTTGCAACTCCCTCAAATCGTTTTTGAACATTGAAATTTGTATATCTTAAAACTTTTATTCCGTATTTCATAAGCTCTGCATCCCTTAATCGGTCTGCATCTTTTGCTTCAGGCTCGTAGTGTTGCGAACCATCAAGTTCTATTGCGATTTTTTTACTTGGAATAAAGAAATCCAAAATAAAATTATCTATAACATACTGTTTCTTTACGACAATGGGCAGCTTTTGAAGAAAATCATACCACAAATGTCGCTCCTCTTTTGTCATATCCTTGCGAAGCTCTTGGGCATATGTTGTTAACTTTTTATTATGCGGATACATTATTTTCTCCTATGTTTAGTTACTATAAAAGGGGCATCCTCACCCACCGCTTCGCGGTCCCCCCTCCCCTGCCTTGGGGAGGGCTTAACTAAGTGCATCTGTCTCTCAAGCAAATCCAACTTGGTAAGTTCTTATGATTTTAAATCTAATACAATGGGGATATGGTCGGAATATTTCAACCATTCATTCACATCGCAAACCTTATAATTGATAATTCTATCTTTATTAACAAAACAATGGTCAATGTGATATGCTTTATCTAAATGTTTATATAAAAAGAACGTTTTTGCAGTCTCTTGCCCCTGTTCTTCGCCAGCAACATGATGATATGCCGAACACAAACCCAGTGAAGAGAGCTGTTTAACAACTGCACTATGATTTCTTTTTCCGTGACCCTTATCCCATATTGTATTACTATTAAAATCACCAATGATAATGGTATTTTCGTCATAATTCTCGATGTTTATTGATTGATAAATGTAGTATTCCTCAATATAGGGCGAACAAGCCCAAACACCTACCAAATCAAATTTATCGTTTATTCGCAACGAGATAAAATTGCGCAAACAATAAGTCTGCCAATCATTTTTCACGGCATTTATATCGGATTTCAAGAAAATTCCCAATCCTTTGTTATCACTTTCCCCACACCAATAACACTTTTCAAAAAATTGATTTGTAATTTGTGGATATTTTTCGGGATTTTCACATTCTTGAATAACATAAATATCTGCATTGAATTTCTGCAACAAAGAATATTTATCTCTAAACTTTCCTCTGCAATTCCAACTAACAATCTTCATACAATCAATTTTCTCTCAGCTTCTTTATCTCATCTCTGAGATACGCCGCTTTTTCAAATTCAAGCATTCTTGCGGCGCTCTTCATCTCGCTTGTGAGCTTTTCGATCATCTTTTCGCGCTCGGCGGCAGACATCTTCTTCTGCTTCTTTGCCTTGCCCTCGGTTCCCTTATCGGAATTCTTGCCGCTGATGTCGATAACGTCACGGACGCCCTTGATAACAGTCTTGGGCACGATACCGTGGGCTTTGTTGTAGTCATCCTGTATCTTGCGGCGGCGGTTGGTCTCAAAGATAGCGCGCTCCATAGATCCCGTAATCGTGTCGGCATACATTATTACCTTACCCTCGCTGTTTCGAGCCGCGCGACCGATGGTCTGTATAAGTGAGCGCTCGGCACGAAGGAAGCCCTCCTTGTCGGCGTCAAGTATAGCCACCAAAGACACCTCGGGAATGTCAAGTCCTTCTCGTAGCAGATTTATTCCCACAAGCACATCGAAAACGCCAAGTCGCAGGTCGCGTATGATCTCCATTCGCTCCATGGTATCAACGTTAAAGTGGATGTAGCGCACCTTAATGCCATTGTCGGCAAGGTAGTCGGTCAGGTCCTCCGCCATCTTCTTGGTGAGAGTAGTAACCAGCACCCTCTCGCCCTTGTCGGCACGAATGCGAATCTCGCCCATAAGGTCATCGATCTGCCCCTCGATGGGTCGCACCTCAACCTCGGGGTCAAGGAGTCCAGTAGGCCTTATTATCTGCTCGACGGTGGCTTCGCTATGCTCGCCCTCGTAATCTCCGGGCGTGGCGCTGACGAATACCGCCTGATTTATTCTTTCCTCAAACTCTTCAAAATAAAGAGGTCTGTTGTCATAAGCCGAGGGCAGACGGAAGCCGAAATCTATAAGATTTTTCTTTCTCGCCGTGTCTCCTCCGCTCATTCCTCTAACCTGCGGCAGGGTAACGTGTGACTCGTCCACAAAAAGCAAAAAGTCTTTTGGCATATAGTCAAGGAGTGTAAAAGGAGTTGACCCTGCAGGTCTGCCCGAAAGCACTCTTGAATAGTTCTCAACACCGGAGCAGAAGCCTACCTCGCGGAGCATCTCCATATCGTATTTAACTCGCTCGGTGATCCTCTGCGCCTCGATAAGCTTGCCCTCCGACTCAAACCAAGCCGCTCTGTCCACCATTTCGGCGTATATCTCGCCGATCGCCTTTTCTCTCTTTTCGTCGGAAACGGCATAGTGAGTTGCAGGATAGATGGGATAATAAGAAAGGTTGCGAAGCACCTCACCCGTAACTATATTTATCTCGGAAATGCGGTCTATCTCGTCGTCGAAGAACTCAACGCGTATTGCTCTCTCATTCATGCTTGCGCGGATTATCTCAACCACGTCACCGCGCACACGGAATGAGTCACGGACTAAGTTGAGGTCATTTCTTGTATAGCTGATGGAAATAAGCCGGCGGATAAGCTCCTCGCGCGGCATTATAATACCCGGACGGAGAGAGATCAGCAGGTCTTTATATTCCTCGGGCTCACCGAGGGAATAGATGCAGGACACGCTGGCAACGATGATAACGTCACGGCGCTCAAAAAGCGAGCTTGTTGCACTGTGACGGAGACGGTCTATCTCCTCGTTAACGAGAGCGTCCTTTTCGATATACATATCCTTGCCCGGGATGTACGCCTCGGGCTGGTAATAATCGTAGTAGGAAACGAAATATTCCACGGCGTTATCGGGGAAAAACTCGCGGAACTCGGTGCAGAGCTGCGCGGCGAGAGTCTTATTGTGCGCCAAAACAAGAGTAGGCTTATTGACCTGCTCGATGATATTCGCCATAGTAAAGGTCTTTCCCGAGCCTGTAACGCCCAAGAGGGTCTGCATCTTTTTGCCCTCACGAATGCCCTTTACAAGTCCTGCGATAGCTTCGGGCTGGTCGCCTGTGGGTTTGTATTCACTTTTCAGCTTAAAAGAGTCCATAGCGACCGTCCTTTCATCGTAATCAATCTATTTTTTAACAATTATTCGCTCTTTTAATATACTCCAGCGCTTTTTCGGATAAAATTCCGCTCAAATTCTCAAATTTACCCGTTTCAATGATCCTTCTGACCTCGGTGGAGCTGACCGTGGTCAAGCTCTCATCGGCGGGCAGAAAGAGCGTCTCTGCTCTATCGTTATGAGCCTTGTTCCACTTGGCGTGGATCATTTCGTATTCAAGGTCGGCGGAATTGCGGATGCCTTTGACAATCGCGGTAGCCGAAAGCTCGTCAAAAAGGTCAATAAGCAGACCTGTACGCGCTATTACCTCAACGTTTTCGATATGAGCTACCGAAAGTCGAGCAATTTCAAGTCGTTCTTCCATACTGAACATATACTGCTTGGACGCAAGCGTATTATCGTACTTTGCCGAGTCGTTTATCATCACGGCAACGACCACCTTGTCAAACATCTTTGCGGTGCGCTCGATTATATTAACGTGACCCAGAGTTATAGGATCAAAGCTGCCCGGAATGAGAGCAATTCTCATAATTCAAGACTCCTTTCGTCAGATAATTGGCTTTACGATAGTAATATGCGCCATGCCGTACTTTGCTTTTTTGATTATCTCAAATCTCTCTGCAAGGGCGGTGTCGTTTTCAAAAACATTCTCCTCCTCGCTCTCGCAAACGATAATTGATGTGGGTTTGAGCATATTTCCGTCAAGAAGCGCTTTAAGAGTGGGCGCGACGGCACGGAGAGCGTATGGCGGGTCGATAAACACCACGTCATACTGCTTTTTGCCTCTGGTTATGCGAATGAAATCCTGCACGTCGCTGTTGAAAAGTCGGCAGAACTCTGAAAGCTTGGTTTTTTCGATGTTCTGTGTTATTATCTTTGCGGCATCTTTACTTTTGTCGATAAAGGTGGCGCTTGCCGCCCCTCTGGACACCGCCTCAAGACCCATCTGCCCCGAGCCTGCGAACAGGTCGAGGACTTCTCTGCCCTCAATGTCAAATTGGATCATCGAAAAGATCGCTTCCTTTGCTCTCTCGCTCGTGGGACGAGTGTTTTCACCCTCGAGAGTATTCAGCTTTATTCCTCGGGCTCTGCCCGTAATAATTCGCATCATTGTTTTTTACCTTTTTAATTCAAATTTTGATTTGTAGGAGGATGCGTGCCTCCGGCGGGGATGCGTTCCACCTTTTTTGTAAAAAAAGTGGGGGCAAAAAAATTCCCTAAATTGGGGTTCTAACCGCCGTTGTTAGTTTTTTGATATAACTCGGACTGCTTGCTTGCAAGCAGCGGTTTGCAACAAGCTGACTAACGACTAAGTTT
>JAZUAS010000064.1:0-1582 GCA_045638125.1 Eubacteriales bacterium | reverse complement strand
TTGTATTGTCTTCGTAACACCGCTTCGCCTCCGACTTGTAAAGGCGGTTCTTTTGGAGAATAGGGAATATCTTTCAATACTTGATACCCCACATCTCGCGGCAAAAGAGCGCGTTGCTATGATAGATCAGTCATTTGGGATGCTTGATGAGCATCTTGTTAACCTAATTAAAATTCTCGCAGAGGCAAGACGTGCGCACCTGCTTATAAAGGTGATTTGCGAATTTGAGAGCCTTTATGACGAATATAAAGGAATTTTCAACGCTTATGCTACCAGCGCCGTTGCAATGAGCGACGTGCAAATAGAGGAGCTGCGCCAAAAGCTTCGTTCCCTTACGGGAAAAGAGCCCAGAATTATCAATACCGTGGATCCATCGGTGCTCGGCGGAATAAAGCTCCGCTTTGAGGGTAAGCAGGTGGACGGTACGGTAAAGGGCCGCCTTGAGGACTTTGAGAAAAAGCTTCGGGATTTGGTAATCTAACCTAGCGAGAGGATTGGAAAAAATCAATGATATCAAGAATTGATGATATAAGCAAAATAATCAAGGACCAAATTAAAAACTACAAGCGTGAGAGCCGAGAGGATGAGGTTGGTTACGTTATCTCTGTTGGTGACGGAATTTCAAAGGTTCACGGCATTGAAAAATGTAAGGCAAACGAGCTTCTCGAGTTCGAAAACGGAACTATGGGTATGGCGCTCAATCTTGAGGAAACTCATATCAGCGTAGTTTTACTTGGTACCGACGTTGGCATCAGCGAGGGCGGCATTGTTAAGCGTACGGGCAGAGTTGTTTCTGTTCCTGTTGGCGAGGCCCTCGTGGGCAGAGTTGTTAACGCACTTGGCGAGCCCATTGATGCAAAAGGCCCTATCGAGGCCGCAGAATATAACCCCATTGAGAGAAAGGCTTACGGCATTATTGAGAGAAAGTCGGTTTCCGTGCCTCTTGAAACGGGTATTAAAGCTATCGACTCCATGATTCCTATCGGTAGGGGTCAGCGTGAGCTTATTATCGGTGATAGACAGACGGGTAAGACCGTTATCGCAACCGACACTATTATTAACCAAAAGGGCAAGGGCGTTATCTGTATTTACGTTGCTATCGGTCAGAAGCAGTCCACCGTAACACAGGTTGTTGATACCCTTTATCGCAACGGCGCTATGGATTATACAATCGTTGTATCTGCATCTGCTGCCGAGTCTGCTCCCCTTCAGTATATTGCTCCATATTCGGGCTGTACTATGGGTGAGTACTTTATGGACCGCGGCAAGGACGTTCTTATTATTTATGACGATCTTTCAAAGCACGCGGTTGCGTACAGAGCGTTGTCCCTTCTTATCAGAAGACCTCCGGGCAGAGAGGCATATCCCGGTGACGTTTTCTATCTTCATTCCAGACTTCTTGAGCGTGCGGCAAGACTTGCTCCCGAATACGGTGGCGGATCGCTTACAGCTCTACCTATAATTGAAACACAGGCGGGTGACGTTTCGGCATATATTCCTACCAACGTTATCTCTATCACCGACGGTCAGATCTTCCTTGAAAGTGAGTTGTTCCACTCCGGTATCAGACCTGCTATCAACC
>JAZUAS010000063.1:0-4327 GCA_045638125.1 Eubacteriales bacterium | reverse complement strand
AGGGTTTTTTTGGCCCTGAAATCAATGTGTTAAAAAATAAAGAATATATAAAGAGGTAAAAAATGAAAAAAGTATTATTTACGTCCGAATCCGTAACCGAAGGACATCCCGACAAAATTTCTGACAAAATTTCCGACGCGATACTTGACGAGATGCTTCGTCAGGACCCTATGTCGCGTGTAGCTTGCGAAACCTTCTGCACCACCGGTCTTGTATCTGTAATGGGCGAGATCACGACTGAGGCTTACGTTGACATTCAGGAGGTAGTTCGCCGCACGGTTCGCGAGATCGGCTACACCAGAGCAAAGTTCGGCTTTGACTGCGACTCTTGCGCGGTTATCAGCTCCATCCACGAGCAGTCCCCCGACATCGCAATGGGTGTTGACAAGTCCTTCGAGGCAAAAGAGGGAACCGACACCGACGGTCTTGACACCGGTGCAGGCGACCAGGGTCTTATGTTCGGCTACGCTTGCGACGAGACCCCCGAGCTTATGCCCCTTCCTATCTCTCTCGCCCACAAGCTGGCTCGTCAGCTTACCGCGGTAAGAAAGAACGGCTCTCTTGACTATCTCCGTCCCGACGGAAAGACTCAGGTCACCGTTGAGTATCACGACGACGTTCCCGTAAGAGTTGATACTATCGTTATCTCCTCCCAGCACAGCGAGGCTGTAACCTTGGAGCAGATCAGAGCAGATATCATCAAGAACGTTATCGAGCCTATCGTTCCCGCAAGCCTTATGGATGGCGAGACCAAGATATACGTTAACCCCACGGGCAGATTCGTTATCGGCGGCCCTGCGGGTGACACCGGTCTTACCGGAAGAAAGATCATCGTTGACACCTACGGCGGATACGCTCGTCACGGCGGCGGTGCGTTCTCCGGAAAGGACCCCACAAAGGTTGACCGCTCCGCTTGCTATGCGGCTCGTTACATCGCAAAGAACGTAGTTGCGGCAGGACTTGCAAAGAAGTGTGAGGTTCAGGTTGCATACGCTATCGGCGTCGCGCGCCCCGTCTCCGTTATGATCGACACCTTTGGTACCGCTGTCGTTGACGAAGCAAAGATCAGCGCTGCAGTCACCGAGCTTGTTGACCTCCGTCCCGCGGCTATCATTCGTGATTTCGATCTCCGCAAGCCCATCTACTGCGACCTTGCAGCTTACGGTCACATGGGTAGAGAAGACCTCGACGTAGCTTGGGAAAAACGCGACCTCGCAGAAAAGCTGAAAGAAAAGTGTTTATAATATATCTCTCATTTCAGAGCGAAGCTTATTAAAAGTTTTTACGTCGCTTTTTTCAAAAAGCGACCGCCCCTCCAAGGGCGCGTAGCCCTTGGTCGCCCTCCGCAGAGGGCGAAACTCCTAATCGTCAGAAAGCGCCACAGAAGGGGTGAATTTTCGCCAACGGCGAAAAGAGGGGGAACCGCACAAGTGGGGGGTTCCCCCTTATTAAGTGGCAAAACCATAATATTCCACATATCCTTTATAAAATAACTTTATAAAGGAGAAAATATGGAAACGGCTTTTATGATAACCGTCGCGGCATTGGCGATCATAGGATTTCACTTTCTCTTAAAAATCATCTCATCCCTCATATTCGCAAGCAAAAGTATCGCGGCGGCAGTGATGATCGACCGCAAGGATCAGCTTTGCAACCTCGATCTGCTGCTTGACGACGCATCGTCGGCGCTTTTCGCGATCCGCCGCCGCAGACTTGCAGTCTTTGTGCCAAACGAGATATGGTCTGCTTGTGACGAGATCGACAAAAGCCTCGCCAAAGAGCTTATCGACCGATTTGGCGCGGAGCTGTACGTTATTTGACCTATTGATCCGTAATTCTTGACAAATTGATTACGAATCAATTGCGCTAAACAAAAATTAAAAGAAAAGGAGGCCGTCTATGGACGAGAAAAACAGAAATCTGTTCGGCGATATAGTCCCCGAGGAAAACGAAAAGCTGATAAAGCTGTCGGGAAGCGTCGAGCAGGTCATTTACGCAAATGAAGAAAACGGTTATATGGTCTGCGATCTCGGCACCGATGACGACGACCTCATAACCATAACGGGTATTATGCCCTATGTAAACGAGGGCGACTCGCTTATCGTCTGGGGCGAGTGGAAGCATAATCCCAGATACGGCAGGCAGTTTGTAGTAACTCAATACGAAAGATATCTGCCTGCAAACGCAAGCGCAATTTTGCGTTATCTTTCGTCGGGCGCGGTAAAGGGAATCGGCAAAAAGACGGCTCTCAAAATAGTCGAGGAATTTGGCGACAACACCCTCGAGGTGCTTGAAAATCATCCCGATTGGCTCTCGGATATTCCCGGAATCAGTCTTAAAAAGGCAAAGCAGATATGTGAGGATTTTAAAGCCAAGGCCGGAATCCGCACCGCGATGCTCTTTTTCAGAGACTATTTCGGCGCAACCACAACCGTAAAAATATATAAAAGATGGGGTTCTGCGGCTATCGACATAGCAAAAAACAACCCTTATCGGCTTTGTGAGGAGATCGACGGCATAGGCTTTGAGCGCGCCGACAGTATGGCAATGAAGCTTGGACTTGAGAGAGACTCCTACGCGCGTCTTGTCAGCGGTGTCGCCCACGTTCTTAAATACAATGCGGCGCAGAACGGTCACGTCTGCCTTCCCAGAGAAAAGCTCACGCAGGCCTCCTCCCAGTTGCTCGGCGCTGATGCCGAAAAGATAAACGAGGTCATCGACGACATGATCGCCTCCGGCAGACTCAAATACTCGCGTTTTGACGAAACCGTCTATCTATACGACAAGTTTGCATACGAGTGCGAGTGCTATATTGCAGAAAAGCTTGACCTTTTGGACAAGGTCTGCCCCGCGGTGGACGTTTCCGACGCAAACTTTTTCATCGAAAGAGAAGAGCTTAAGAACGGATTTTGCTACGCGCTTATGCAGAAAAAAGCGATAATCGGCGCGCTTGAAAGCGGCGTTATGCTGCTGACGGGTGGTCCCGGTACGGGTAAGACCACTATCGTCAAGGCGCTTCTTGACATCTTCAACAGTATGGACATGAAGGTCGCTCTGGCGGCTCCCACGGGTCGCGCCGCAAAGAGGCTTTCCGAGGCGACCAGCCACGAGGCAAAGACTATCCACCGTCTGCTTGAATTTGAATTTGCATCCGAGGACTCCGACCGTCCCGGCTTCCGCAGAAACGAAAACGATCTGCTTGAAGAAAACGTGATCATTATCGACGAGTCCTCAATGATAGACAATATACTGATGTCGGCACTGCTTCGCGCGGTCAAGCCGGGCGCGAGAGTAATTCTTATCGGAGACGCCGACCAGCTCCCAAGCGTGGGCGCGGGCAACGTGCTTCACGATCTGCTTGAGTGCGGCAGATTTACAACTATCCGTCTCGACGAAATTTTCCGTCAAGCGCAAAAATCGCTGATCGTCACCAACGCTCACATGATAAATAGGGGAGAGTTGCCCCGACTTGACGTAAAGGACAACGATTTCTTCTTCCTGCCTCGCGGCACCGACGAGGATATTGCTTTTACCGTCACCGATCTTTACAAAAACCGTCTGCCCAGAACCTACGGCGCTGACACGGTAGCTAATATTCAAGTAATTTCTCCATCACGAAAGGGCGACGCGGGTACGGAAAACCTCAACGTATTGATACAGTCGGCTCTCAATCCTCCTTCAACGAAAAAGAAGGAGCATAAGCACCGCGAGCGAGTGTTCCGAGAGGGCGACAAGGTCATGCAGATCAAGAACAACTACGAGATCGAGTGGTGTCGCGAGGACGACAGCACGGGAACCGGTATTTTTAACGGAGACATCGGCACGATCTTGCGTATCGACTCTCTTAACGAGTGCATGGAGATAGTTTTCGACGACAGGCACGTGACCTACGATTTCACCTCACTTGAAGAGCTTGAACACGCATACGCGATAACCGTCCATAAGAGCCAGGGTTGTGAGTACCCCATAGTTATACTTCCGCTTTACGGCGCACCCACAATGCTGCTCACGAAAAATCTTTTCTATACCGCCGTCACGAGAGCGCAGAAAATGGTTGTTCTCGTCGGTAGAGCAGATATTGCCAAAACTATGGTGTCCAATACCCATACCAGCTTGCGCTATACTTGCTTGAAGCAAAGATTACTATAAACCTTTTGGCGAAGCCTTTCTAAAAGTTTTGCGTCGCTTTTTCAAAAGCGCCCGCCAATCCAACGCGCGCAGCGTTGGTCGCCCGTCGCAACGGGCGAAACTCCTAATCGTTCGAAAGCGCCACCGAAGGGGTGAATTTTCGCCAAAGGCGAAAAGAGGGGGAACTGCACAAGTGGGG
>JAZUAS010000062.1:0-10594 GCA_045638125.1 Eubacteriales bacterium | reverse complement strand
TCTCTTTTAACCCATGGGGTTGGGGGACACGGGGGAGGGGCTGTTGAAACGAATAAAAATGCGGCATGTTCGCTTTTTTATTCGTAAGACCCGCCCCTATCCCTCCGTGCGGCGTTTCTTTTGTAACTTTTCTTTCGCTGTTGAAAGAAAAGTTAGTATTAAACTAACAGGATAAATCAAAATTTGAAATTAAAACGCAAAACAGAGACCTGAAAAGGTCTCTGTTTTGCGTTTATTTATCCGATAGCGCCATATAGCGTTTGGCAGCTTCTATGTGTCCCGCGGCCGCGGCTTTTCTATAATAAGAGCGTGCATCTCGCCTGTTTTTGATTCCAGTTCCCGAGCCTTCCTCACAACAAAGCCCATAACTGTATGCCGCATTGACGTTTCCTTTGTCTGCCGCAAGCTTCAGCCATTTGACCGCTTCTGTGTCATTTTCGCTCAAGCCGACTCCGTGACGCAGACACCAACCGTAGCTGTACGCCGCGTCAACGTCTCCAAGCCCTGCGGCGATCTTGTAGCATCTCGCGGCGGCGACCTCGTTCTTTTTAACTAACGACTTGCCGTCGAAATACGAGTCGCCCAGCTTGTTCATAGCACTGCCGAACATCTCATTGGACAGAACGTCCTCGCCGCTCTCTCCGATATCGCTCTCGTAATAGCTCTTCAGGTCTCCGCCGTGACGGTATATCTTCGAAATCTCCGTCTGTGCGCCGTTATGACCCATGGAAGCGGCAAATGCAATATTTTCGAATGCGCCCAAATAGGCGCTGAGCGACGGCTCGCGTTTTGCCATAAGCAATCCAAGACGATACTGCGCCTCTATTCTGCATTCGGTCTCATATTCCGCCTTTCCGTAAAAGCGCCCGGGAAAATCATTCAGCTGAGGTGCGCTTTTAACTGTCGCTCCCACCGCTTTTGTGTACCATCTTTCAGCGTCGGATGAATTTTTGGCAACACCGCGTCCCTCATCGGCAAATCTTCCCATAGCCAACATTGCAGGTATATATTCCTTTCGCGCAGCGCGAAGCATATACGTTCTTGCATCGGAATGATCTGATTTTTGACTAACTCCCGAAAGCATAAGGTTGCCCAGATTATACATCGCCTCTGCGTTTCCGTTATCTGCGGCAGTTTTATAAAGACTTAATGCCGCCATAGCGTCACGCTTGACTCCCACACCCTGCTCAAGGCATTTCGCCATAGCAAGATATGCATCCTCACAAGCAAAGCCATCGGACGCGCAGGCAAGCGCCTCGCCAAAGCTTGCGGTAGCCATTTCCTCGTTCTTGTCAATGCCCACACCGAACAAATAGCACTCGCCCTTCATGTATGCCGCCTCGGAGGAGCCAAGAAGCGCACCGCGACAGAACCACTCAAAGGCGATCTTCTCGTCCTTCACTGTTCCCAAGCCCTTCAGATTGCAAAGGCCCAGCTTGAATGCGGCAAGGGCGTTGGAGCTGTCGCTCTCATAAGCACCAAGAAAACGGAGATACGCAAGCTCCGAGTTTCTGACGGTGCCCGAGCCCTCAAGATAACAGTTGCCAAGCTCGCACTCGGCAATCGAAAGTCCTGCCTCCGCCGCCATAGAAAACATTTTGTACGCCGCAGAAGCGCTTTTTTTAGTTCCTCTGCCGCTCTTGCTCATCATTCCCGATCGGTGCATGGCGGGGGCATATCCCACGTTAGCCGATCTGTTGTAGTACGCAAACGCCTTGGCAAAATTTTGCTCAACGCCCACGCCATTGTCATAGCAGAGCGCCAGATGATACATCGCTATGTAGTTGCCGCCCTCTGCCGCCTTTTTATAATAAAGGAAAGCTGTTTCGGCGTCCTTCTCGCAACCGTCACCGCTCTCATAGCAGTTTCCCAGTCGGCAAGCCGCATTGGTATTTCCGAGTTCAGCCGCCGCCTTGTAAAGCTTGACGGCATATTTCTTGTCCTGCTCAACCCCGTGACCGTAAAAATAACAGCCGCCAAGATTATTCATAGCGATGGCAGAGCCTTCCTCCGCCGCTCTTTCGTAAAGCTTTACCGCCATAGCGTAGTCGGTCTCGCATCCAATACCGTTCTCGCGGCAGATACCGAGAGTGCATATGCTTTCGGTATGTCCCTTCTCGCCGCCCAGAAGAAGCATCTCAACGGCGGTCTCAGAATCGGCATCGCAGCCGATACCGTTCAAGTAGCAAAGACCGAGATAATAATATCCCTCGCCCGAATCGAGCTTTGCGGCACTTGAAAAGCACTCAAAGGCAAGAGAGGGGTCGTACCAGGGCGCATTTTTGTCACCATAAAGTCTGCCAAGGTATATAAACGACCTCGCGCATCCCTCGTCTGCCGTCTTTTTAAGCTGCAAAATAGCATTTTCGACCGAAAGACTTCCCGATTCCAGCTTGGCTACTATATCATCGTAAGAAATGTCGTCAGAAACGCCGCTATCCAGACTGCTGAGATCCAGATCATCTGCGGAATCACCGTAATCGAGCGGTAACGCGTCAACGTTAAGCTCAATATCGCCAAGATCAGTGTTGTTTACGCTCACTGTAAAGCTCCTCCTCTCTTCAAAGATATACTCGGCTTATTGAGGCTTTTTCGCCACAAAACAGGTTCCCACGCTCTCACCGTCAAGTAATCGGTAGAGTATCTCGGGATCCGAGCCGTTCATTATAAACATCGGTATTCCGTTTGACGTGACCATCTTTGCGGCGGTAAGCTTCGCTTCCATTCCGCCCGTACCTCGCTCGGTACCCGCGCCACCCGCGCAGGAGAGAATTGAGTCAACGTCGTCGACCCGTGCGATAAATTTCGCATCGGGATTTTTTCTGGGGTCGCTGTCAAAAAGTCCGTCGATGTCGGAAAGATTGATAAGCGCGTCGGCATGACAGAGATTAGCTACGTGCGCCGACAGAATATCGTTTCCGCCGAATTTAACAAGCTCGTCGGTTGACACCGCATCGTTTTCGTTAACGATCGGAATACAACCCATACGGAGCAGCGTATTAAATGTGTTTTCTGCGGCAACGCGGCGCACGGGATTGTCCACCACGTCGCGTGTCATAAGTATCTGACCTACCTTGTGCCCGTAATCCGAGAAAAACCTGTCGTATATCTTCATCAGCTCGCTCTGGCCAATAGACGCCATCGCCTGCTTTTCTTCAAGAGACTCGGGTCTGTGACCGAGTCCGGCCTTCGCTATACCCGCACTGACTGCACCGGACGACACAAGTATTATCTCTTTGCCCGAATTTTTGAGGTCGGACAGAGTTTTGGCAAGCAGCTCTATTCTGCGAAGATTGAGTCTGCCGGAGGAGTGAGTGAGAGTAGAAGACCCCACTTTGACCACGATTCTCTTGCAATTTTCAAAAAAACTCATAAAAAAGCGTCACTTTCGAAAAAAAAATTTGCAAAACCACTTTAAAAATTTATAATTTTGTATTATAATAGTATTGATGAAGATGGTTTTGATATGTATTGCTTTAATTATACAACAAAAATCCCTCTTTTTCAAGTAAATTTTCAAAATAATGAAATTTATAGCATCTCCGAGATGATCGGAGACGTAACAATACACGGAGGAGCATTATGAAACAGAAATACACTCTTTCTATCGCCGAAATGGAGATCAACGTTATTACCGACGAGCCCCAGGAATCGGTTGAATACATAGTCGGTATACTTGACAGAAAAATGAGAGAGATAGCTCTCAAAAGCAAGAAATGCACCAAAAACGAGGCGGCAATTCTTTGCGCGCTCGATCTTTGCGCCGACAAAATAAAGCTCAAAAAAGAGCTTGAAGAGGTGAGCGACGCACTTGACGAGCGCAACGAAAAGTTTGAGCATATTTGCGAAAAGCTTGAGCTGGTACAGAAAAACAGCGACAGACTTGAAAGAGATCGCGTTCGTCTTGAAGGGGAGAATGCGCGTCTGCGCGCCATGATAGACGACATCAAGGCAGGCAAGGTGCCTGCCGCCGAGGTGACTCCCGAGGACGCTGCGGCAGAGGCAATTTCAGATGCGATCGAAGAAGCTGTGCCCGAAACAAAGAGCGCACCCGAGTCTTCCGCAAAGAAAAAGAACACCGGCAAGAGCCGCGTTGGTTCTATGTTTGACCTTCTCACCTTTACTGACATCTGATAGGTAGAAAAATGAAAAATTATAAATTGCCCGAGCTTTTGAGCCCTGCCGGATCGCTTGAAGCCTTTGAAGCGGCAATAGACGGAGGCGCCGACGCAATATATGTGGGGGGCGCCTCTTTCAATGCCCGAGCTAATGCCAAAAACTTCTCCGATGAGGAGATGAGAGAAGCGGTCAAGCTGGCTCACTTGTACGGAGTTAAGGTCTATCAGACCATAAATATAATGATACACGGCAGAGAAACCGCAGAGCTGCTCCGAGCGGCGGAGAGGTCGGCGGAAATGGGCGTTGACGCTTTTATCGTGTCCGATCTTGGCGCGGCAAGGCTTATCCACAGCCGTCTGCCCGAAATGCCGCTTCACGGAAGCACGCAGATGAGCGTTCATAATGCCGCAGGAGCAAGACTTCTTGCAGATTACGGTTTTTCAAGAATAGTACCCGCCCGCGAGCTTTCAAAAAAGGATATACAGACCTTGGTTGACGAAAACCCTCTTGAGGTTGAGATATTTATTCACGGTGCTATGTGCGTAAGCCATTCGGGTCAGTGCCTTTTTTCGTCCTTGGTAGGCGGAAGAAGCGGAAATCGAGGTCTTTGCGCCCAGCCCTGCCGATTGCCCTACGCCTCGGCAAACGATAGAGTAGGTGACAAATATCCCTTGTCCTTAAAGGATATGTCGCTGGCAGGTCATGTGAGAGAGATAATAAACAGTGGGGTTTCTTCTCTAAAAATCGAGGGTAGAATGAAATCGCCCGAATACGTTCGCGGCGTTACGAGGATCTGGCGCAGACTGCTTGACGAGGGCAGAGATGCGACCTCGGAGGACATAAAAGAGCTTTCGGATCTATTCTCAAGAGGTGGATTTTCCGACGGATATTATACCGAAACCGTGGGCAGAAAGATGCTTGGAGTTCGCAGTGAAGAGGACAAGCAGGCTTCCCGTGACGGCGAAAAATTCAATAAGATAACGAGAAAAATGCCGCTTGCTATGTCGGTGGCTATTAAAAACGGTGAGAATAGCCGATTAACCGTCAGCTGTAACGGAAGCGTCGCGTCTGCCGAGGGCGAGATCCCGCAAACGGCGATCAATGCCCCCATTGATGAGGCAACGGTTAAAAAATGTATGTCCAAGCTTGGAGATTCCTGCTTCGCCCTTGAAAGCATCGACATCGAGCTTGACGGCGGATTGATGATGCCAATCTCCCAACTCAACGCTCTTCGCCGCGCGGCAATATCGGCGCTGGAAGAGGAAATGACCCATGTCGCTCCTCAAAAAACCGAGGATTGCGAAATACCTATGCCCCAAAAGGACGCCAAGGTGCGCCGCGTGGGCAGATTCGGGAGAGCAGAGCAGATAAGTGAGAGTGCCCGAGAATTTTTCGATCTCGTTTTCCTGCCGCTGGACGGATTCGATACCGATGCCGACGGGTTTGTAATGCCCCCCGTGATCTTTGATTCGGAAAGGGAAAGAGCCGAAAGACTTGTCGAATCGGCGTGTGAAAGGGGTGCAAGATACGCTATCGTCACAAACCTCGGACAGGTAGAGCTTTTGAAAAGAATTGCTCCCGAAATTGAGCTTATTGCCGATTTCAGGTTTAACGTAGGAAACTCTTATTCGGTAGGATTTTTCGAGGATATGGGATTTGAAAGCGTAGTGCTTTCGGCAGAGCTGACCCTGCCGCAGATTCGTGATATTAAAGGCGCGAAGGCGGCGATCGTTTACGGCAGAATTCCGCTTATGACCCTTGAAAAGTGCGCCATCAAGGAGCTTTACGGTGACAAACGCGGCTGTGAGGTGTGTTCGAGAGGAAAAGCCGAAATGAAGGATAGACGAGGATTCGTTTTCCCCGTAATTCGTGAATTTCCTCATAGAAACATCGTGCTTAACAGTCTTCCCACGCAGATGTCGGATAGAGAAAATGAGCTGCTCTCTGCAGGCGTTACCGATAGACATTTTCTCTTTACTACCGAGTCGCTCCGTGAGGTTGACCGCGTAATTGAGGGTTATAAACACCACCGTACCCCCGAGGGTAAGGTTAGAAGAATATAATAATATCAAAACGGCTTTGCGTTTGTTTGCGCAAAGCCGTTTTGATGTTAAATTGCGATTTATGGGAGACTTCGCGGCGAAGCCTGTTTGAAAGTTTTGCGTCGCTTTTTCAAAAGCGACCGCCCATCCAACGCGCGGAGCGTTGGTCGCCGCGCGCACGCGGCGAAACCTCTCTTGCGGCGTGTTCTTTTTTGCTAAGCTTTTTTCTTTGCGCCTCTACTGCCAAAGAAAAAAGCGGGCAAGCAATTTGAAAAGGCTTTGCGTAGAAAGGGGAACCCCCCACTTGTGCGGTTCCCCTCTGCCAAGCCTTCGGCTTGCCATTCACCCCTCTGTGGCGCTTTCGAACGGCAAGGGAATTTCGCGCCTTGCGAGGCGCGACCGCCGATCGCGGCGGCTCCGACAAGCCTTTGAAAAGGCTTGAGCGAAACTTTCCAACAAGACAACGCCGTGGTGCTCTCTCCCCGACAAGTCAAAATTTGAAATCTTAATTACTCCTCATACTCCAGCAGCAAATTATGCTGGACAGCCATGGCGTCCCAGGTTTCGCGGTCGACGTTGCCGGTGACGGGGATGGAATTGCGCTTTTGAAAATCTCTCACCAATGCGGCGGTGTCATCGCCGTAAACGTCGCTACCCTCGTCGGGAAGCTTCGGGAAGAAATAAAGTCTTTCCAGCTGACTCAAAAGAAAGTTTACCGTGGCGGCAAGGTAGCCCTTGTCGCCTTTTTTAATAACAAATCCCGAAGGATATCTCGGAAAGAGGGCAAGCATAGCGGGGGGCGAATTTTCGGCTACCGACTTGTCATATTCCGCCTTTAAAACGTCCCAAGTTGCCCTATCGACAGTTCCCGTTACGGGAAGTCCTCTGGTTTCTTGAAATTTTATAAGTGCGTCACGAGTTGCGCTGTCCCATATTCCGTCAAGCGGAACCGAGCCTTGCGCTCCCAATCTTTCGTCGTGAAAGGTAAGGTGGCGCAGATAGGTTTGAGTATTTAAAATAGCATCTCGCTCAAAATCATTTGGTGTCATATCCTTCTCCTTTCTTCTCAGGGCTCTGCCCTGAACCCGCAAGAAACTTTTTAGGAAAAGTTTCTTGACTTCAAAAACCTTAAATCAATTTGATTTATCTATCAAATATTTGGTATCCGAATAATTAAAACCAATATTAGGGAAGTTTCTTTGCCGAGTGATGTTTGCCAAAAGGCAAACTCACGCAAATCTCGCTTTGCGAGTTTGCAGCTTTCATTTTCAAAGAAAGTAGGGCGCATCCTCGCGCATCCCCGCTTATCCTCCTACGGCAAATCCGGGGAATTGACCTTCTCCGAGACGGTTGCCGTTATAAAGGTCGCTGTAAAGATCGGTAATGCCGCCCCACGCGACGGGCCCAACCACTCCCGTGGCAGGAATGCCGTAGTAATTCTGGAACGCCACCACTGCCTCTTGTGTTCGTGTGCCGAAATAACCCGTGGGATTGACCGATGGTATCTCGGTGATGTAATTGGAAATATAGTTGAGATATTCCTGAAGGACTCGAACCGAATCGTCCTCAACTCCGATCCGCAGAAATACGCCGGGGAAGGGTATGACGTTGCCCTCAACGTATTGCAAGGGAATTGTGGCAACTATGCCGATGTATGCGTTATAGATGGCTCGCCAGGTGTCCTCGCCCACAACTCCGTCGGGGGTAAGACCGAATTCTCTCTGCGCCGCCCTGACCGCCTCGGTAGTACTCGGACCGAAAATACCGTCCACAGACACGCGCGGTATCACGTTGTAAAATTCCGACAGATAGCTCAGATAATATTGCAGTGCGCTGACTCCGATGTTGTTGTTGCCCTCCTCTAAAACGCCGGGGAACTGCTTGGTCACCTCGTCAAGGGAAATACCCTCGGAATTGAGGTCATTGAGCCGCTTAACGCTGTTGTATATCTGCTGGATGGTATACCACGTGCCTATTCCGACTATGCCGTCGGGCGTGAGGTTAAAGGCGCGCTGAAAGGCTTTGACCGCCTCCTCTGTGTCAAAGGAGAAAACGCCGAAGGGCGGATTTATCTTTGGGATGGCTGAAAAATTGTCGGATATGCGATTGAGTCGAATTTGCAGCGTTCTTACGTCATCCCCCGTACTTCCAAGCTGCAAGGGCGATGAGGGCAGGCTGGCGGTCTGACCTCCCACGGGCGCGTCGGTCACTATGTCGATGTTGTTTCCGTAATAATAAGTAAGGATCTCATAAGGCGTAAGCCCTTGCTCTGCAAGAGAAACGCTCCCCCATTGGGAAAGTCCGTTGCACTGGATCTCTATGCCGTCGCAATATTGAGCGTAAAGCGGCTCAACGAAGCCTTGACGGCTGATGTAGCTGGTGAAAAGCTCGCGGACTATCTCCTGAACATTTTCAAAAAGATCTCTGCCGTTGACAAAGGACTGGTCGATCGCTATACTGTTGGTGATGTCAAAATCGTATCCTCGTGAGCGGTAATATTCGGTATAGATTCGGTTCAAAGCAAATGAGATCTGGGCGTAAACGTTGGCTCTGATGGCGTTTTCGGGCCACGTGGGATATATCTCGCTGGACGCCACGTTTGCTATATAGTCAGCGAATGGAACGGTCACGTTTGGCGCGTCGGAATCGGGAGACCCTAAATGAACCGTGATAAATTCGGGAATGATCGGTATGTTTGCTCCGCCTGTCATATCAGCCCTCCCTGCCGTTTCCGTCAAGAGAGGTTGATTCAAGCGACGGATTTTCGGTCTCAAAAAACATATTGTCCTCTACGGTGAAGTTGTCGGTCTGTCCGTTGTCGGGCAGGGGGATCATATCGGCGTTCTGAATTGCGGTTATGCCCTCGAAAACGGGGACGTTGCTATAATACTGCTGATAATATCCCGGCTTTGTGACGCTTAAATTATAAGTAAGGTAGCTTTTGCCGTTGCCTGGCGACATCGAAAGCTCGCGCGGTGGCGCAGGGAGAGCAAACCTCTCTGTGAGTCCTGACGCACCCGTGGTGTAGACCGCGATAATATCTCCTCTGCCCGTTTCAAATTCGGGATCGTAGCTGTGTACTGTGACGGTAGCGCCCTCCAAAGGGATCGCTCCACGAGCCGTGGTCACGCGAACGACCATGTATCCGTATCCCGTGTTATTTTCACTGTTCATATCATACCTCCGTTCAATGCGGTTTCCTGATATAAAAATATGCCGCGAAGAAGCGTTTGGTGAAAAAAACAAAAACGGCACAAAAAACTTCACAAAAACTTTTCAAAAACCCTTGACAAGGAGAAAAAATAGTGATATAATGTTTCTACTTGTGAAATCACTGCCAACTAACAGTGAAATAATTTTGTGAGGTAAAATGAAATGAAAGAAGCTATTCAGCCCAAGTACGAAGAGTGCGTAATCAAGTGCGCATGCGGCGAGACCGTTGTTACTAAGTCCACCAAGGGAAGCGAGATCAGAGTCGAAGTTTGCTCCAAGTGCCACCCCTTCTTCACCGGCAAGCAGAAGTTTGTTGATGCAGGCGGACGTGTTGATAAGTTCAAGAAGAGACTCGAGAACTTCAAGAAGTAATATCGTTTCGATATTTGCGTTTAGGGCTATTTTGCCCTGCATAAAGAATTGCGCTCGTACATATTGTACTGCGCAATTTTTTTGTTTTCTAATGAAGCGTAGTGGGGAGGAGTAATAATATGAATATAAAAGAGGAAATAAAGACAAAAGCGATATTGGTGGGTATAGTCACCGATAGAGCTAACGCAGAGGAAGTTGAAAAATCGGTTTACGAGCTTGGTCAGCTGCTTGATACTGCGGGAGGCGAGACCTTTGCCGTTGTTATACAGAATAAGAGCACACCCGACCCGAGAACGCTTATCGGCAAGGGAAAGGTGCAGGAAATAGCCGAGCTTTGTGCAAACAACGGCGTGAAGCTTGTAGTTTTCGACGAGGAGTTGTCGCCCGCACAGATAAGAAACCTTGAGGATGACATCGGGAATGACGTTCACGTTATCGACCGTTCTATGCTCATTCTTGATATTTTCGCCCTTCACGCGGTCAGTGGTGAGGGTAAATTGCAGGTCGAGCTGGCACAGCTCAAGTACAGCGCCCCCAGACTTATCGGTAAAGGCTCGGAGCTTTCCCGTCTCGGCGGTGGTATCGGTACAAGAGGACCCGGTGAGTCAAAGCTTGAAAGCGACCGCCGACACATCAAAAGACGAATAGTTGCTCTTGAAGAGGAACTGGAAAAGCTTGCAAACACAAGAAAAACTATGAGAGCGGCGAGAGACCGTAGCGGTCTCAAGAAGGTGGCTATCGTGGGTTATACCAACGCAGGCAAGTCTACCCTGCTCAACTATTTGACCGATGCGGGCATTCTTGCCGAGGATAAGCTTTTTGCAACGCTTGATCCTACCACCAGAAAG
>JAZUAS010000061.1:0-17824 GCA_045638125.1 Eubacteriales bacterium | reverse complement strand
AGACGAGATCATTTCCGTAAAGAATCCTTCGCTTTCCGCAGAACAGAAAGCGGAAACAGCAGAGGCAGTCGGCGTTGGCGCGATAGTATTCTACTATCTTACTAATAACCGAATCAAGGATATTAACTTTAACCTTGAGGACGCGCTTTCTTTCGACGGAAATACAGGCCCTTACGTTCAGTACACATACGCCCGTACCTGCTCGGTGCTTGAAAAGGCAAAGGCTTGCGGCGGCAAGGTAACTATTACCTGTGATGAAGAGGCGGCTCTTCTCAAGACTCTTTGCCAGTACGAGGAGAGAGTTCTGACGGCGATCCGCGACTACGAGCCTTCGGTAATAACAAGATTCATTCTTGACGTTGCGGTTGCGTTCAACAAGTTCTATCACGAATGCTCGATTCTTAACGCCGAGAATGATGACGTTAAGGGAACGAGAATTCTGCTCACCGAGGCGACAAATTACGTGCTTGGCAGCGCGTTCTCGCTGATCTGTCTTAAGAAGACCGAGAAGGTTTAATAAGCGATTGATAATAGGGGGAACCCCCACTTGTGTGTTCCCCCAGCTTCGCAAGCGGAGCTCCCCCCTCGTCGCGCTTTGGAAGGGTGGGGAGGTTTCGCCATCTGCGGACGGCGACCAACGCTCCGCGCGTTGGATGGGCGGTCGCTTTTGGAAAAGCGACGCAAAACTTTTAAATAGGCTTCGCTGTTAAGTGGTGGAGTTTAATTAGAATTAATTTGGTAAATAATTGAAAGGAAATAAAATATCATGTCAGGACATAGCAAATGGGCCAAGATTAAGCACAAGAAGGAAAAGACCGACGCGCAGAAGGCGAAGGTGTTTACAAAGATCGGTAAGGAAATTACTATCGCAGTAAAAGAGGGCGGCGGAGACCCTAACTCCAATGCAAAGCTCCGCGACCTTATCGCAAAGGCAAAATCCAACAACGTTCCTAACGATAACATCGAAAGAACCATCAAAAAGGCGATGGGCGGCACCGGTGAAAACTACGAGGAGGTAGTTTACGAGGGCTACGGCCCTGCAGGCGTTGCGGTTATCGTTGAGGCTACTACCGATAACAGAAACAGAACCGCAGGTAACGTTCGTTCCTATTTCTCCAAGTACCACGGCAATATGGGTCAGACCGGTTGCGTAAGCTTCATGTTTGAGGAGAAGGGCGTTATCGTTATCACCGACGAGGACGGCAAGATCGAAGAGGACGTACTTATGGAGACTGCACTTGAGGCAGGCGCTGAGGACTTCTCAGGTGAGGACGGCGTATTCGAGATCTACACCGTTCCCGATGACGTCTACGCTATCGAGGAGGCTCTTAAGGCGGCAGGATACGAGATTGCATCCGCTGAAAAGACCAAGGTTCCCCAGAACACCGTTGAGCTTACCAATGAGGACGATATCAAGTTCATGACCCTTCTCATCGAGAAGCTTGAGGAAGATGACGATGTAATGGAAGTTTATCACAACTGTGATAATGAGCTTTAATATTTAAAATTAATTTAATTGGTGCATCCTCATCCACCGCCGGAGGCGGTCCCCCTTCCCCTGCCTTGGGGAAGGCTTACGCAAAGCGAAACTGATTGCTTTCCTATAGCCGTAATTTTTCTGTATGGCTACAGTTGTGCTTGGTTACAGATTAGCTCAAGCCTTCCCCAAGGCAGGGGAAGGGGGACCACGAAGTGGTGGATGAGGATGCACTATTAAAATCAATTGGTAATTATATATTTAAGGAGGATAAAAATGAAGCAAAATCGCATAACCAGACTGCTTTCAAACACGCTGATATTTACTGTCGGCAAGTTTGTTTCCAAGCTGATAGTCATTTTTATGCTCCCGTTCTATACCTCCTATCTTTCGAGTGCGGAGTATAGCACGTCCGACCTTATCACCAACCTTTGCAATCTGATAATTCCGCTTGCCTGCCTTGGCGTCAGTGAGGGAATATTCAGAAATGCGGCGACCAAAAACGTTGACAAGGAATCATTCTTTACCAACGGTGCGATGCTGATGATATTCGGCTCACTGGGATTTCTCGTTTTGTCGCCTCTGCTTTTGCTTACGGGATATTTTAACGATTACGTCTGGCTTATTATCTGCTACGTTTTGGCGTCAAATATCCATTCGGTCTGCTCGCAGTACGTTTGCGCTATCGGAAAAACCAAGCTTTTTGCAGGTCAGGGAGTGTTGAATACCGCTATTTGCGTGGCGCTCAACATCATTTTCCTGGTGGGCTTTGATATGGGCATCGTGGGATACGTGCTTTCCATCGTTCTCGCCGATCTCCTGACCACTATCTTCGTTTTCTTCGTGGCAAAGCTGTATAGAGCCTTTATCCCGAAGAAAATAAGCCGAGCGGTTATGAAGGATCTGCTCCGCTTCTGTCTGCCCCTTGTTCCTTCCACTATTTTCTGGTGGATAACGGGAGTTTCGGACCGATATATGGTGGCTTATATGCGCTCCGATGCCGAAAACGGACTCTACACGGCGGCTTACAAGATTCCTACGTTGCTTACCTACGTCGTAACCATTTTTAACGACGCTTGGCGACTTTCGGCGGTCAATGAGTCGGAGGACAGAGAGAAGTGCGCAGGGTTTTATTCGCAAATTTACAAGTACTATATTGCTGCGATGTTCGTGGGCGGCGGAATGCTGGCAGTGGGCGCGCAGATCTTTGCAAAAATACTGTTTGCGGAGAGCTATTATATGGCTTGGATGTTTATCCCCGCGCTGTCAGCGGCAACCATATTCACAGCCCTTGATACCTTCCTCGGAAGCGTTTATTTCACGGTGAAGAGAACCTCGATGTCGCTTTATACCGCGCTTATCGGTGCGATAGTAAATATCGGGCTCAATCTTCTCATGATCCCCGAATGGGGGCTTGGATGGGGCGCTATGGGAGCATCTGTTGCAACCTTTGCAAGCTATTTTATCGTGTATCTCATTCGCGCGCTGACTATGAAGCGATTTTTGCCTTTCGATATGTATCACGGCAAGCTGATAGTCAACACCGTGATTATAGGTGCTATCTCAGCGTTTATGACCTATTACGGTTATAGCGGAAATATGGTGGGACTTATCGCTTCTATCGTTCTTTTGCTTGTCAGCGTGGTATTCAACGGAAGAGACGTTTATGTGGCTTGCCGTCAAGTACTTTCCTCGGTGAGAAGCAAAAATAGGGTATAAAAAGATAAATTTACAAAAAATTCATATTTATTTTTGAATAGCTATTGAAAAAATGTTTTCAATATGTTATAATAATTTCCGCGTGTGAAAAACACATATAATTAAGGGTGGTCCGCTGCTTTGCTCGCATGAACATCCGGTTTTTAAGGAGGGCTTTATAATGGATCTTATTAAGGCTTTTACAAATGAGCAACTCAAGGAAAGCGTACCCCAGTTCAACATCGGTGACACCGTTCGTGTTCACAACAAGATCGTAGAGGGTACAAGAGAAAGAATTCAGATGTACGAGGGTACCGTTATCGCTAAGCACGAGGGCGGCATCTCCGCTACCTTCACCGTAAGAAGAATCGCTTACGGTTGTGGCGTTGAAAAGACTTTCCCCGTTCATTCTCCCAACGTTGTGGCTGTTGACGTTATCCGTAAGGGTAAGGTTCGCCGCGCAAAGCTCTACTACCTCCGTGGCAGAGTGGGCAAGGCTTCCAAGGTTAAGGAAGACCTCTCCAGAGATTGATTTCTTCAAGCTTGAAAAAGCAAAAAATATCCGAGGGTACTTAAAACCCTCGGATGTTTTTTTGTTTAAGGTATTGTAAGCGTTGACGCACACATATTTTGTTATATTCCTGTTATATGTGCTTTGATAAGAGAAGAAAGTGCGGCAACAGAAGCGCCAAGACTTGCGGCGGACGGATTGTTGCCCAAATACTGTATTTGTGGCAAAGTGATGTCAGATGCTCGGAAGAAGCGGCAAACGTAGTCTTGAACGCCATCTCCGATGCAATCGATGTCATATTCAACGAAAAACGTGTCTGTGGGATAGGCACAGTCCATAAGATTTATGCTTCTCATCAGCAAATATGCCAGATCATAGCTTGAGCTTGCAGTTTCAGCAAGAGTTGAAAAGCGCTTGCCTTCGTCAAGTATTATGCGATCGAATTTGTAATATACGGGAGCGGATTTATATGGGAGATAGATCGAGTCAAAGGAGTCTCCAAAACGGATATACGAGAGGTTTGCTCGCATATCACGGTAACAGATAATGCCGTAATTGGCGGCACAGTGTATGGCTTGCGAGAGATTGAGATTTAGTATGGGTACAATCCCGAATAATTGTGCACAGGTATGATTGACCACTGATACGTCGGCACAAGTCACTGCATAGCAAGCGGATGCGTGAGAGGTTCTCAAAAGTCTTTCCGGGTCGTCTGCGATTATTGTACATATGGCGCTAACAGAAAAGGAAAGCTTTGATATTTTCATGCCTATTTTAGAAAGAAAAACGAGCAGGTTGCTTTCAAAAGACAGTGCAGGATCGTAGGCATATTTTTCGAAAATCACTTTGTTGACCTTGCCACAAGATATGGTTGCCGAGTAGGAGTATGAGGAGAGATCCAGAACGAGAACCGATATGTCTTCTCGAATAACGTGAAGCTTTGACGGAGAGCCGCAACCGTCCTCTCTTTTGTATATTTTGTTAGTGAATCGGCATTCGTCCAGGGCGGTCAGAAGCTTTCCTGCTGTGGAAAGACTGACCGAGGCACTTTGGCTAACGGTGGTTCGCGTAATTTCTTCGCAAGCGAGAGCCGTATCGATCATCCGATTTAATGCTTCATTTTTAATGTTTAGTTGCTTTTTGGAGAATTTTAATCTTTTCATAGTGACATCCTTTGATCTGTATGATTAAATTATAATGTAAGAAGTGAAAAAAGTCAAGAGCGGCAAGAGTTTTTTGCCTCCTTAAAAAATTCACAAAAAATTAATAATTTTCCGCAAAAAAGTATTGACAAAAATAAGTGTTAATGGTATAATAATATGCCGCATAAAAATGGCTCTTTTAAGTGCGCAATTTTTCGAAAGAGGAAGAGTGCCGCCATCATAGCGAGACTTATATGAAAGAGAGGTGCTTTTCGTGTTTGCAATCATTGAAACCGGCGGAAAGCAGTACAAGGTAACAGAGCAGGATATTATCTTTGTTGAGAAGCTTGACTGCGAGGAAGGTGCAGAGATCGTATTCGACAAGGTCGTTGCAGTTTCTACCGAGGATGGCTTTAAGGCAGGAACCCCCTACGTTGACGGTGCTTCCGTTAAGGGAACCGTTGTTAAGAACGGCAAGGGTAAGAAAATCTATGTCATCAAGTATAAGGCAAAGAAGGATTCGAAGAAGAAGATCGGTCACAGACAGCCTTACACCAAGATCCAGATCACATCTATCGGCTAATTCATTATGACGAAGTTAGTATTTTTCCGAAGCGGAGGAGTCTTTTACGGCTTTGAGGAGCAGGGACATACGGGCTACGGCGAGGAGGGCGATGACGTTCTCTGTGCCGCACTGAGCGCTATGACGATGCTTATCATCAATACCGTTGAGGTAGCGTATGCTTCCTCGGTTGATTTTATAATTGATGAAAAGACCACTAATATCAGAGTTATATCCAAGGCGGCGCTTCCCGAATTTGAGGAGGACGAGCTTAAGAGATATGCGGTATCGGGACTTTTCCTTGCATACTACAAGCAGATTGAGGATATGCTCGAGGAATATTACGACTATTTGGATGTTTCTGTAGTTGACAGACCCTACGACGAGATTTGAGTCGTAGACCGCGTGAAAACGCAACAAAATTTTCTAAAGAGAGGATAATATTATGGTAAGACTCAGTTTACAGTTCTTTGCTCATAAGAAGGGTGTCGGTTCTACCAAGAACGGTCGTGACAGTGAATCTAAGCGCCTTGGCGTTAAGAGAGCTGACGGTCAGGCAGTTCTCGCCGGCAACATCCTCGTAAGACAGAGAGGAACAGCTATCCATCCCGGTAACAACGTTGGTATCGGTAAGGATGATACTCTCTTCGCTCTTATCGACGGAAGAGTTAAGTTTGAGCATAGAGCAGGCGGAAGAAAGCAGGTTAGCGTATACGCTGACTAATTCTTCTACTTAAAAATAGATAAGGGGTGCGGAAATACCGCATCCTTTATCTATTTTTCGCGCCCCTCGAATTTTTCCGTATGCTGCGTTGTTCCTCGCAAGCAGTTTGACGTAGGGAACTACGCCTTCACTTTGCTTGCTCCGGTATGCCTTGCCTACGAAAAAATTCGAGGGGCTACTTGATTTTAATCGGTAGAGTTGGGGAGCCTTCGCTCCACCGGTTCCGTTAATGGCAACTTTTTCATTTGAAAAGTATTGTTTTTTATTAAAAATTGTGGTAAAATGATATATCAAGATTTTTAGGAGTATTTATGAAAATACTTTACGAGGATAAATATTTGCTTGTTTGTGAGAAGCCCGTTGGGGTTGAATCGCAAGTGAGCAGTAAAAATAAAAAGGACATGCCCACTCTTTTGTCAGAGTACAGGAGAGAGAGGGGCGAGGACGCTTATATCGGAGTGGTTCATCGACTTGACACGGCGACGGGTGGTGCGATGATCTATTCGAAGCGCGAGGATATGACGGGCAAGCTTTCTGCCTTGGTGCAATCGGGGGATTATAAAAAGGTTTACCTTGCGGTGGTACACGGCGAGCCTGTGGAAAAATCGGGCGAGATGAGGGATTTGCTTTTTCACGACAAGCAGAGAAACAAGTCTTTTGTTTGCGACAAAAAGAGAAGTGGCGTCAAGGAAGCGATATTGAATTACAAGGCGCTTGAAACCGTCACGGCGGAGAATGGTGAGAAGATGTCGCTTGTTGAGATTGAGCTTGTTACGGGCAGAACGCACCAGATCCGCGTTCAGTTTGCATCGAGAAAGATGCCTCTTGTAGGCGACGGAAAGTACGGCAGCCGAGACAACAAGACCACCAGCGCTCTTTGGTCGCACAAGGTGGAGTTTACCCATCCCGTGACGAAAAAGATGGTTGTGGTTGAAAGCATACCCGAAACAGTTTACCCTTGGAATATGTTTGAGATATAAAAATTGAGTGATTGCGGCCAAAAGGTTGCAGTCACTCAATTTTTTTATGTGTTTGATGTATTGTTCAAAAACTCTGTTATCGAGCAAAAGAGCATAAACGCCACCCTTTGGCGGTAGTCGTGGGTTTCAAAAAGTGACGCTTCGTCGGGGTTTGAGAGAAATCCGCATTCTACAAGCACTGCAGGGCATTTGGCGTTGTGAAGCAGATTTATGGCGCTGGTCGCCTCCTTGCATTTGCGGGTGTTATTTAGCTGAAGCTCGGTTTGATTTTCTCGTCGGATTATTTCTGCGAGATCTGCAGAGTTAGCATTGTTTGGAGAGTACCACACCTGAAGCCCCGAATAGCGAGGATCACTAAATGAGTTCATATGTATGCTTATGAAAATGGCATCGGGAGTAGCATCGGCAATAGCAAGACGGGCGGCGAGATCAAGCTTTTTCTTTCTCCCTTGATAGTTTGTGTTTCGGTCATAAAGCAGACGGTCGTCCTCGCGCGTCATAATGACGTCAACACCGTTAGCTTCAAGCATATCGCGGAGTATTTGCGCGATTTCAAGATTTACGTCCTTTTCAACAAGTCCGTTGGCGCTTGACGCTCCACCGTCTTCGCCACCGTGTCCTGCGTCGATGATTACCGTCGAATATTTGCTTGCGGAAGTGCTTGCGGCAGTATCGGAATCGTTTAATCCACGATTGGCATTCATTGATCCCAGCAGAATGGCGAGCGAGACAATTATTGCGGCAGAAATCATAAAAAAAATGATAAATTTGAGCCAAAATCTATATTTCATAAGGATTCTCCAATCGGCAGATGTATTTGTTAAAAGTCTATTTTCTGCGGCGATTTTTTATGACGGCAAAGGGAATTTTGTGCGAAAAAACTGCTAAAATACAATGCGAAACTTTGCCTTTCGGCACTTTGTTACAAATTTGATAAAAGAAGCGAAAAATCGTTTAAAACGCTTGACAATTTGGACGAAATACTGTATAATAAACTTTAACATAATATAATCGGATAATGTTTACCCAAAACAGAAAGGACACGAAAATGAATTTTTTTGATGAACTTGTAAATTACGACAAAGAAGTGTTTGACGCCTGCTCACTTGAGCTTGACCGTCAGAGAAACAACATCGAGCTTATCGCATCCGAGAACATCGTTTCTAAGGCGGTTCTTTTGGCTGCAGGCACAGTTCTCACCAACAAGTATGCTGAAGGTTTCCCCGGTAAGCGTTACTACGGCGGATGTCAGTGCGTTGACGTAGTTGAGAACATCGCTCGTGAGAGAGCAAAGAAGCTCTTTGGTGCGGAGCACGCTAACGTTCAGCCTCACAGCGGCGCTTCTGCTAACCTTGCGGTATTTTTCGCCCTTCTTCAGCCCGGCGACACTGTAATGGGTCTTAACTTGGCACACGGCGGACATCTTTCTCACGGTTCTCCTGTAAACATTTCGGGTAAATATTTCAATATCGTTCCTTACAGCGTTTCCGACGAAACCGAGCAGCTTGATTACGATGCTATTCGTGCAACCGCTCTTGAATGCAAGCCAAAGATGATCATCGCCGGTGCAAGCGCATATTCGAGAATTATTGATTTCGAGAAGATCGCTAACATCGCAAAGGAAGTTGGCGCATACTTCATGGTAGATATGGCACACATCGCAGGTCTTGTAGCTGCGGGACTTCATCCCAGCCCTGTTCCTTACGCAGATGTTGTTACCACCACTACTCACAAGACTCTCCGCGGTCCCAGAGGTGGATTGATCCTTTGCCGTGAGGAGCTTGCAAAGCAGATCGATAAGGCAGTATTCCCCGGAACTCAGGGTGGTCCTCTCATGCATATCATCGCAGCTAAGGCTGTGGCTTTCGGTGAGGCTCTTACCCCCGAATTCAAGGAATATCAGAAGAAAATTGTTGAAAATGCAAAGGTTCTTTGCGATGCGCTCAAGGCTGAAGGCTTCAGCATCGTTTCCGGTGACACCGAAAACCACCTTATGCTTATCGACCTTCGTCCCTTTGCCGTTACCGGTAAGGAGATGGAGCACCGTCTCGACGAGGTAAACATTACCGTTAATAAGAACGCTATCCCCAACGATCCCCAGACTCCCTTCGTAACCAGCGGTATCAGAGTTGGTACTCCCGCAGTCACCTCCCGTGGCTTTGGCAAGGAAGAGATGCTTCTTATTGCAAAGTGGATGAAGATGGTTGCTACCGATTTCGAGGGCAACAAGGACCAGGTAAAGGCTGAGGTTGCGGCTCTTGTAGCAAAATTCCCCATATACGAATAATTCGGAAGATATTTTGATATTTTGAAAAAAGAAACGGAGAAAAAAGAAATGGCAAAGTTTATTAATGAACCTTCACATACCTTTAACGAATATCTTCTTATTCCCGGATATTCCTCCAGCGAGTGCGTTCCCGCAAACGTAAGCCTCAAGACCCCTCTCGTTAAGTTTAAGAAGGGTGAGAAGCCTGCTATTGAAATGAATATTCCTATGATCTCTGCTATCATGCAGGCGGTTTCCGGTGACAAGCTGGCTATCGCTCTTGCAACCGAGGGCGGTGTGTCCTTCATCTACGGCTCGCAGTCTATTGAGGATCAGGCGGCTATGGTAAAGAGAGTTAAGGAGCATAAGGCAGGATTTGTTAAGAGCGACTCCAATCTCTCCCCTGAGGCAACTCTTGCAGACGTTGTTGCTCTTAAGGAGAGAACCGGTCACTCCACTGTGGCGGTTACTGAGGATGGCACTCCCGACGGTAAGCTCGTAGGTATTGTTACCGGACGTGACTACAGAGTTAGCCGCATGGATCCTGCTACCAAGGTAGCTGAATTCATGACTCCCTTTGCAAAGCTTATTACCGCTCCCGAAGGAACTACTCTTAAGGAAGCTAACGATATTATCTGGGATCATAAGCTTAACAGCCTTCCCATTATAGATTCTAATCAGAGACTTTGCGCTTTCGTATTCCGCAAGGATTACGACAAGCACAAGAAGAACCCCAACGAGCTTCTCGACGATCAGAAGAGATACGTTGTAGGTGCCGGCATCAACACCCGTGACTACGCTGAAAGAATTCCCGCGCTTGTTGAGGCAGGTGTTGACGTTGTTTGTATCGACTCTTCTGAGGGCTTCTCCGAGTGGCAGGCAAGAACAATTAAGTGGGTTCGAGACAATTACGGTGACACCGTTAAGATCGGCGCAGGTAACGTAGTTGATGCGGCAGGTTTCCGTTTCCTTGCTGAATGTGGCGCTGATTTTATCAAGGTTGGTATCGGCGGTGGTTCTATCTGTATAACCCGTGAGACAAAGGGTATCGGTCGCGGTCAGGCTACCTCTCTTATCGAGGTTTGTGCTGAAAGAGACAGATACTTTGAGGAGACAGGTATTTACGTTCCCGTTGCAAGTGACGGTGGTATAGTTTACGATCATCATATTACTCTGGCTCTTGCTATGGGTGCAGATTTCGTAATGCTTGGAAGATACTTTGCTCGTTTTGATGAATCTCCCTCTAACAAGGTTATGATTGGCGGTACTTACTATAAGGAGTACTGGGGCGAGGGTTCAGCACGTGCTCGCAACTGGCAGAGATACGACCTTGGTGGAGACAAGAAACTTTCCTTTGAGGAGGGTGTAGACTCCTACGTTCCTTACGCAGGTAAGCTCAAGGACAATGTTGCTATCACTCTTGCAAAGGTCAAGTCCACAATGTGCAACTGTGGTGCGTTGACTATTCCCGAGCTTCAGGAAAAGGCAACTCTTACCCTTGTTTCCGCAACCAGTATCGTTGAGGGTGGAGCGCACGACGTTATCCAGAAGGATAAAACAACTGTGAACTGATGTATATTCATGAAAAGAGCGTCTGCTTTTGCGGGCGCTCTTTTGTCTCTTTGAGTGCGTTGATTGGATTGCTTTGAATTGCTTCTTGACAAAATAGTTTAATTTTAGTATAATTATATTAATCTGTCAAACAAAGGATATTTTATGGAAAAAACGTCGATTTTATATACAACGTATCTCGAAATTATGCGCCGCGAGCTTGTTCCCGCTATGGGATGCACAGAGCCTATCGCGGTGGCTTTTTGCGCCGCAAAGGCGAGGGCGATTCTTGGCGAGATGCCGGAGACGGTTCATATCCAGGCCAGTGGAAACATTATAAAAAACGTAAAGAGCGTTATCGTGCCTCACACGGGCGGCATGAGAGGTCTTGAAGCGGCGGCGGCAGTGGGTGTGCTCTACGGTAATGCAGGCGCGGAGCTTGAAGTCATTTCGACTGTTACATATCAGCAGGAAAGTGCGCTTCCCGAAGGCATGAAGGGGCTTTGCATAAAGGTAACGCCTCTTGAGAGCGAGCATATGCTTGATCTTATCATAACCGTGATGAAGGGCGAGAGAACAGTTTCGGTACATATCGAGGATCAGCACACAAACATAACCGAGATAATCGAAAACGGAAAATGTACTTATTTTGAGAAAAATGAGGTGGCAGAGGAGAGCGGTCCCGACCACTCTCTGCTGACCGTTGCCGACATATTTGATTTTGCAAATACCGTTGAGATAGGCGACGTTTCCGCGATTCTGGAGCGACAGATCTCTTATAACAGAGCAATTTCCCGCGAGGGACTTGAAAACAATTACGGCGCGAGAATAGGTCAACTTCTTTTGAAACGCGATGACGGCATCCGTACCCGTGCCAAGGCTTGGGCGGCGGCAGGATCGGACGCGCGAATGAGCGGCTGTGATATGCCCGTAATTATAAACTCGGGAAGCGGAAATCAGGGTATGACTACCAGTCTGCCCGTAATTGCTTATGCAGAGCATTATGGCAAGAGCCACGAGGAGCTGCTTCGTGCCTTGACGCTTTCAAATTTGATTACTTTGCATCTTAAGAGCGGCATAGGTCGTCTTTCTGCATACTGCGGAGCGGTCAGCGCGGGAGCGGGAGCAGGGGCTGGAATTGCCTACCTCCTGACACACGATCTTCGAACGATAAACCATACCATAGTCAATGCTCTTGCCATTTCGTCAGGTATCGTTTGCGACGGCGCAAAAGCGTCCTGCGCGGCAAAGATCGCTATGGCGGTGGATGCCGGTATTATGGGATTTGATATGCACCAGAACGGATGTCAGTTCTACGGTGGTGACGGTCTGGTCAGCAAGGGCGTTGAAAACACCATTCGCAATATTTCGGCTCTCGGTAGTGAGGGAATGAAGGAAACAGATAAAAAAATAATTGAAATAATGACAAATTGTTGATAAAAAAGCCCTTTAGCTTTTAGCTTAAAGGGCGTTTTTTATTAATTTTTATTAATTTTCTATAGTATATTGACATTTATATGTTTTTATTGTATAATATATATACATACATAAATTCTCCCGTTTTTGGGAAAAATTGATGAAGCTTAATTATTCAGTAAAAGAAAGGGCATCAAGTATGAAAAAGAAAACGTGGCTTAAGTTAGTTATCGCATGTCTTGTGTGCGTAACTCTTGTCAGCTCAATTTGGATGGTGGTTTCTTTTGGAGAATCGCTATTCGATGCAGGAAACTCGAACGGTGGACAGGTGCAGTCCGCAGGAAATTATTCGAGCGATTATTCCGATCTTATAGAGCTGTCCAATGGTATTAAGAATGGTGTAAACACCTACTATACCGACGCTTCCAAGACGGAGCTTGCCGTAACAAACCAGAATATGTCGTTGAAATACGGCGTAGAGGGTATGTCCGGCAGTATGCAGGTCAATAATCTGACCACTCCAGACGGTAAGCCCTATATTCAGAATACTATGGACATCGTTCTGAACATGAAGAACGGCAAGTCATACTATGCTTCGAGATCTATTGAAAGCGCCAATATGAATATTTTCAGATACGGTTATTACTATTATGAGACCCGTATCGAGGGACAGAATTTCATAAATGACATTAACGCAAAGAACGAGTATAATTATAATCTCGATAGTTACAGTAAAACAGAGGATATCTGGGTTACGAAAGCTGCGAATAACAGCGGAATTTTGTCTTACAGGATCATTAATACGACAGACCCGCGTATCCATTATGGCAAAGATAGCTTTTCCGCGGCAGATTACGACTATCTTGAATTTAAGATGAGAGTCAGCGAGGCAAAAACGTGTTCAATCTATCTTAGCACAGATACTGCGGCAAATCAAAAGTATGATTTTACATCTGTAGCAGGCGATGAGTTCGTGACCTACACTATTCCTCTGAAGGAGGTTTTTTCATCCTATAGCGGAACAGTTACGGAGTTGCGCTTCGATATAAACGGCTCCGCATGGAAAACTGTAGAATTTTCTGGCATTCGTGTCTACAAGGCATCCTACAACGACGCGCCTGAGACCGTTGCTCTCCAGCGTTCCTTCCATACCTACTCCGATAAGCTTCACCATCTCATTCAGCTTTCCACCGAAACCACTATTGCTGACGTTGCTTCGGTTGAAATGGTAACGAAGATCAACGCGGATACTGTTAACGCGATCGTAGTCAAGGACGCAAGCGGATGGAAGTATACTCTTGAGGGTGTTGATTGGGCAACCGCCCAATACGTGGGCTTTGACATCAAGGACGCAGGTGTCTTCGGTTACATACTTCCCGTATATAACGAGGACGCTTACGGTAAGAGCGCCCACGTTGGCAGCGGAACTCTGAAAGTTACCCTTTCCGACGGCGTTTACACCGTGACACAGACCAAGATTCCTACAAATAATAAGCTTATCCCTTCGGCTTCAAAGACCGCAAATGCCAACGATTTCTATATGGGTCAGCGTATTTACACAGACCTGAACCACGATTTCGCTGAATTCATCAAGGAAGCAGAGAATGAGAGACATCCTCTTACCGCAGAGAACATAGTTGTTGACACTACCTGCAACGAAGCAGAGTTCGTATCCTACGATCCTCTCCGTGGTTCTTACGTGTTCACTCTGTCGGGTTCTGACTTTAATAAGTCCTATTACATTCATCAGAACAGACAGTACAGAGTTAAGTTCACCGTTACAGGCGACGATAGGGATAGACAGACCTATTTCATGACCCACATGAGCGATAGCGGAGGCGTTGAGAGCGCGGTTCTGCTTGGTGAAGGCGATCTGCTTCTGCCCGTTCCCATGGAGGTATGTAAGAACTTCGGCGGAGACGGCGACAAAACTATTTTCGACCTTGACGACTTCATGTATTCCGAGGTCTATTTCCCCATGATAATTGACGCGGGAGAGACTAAAGAATACACAGTCGTTCATGCATACCAGAACTGGGGCGTGTTCCCTCTCAAGCAGATTTCTTCGATAGAATATCACCAGCCCTTCTATCACCTGTCCACGGGTGTTACCGAGACTAACTGTATCGTTCCTTTCCCTCAGGCAGGTCCCGGTCTCTCCGACCACAGAGCTATGTCCGCTCCCTTCTGGGGTTCTCAGCCTCAGCACACCAGCGGCGGTGGCCACGTATTTATGCATTTTACCAATGAACAAGGCAAAGCGGTGATCTCTAACACCACTGACGCAACCATCGACTCCCACGGTCCTACCTATTCCGATATAACGCTCGATTATATTTCGTCTGACGACAGAATAAAGGCAACCTACACTCACATGGAGATGCCCCAGACCGACGAGAACAGAGCTTATTACGAAATGACGTACACCTTCTTGGAGGACGTAAGCTTCACCGATTTTGTAAATCAGTTCAAGTTCTACCGTTGCACCGATAACGACGCTACGGGTTGGTATCAGAGAATAGGCTATCTTGATAAAAATAACAACTATCAAGTAGCATCTGCATTGCACGACCAGTCCGGAAAGAAGCAAAAGTTTGTTCTCGGCAACGACCGTCCCTATTTCACCTTCTTTGATATGGCTGATTGTTCACCCGATGACGGCACACACGTAGGCTACGTCAATATCTCCTTCTTAATTAACAATTACCAGATAATCCAGAACGGTGTGGACATCACCTCTACCACCAACTTTGCTATCACCAATTACAGCAACACAGAAAACGACTTTATTCAGCTTTCTCTCGACCTTGGCAAGGTTACATTTAAGAAGGGCGATACCATTAAGATCAACGCTATCCTTATGCCTTGGGGCTCTCACCTGCTCAACGACGGTGTTGAGGACGTTGCAAATGGCAACTACGAATACACCACCGTACTTGATAACGGCGAGCAGTATATGGATAAGAACGTCCGTGACGTAAGAGAAAATTCTCTCGGCGCAAATCTTTTCAAGGCTACAGCAAACAATAACTGCACGGTTCTTGCCAATAAAGTATTCCTTCCCGAGGTTAAAACCACTAACGGACAGAGCGCTGAATTTACCCTTTCGGGCGGAAACAGCAACTCAACGGTTAGAGTTTACGGCTTTGATAAGCTTACCGTTCCCGTTATCGAGGAATACGTAGACGGCCAGTGGGTAGCATACAACGTTGCGTCCATCAACAAATTGGACGATAGAGACTTCGGCTACTATTATGACGGCTATATGGTTTACTACGATGAAGATGGAACCTACTCCTACTCCTTCGTAGTTGATATGGACAATGGAGCTGAAAGAAAGTTCCGTATCTCTGCGGCAGACGATTTCACGGCTTGGTCCGAGTCTGTTGATCCTCCTTACGGCCCTCAGATCAATGCCGAGAACGATCCTATCAACGTTTACGTTGACGCTGCCGAGCTCAGAACCTTTGAGGATGAGCTTTGGGGACGTATTTCGGGAATTGAGCTTTTGGAGGATGACGGCACACAGTTTGTTCGTTTCAACGCGCATAGCGGAGCGACTGAGACTATCTTGAATGCGTTCTCGTCCAATCACAACGCTTACGCAGATCTTGAAAGCACTGGACAGTACGCGGTTATCAAGTACCGTCTGCCCTCAACCATTCCCACAACACTCAAAAACATTCAGTTCTTTGCAAGTACTGTGAACGAGTCGGCTCTGGATAACAGTGAAAGCTGGGCATTCTACGATCTCAAATATGACGATCAGTGGCACGTTGTTGTATTTGACGTTTCTACTTTGGTAGTCACCTCGAAATTTGACAAAGACGCAAACGGCGTTTACAATGCAAAGTATTTAAGAATTGATATATTCAACGAGGCAGGACTTACCGAGGATCATCACATAGATTTTGCTTACGTAGGTATGTGCGATAATATGGAGGACATCTACGAGCTGAACAAGGACATGGATAACGTAACCCTTGTTACGAAATCCCGCACCTATGACATAGACCCTTCCACGGGTACTATGTATAACGGTACTCCCTTGAATTTGTACCTTGACGCTAATGATATTTATGATATGGCGAGTGTACACTGCGCAGGTCAGTTGACTTCAATTGATCTTTTTGGTGATGGAGCTTTTGTCAGAATGTACGCAAATAGTGAAAAGAATGAGGCGTATGCAAAAATATACGATGCCGCAAATGAAGCTTATAAGTATCTGCCGTCTACCGGTAAATATATTGTTTTCAAGTACCGCCTGCCCTCTACGCACGCAAGCTATGGCGGTACGTCATCCAGTATTCAGTTCTATACGTACACCGAAGAAGGAACAGCTCTAAACAATAATACCAACCGAGTTACGATTCATAATCTCAAATATGACGATCAGTGGCACGTTGTTGTCGTTGATGCGACAGCAATGGTAAGTAACAATGAGTTCAAAAAAGGCGCTGATGGCAGCTACAAGGCGTTGTATCTCCGCTTCGATTTTCTCAACGGTTCGCTGCCCAACGATTATTATATCGATTACGCATATATCGGAATGTGCGATGATCTTATAGATGCATACGCATTCAACTACGATGATAGTGATATTCAGGTCATAGTGGGTCAAGAGAGCGGTGGAGGATTTAAGGTTGCGGGAGACGCGACAGGTGACACTGTGATCGACACAAGAGACCTTATCCTTCTTCGTAAATACTTTGCTTCCTACGATTACAATAAGGGAATTGCCGGCGTTGGAATAACGAACGGTGACGCAAACGGTGACGGTAAGGTTAGCTTAATGGACATATATGATCTCCGCAGATACCTGGTTAGCAGTGATTACGGCGACTTTGAGATAAACTCAAACTACAGAATCCATTTCAATAAGATTGTATTAAACGGTACGGATAGTCTTGGTGCAACTACCAGTATAAACGCTCCCGCTGTTATAGATCTTGGAAGCAGAACGCTTACTTCAACCGGATCAATCACCTTTAGCGGCTGGTTTATGGCAGAAAGCGGTATTGCTGAATATAAGTACCGCATAATTGGTAACGAAACAAAAGTAATCAGCTTTGGCAAGGGAGACAGCAAGACTGTATATGCCGGAGACGGTGCTTACAAAAAAATTGCCGACGATCTCGGACTTTCCTATAAGTGTCTTAACGGCGTAACTATGGGAGGGGACAGAACGTTTGATCTGACCGGATACGAGGGTCAGACCGTAACAGTTGAGCTTATAGCGGTAACCAATAACGGCAGAGAGATCGTTGCCGCTCGATTCATCAACGTCAATGTTCCGTAACCCCTGACAAAAAGATTATTTAGTTAATCACAAATATTGAAAAGACACCCCATCGAATTGAACTGCCCCAAATTGTGCGGACAGTACAAAAAACACCCCTTGTGGTAGAAAGCATTAAATTTTAGGCAACGAACTGACATCGCTTTTCGAGTGGTGTCAGTTTTGTTTTGAGTTGAATACGTTCGTTGTTGTAAAACT
>JAZUAS010000060.1:0-16394 GCA_045638125.1 Eubacteriales bacterium | reverse complement strand
TGGAGTCTTTGTTTGCGCCAACGGTTCCGTCACCGCCGAGACCCCAGAACTTGCATTCGATGGTGCCTTCAGCTGCGGTGTTGGGAGCGGGCTTCTCTTCGAGAGAAAGACCGGTAACGTCGTCTACGATACCGATGGTGAAGTTGTTCTTAGGCTCATCGGCATTGAGGTTCTCATAAGTAGCGAAAATAGAAGCGGGAGTCGTATCCTTAGATCCGAGACCGTAACGTCCGCCAACGATCTTTGCGCTGATACCGTTAGTAGCAAGAGCGGTAACAACGTCGAGGTAGAGAGGCTCACCGAGAGAGCCGGGCTCCTTGGTTCTGTCAAGAACTGCGATCTTCTTGACGGTTGCAGGAATAGCTGCAGCGAGCTTGTCTGCACAGAAAGGACGGTAAAGTCTAACCTTAACAAGACCTACCTTTTCGCCCTTAGCGTTGAGGTAATCAATAACCTCCTCGATAACGTCACAAATAGAGCCCATAGCAACGATAACTCTGTCTGCATCGGGTGCACCGTAGTAGTTGAAGAGCTGGTAGTTGGTACCGATCTTCTCGTTTACCTTACCCATGTATTCCTCAACGATTGCAGGGAGAGCATCATAGAACTTGTTACAAGCCTCTCTGTTCTGGAAGAAGATGTCGCCGTTCTGAGCGGTACCGCGGAGAGCGGGCTTGTTAGGATTGAGGGAGTGTGCGCGGAATGCAGCAACTGCATCCTTGTCGAGCATTTCCTCGAGGTCAGCGTAGTCCCAAGCCTCGATCTTCTGGATCTCGTGAGAAGTACGGAAACCGTCGAAGAAGTTAAGGAAGGGAACGCGGCCCTTGATAGCGGAAAGGTGAGCAACCGCACCGAGGTCCATAACCTCCTGAGGGTTGGTGTCAGCCAGCATAGCGAAACCGGTCTGACGGCAAGCGTAAACGTCGGAGTGATCTCCGAAGATGTTAAGCGCGTGGGACGCTACGCAACGAGCGGAAACGTGGAATACACCGGGAAGAAGCTCACCGGCGATCTTATACATGTTGGGGATCATCAAAAGAAGACCCTGAGAAGCGGTATAAGTGGTGGTGAGAGCGCCGGATGCGAGAGAACCGTGAACGGTACCTGCAGCGCCTGCCTCGGACTCCATTTCGATTACCTTAACGGTAGTGCCGAAAACGTTTTTCTGGCCCTGAGCTGCCCACTGGTCGGTGTAGTCAGCCATGGGGCTGGAAGGTGTGATGGGGTAAATACCCGCAACTTCTGTGAAAGCGTAGCTTACATGAGCGGCAGCCTGGTTACCGTCCATGGAAAGCTTTTTTCTTTCGATTGCCATGTTTGCAATACCTCCTGAAAGTTTATAAAAATTTTTAAAAAACAAAAACTGCGTGATTCTTGCGCCAAAAGCAAAAAGGGCGCAATAATCCACCATTAATAATAACACATTTCGCTTGAAATGTAAATAGTTTTTAGAAAAAAACCGATATTTTTTTAACGAAATTTCATCTTTTTTATTGGTTGACATAGTAAAATGCGACAAAAAGGTATAATTATAAGCTTTTTAGCAAATAAATCACGCCGGGAAGAGTGAGATTTACGTCAGATCTTTAAATTTGCAGTTGACAAGAGGGCGTAAGATGAAGTATAATAAAGCTATAAAAATAATGGTTTTAAGAAACGGAGACCAATATGAACAAGAATCTGCTTGATTATATCGCAAGCTGCCCGACTGCGTATCATGCCTGCGCACATACCGCGCTTATTTTGAAGAACGCGGGATATAAGGAGCTTTTTGAAAACGACGCTTGGAAGATAAAGGCCGGTCGCGGCTATTTTGTGAGACGCAACGGCTCGTCGCTTATCGCGTTCCGCACACCCAGCGCCGACGCTACGGGATTTATGATCACCGCATCCCACGGAGACAGCCCCTGCCTCAAGATCAAGGAAAACCCCGAGATCGCGGACAAATATTACGTAAAGCTTTCCACCGAGACATACGGCGGAATGATATATTCCTCTTGGATGGATCGCCCCCTTTCGGTTGCGGGCAGAGTTACCGTTAAGAGCGAAAAGGGAATCGAGATAAGGCTGGTGGATTTCAAGGATCCTGTTGCGATCATTCCCAACGTCGCGATCCACATGAATCGCCAGATCAATAGCGGATACAGCTATAACGCATCGGTTGATATGTTGCCCCTCTTTGGCGGTGAAAAGGACAGCTTTAAGGCCGCCGTTGCCAAGCTTGCGGGCGTGTCGGTCAACGATATAATTACCACCGATCTTTTCCTTTACAATCCCCAGAAGGGATACGAGTGGGGAAGTTACGTGAGCGCACCTCGACTTGACGACCTTCAGTGCGCCTTCGCTTCGTTGACCGCATTTGTTGAGTCGGCAGACGCGCTTACGGTCAGCTCGTCTATTCCCGTTTATGCGCTCTTTGATAACGAGGAGGTCGGAAGTCAGACCAAGCAGGGCGCGGCGTCCACTTTCATTTACGACGTACTTTCTCGCACGGCAACAGCGCTGGGTAAAGATTTCTCTTGCCTTGTAGCTAACAGCTTTATGGTGTCCTGCGACAACGCCCACGCAAGTCACCCCAACCATCCCGAATTTTCGGACAAAAATCACACCGTTCACATGAACGAGGGAATCGTTATCAAATATAACGCAAATCAAAAATACACGTCCGATGCCGTGTCGGCGGCGCTCTTTAAGCTTATCTGCGACGAGGCGAAAGCTCCCGTCCAGTATTACGCAAACCGCGCCGATATGGCAGGCGGCTCGACCCTCGGAAACATCGCAAACACTCAGGTCTCGCTCAATACCGTCGATATTGGTCTGCCCCAGCTCGCTATGCACTCGTCTTTTGAGACGGCAGGCAAGAAGGACACCAAATACCTTATCCGCGCGCTTTCAAAATTCTATTCAAAGGCGCTGAAAGCAACCGACGGCGGCTACGAGATAAATTAAGATCAATTAATGAAAAAAGGCAGTTCAGTTGAGAACTGCCTTTTTTGCTAATCATTATTTTTTGTCTGCCTTTCTGTAATTCAGCAGAAGTATTCCCGTGGAGATAAGGATAAGAGTGATAATGAGATTTACGATATTAATTCTGCTCGATTCTCCGGGAAGAAAGAGCATTGTCAGAAGCACGCCGAATACGGGTGTGGTAAAATTGAAGACCGTCACCTTTGATACGGGGTTGTGCTTGAGAAGTATGCCCCAGAGCGAATAAGCGATAGCCGAGAGGAGCGAGAGATAGATAAGATCGGCAATTCCCGCAGGACTTGAAAGAGAGATCTCGCCGCCTGCCACAAGACCGATAATTATCATAAAGAAGCCGCCTACGATAAACTGATAGCCGCTGATTGTTACGGGATCCTCGTATGCCGAATATTTTTTGATAAGCACAGAGGAGAAGGAAAGCGCTATTGCCGAGAGAAGCACGAAACCAACGCCCAAAAGGTCGAGCGGATCGCTTGTGAAGCTAAGACCGTTCAGGTTTATCACAACGATGCCCAAAAATCCTACGACGCAGGCTATTATCTTTTTTGCGGTCAGCTTTTCCTGACGGAAGATAAGAGAGGCAATAAGCACCGAGAAAAACGCGCCCGTGCCGCTGGCGATAGTGCCTTTAACGCCGCTTGTGTAGGCAAGTCCGAGATAGAAAAATATGTACTGAATAACGGTCTGCACCGCCCCCACGGTCAGAACCTTGCCCCAGTTTTCCTTTTTGGGAAAAAGGAATTTTCTGCGCGCGAGGCTGAATATAACGACGGTAAAGATTCCCGCCAAAAAGAAGCGTATGCCGGCGAAGAGCATGATCGACTGCACACCCTCAACCGAGAGCAAAATATAGCCCGTTTTAATGGCGGGTGTGGCACTGCCCCAGAGCGCGCAACAGAGAAGTGCGATAAGGGTCAGAATTATTGGATTTTGAAATATACTTGGTTTTTTGTCAAGAGATTGCATTGCCTTTTCCTTTATGTAACGTTATTTTTAACCTTGAACAGTATAACACAAAAGCACTTGAAAATCAAGTGCTTTCATAATTTTTATAAAATGAATGCCGCGCGAATTTCGTTGTTTCCATTCAAGCGCGAAAGTGTTGTCACACAAAATTGCAAAATATGCAAAAAGTGGCTCAAAACAATATTTTCAAGCCACTTAAAAGCCTTATTCAATTATTACCACTTGCTTAAATTAGCATTAAATGTGGTTTATTAAGGTCTTTTTGTGTGATTTTTCGGGGGATTTGACCGCTATTTTCCGCCTCGTCTATGGTGTCTACGAAAGAACGGTATCAAAATGGTATCAATGATACCATCCGGAAAACACGGATTTTCTTTGTAATTTATTATAGCATAAATTTGGAATAATTACAAGAGGTTTGCGAAGATTTTTTGAAAGTTCATAATACTGATGTGCGAAAAGGCGAGCGCCAAACACGCTCGCCTTTTCTGTTGTTCTCATGGCATAGGATAAACTATATCACTATATTTGCCGTATTCATTATACTCACCTGTATAGATATACGTTGTTTCATAATCGCCTAACATTTCAAGCAAAGTATCTCTATCAATAGCTTTGCACTCGTTAGAGCCGCATTCAATGATATAGTAGGCATCATCATAGTAAAGTTGATATTTTTCCGTACAGAAACACCACGTCACTCTAACTATGCCAATAACACCGTTCTCTGTTTTAGCATACCAACCGAAAACTCCGCTTGTTGTATTTCTCAACTTTTCATCGTTATCAAAATGGGGCGGTGTTACCGAGCCGTTATTCAAAGCTATTTTGACAGACTCGTATGCAGAAAGCAAATCAGGCAGTTTCTCTTCATCTTCTTTCGAAAAACGTGCTTTTGACCAATTAACGCTATCGGAATAAATCATTCCGCTTTCATTGGTTGCAAATCCTGCCATATACCTGCGGAAGTTCAACTGAACAGAGGGATAAAGACTCGTCTTAAAACCATCTCCTCGCTGAATATATAATCCATTTTCAAACGATTGAATATACTCTAATGCTTCCTTGGCCACTCCCGATACGTTGCTAAGGACATTCACAGAACGATAGCCGTCATCAGAGTAAAAATCTTGTTCTGCCTGTGCTATTGTATATCCGTTCAAGTATTTGTTGGGCTGACCCATAAGATTGTTAGGCCATCCGGTAGACGATGCCCAATACTCATTCGCCTCCCACAACCTTCCATCAAAGTTTCCATCCGAATCAAATGCCATAAAATTTTCGCCCATGGAATCAAAATAGGTATTAAGATAACCTAACAGAACAATATCAAGACGTTCTGCGCAGCTTTGAGTTTTGTTGTAAAGAACAGAATGCTCATAACCGTATTGTCCCATATCTACAATTACGAATTTGTCAAAAATTGTAAAGTCGGTCATAAAACGTTTCGGAACAATGTAGTAGAAAGTATCAGTGATATTCTCGCCTTTAAGGAGTTTGATGGTTTCCATTTTCAACAAATGAAATTCGTCCTGTGTCCAATCATCGTAAAAGGTATAAGTGTCGGGAAGAACGGTAATCAATCGTGCAATAACAGAAACACCTTCGGTGTTTATTTCTGCCGCTGCCCCATCATCTCCAGTCGTTTCACTTCCGAAATATTGTGGTGCTGACGAAGGAACTTGAACATTCACAATCGGAATATTTGGTCTGTTATTTTCATCCGTCGTCCCCGGTCCCGGAATAACACCGGGATCATCCTCTCTCAGCATCGGTACAACGATGACCGCGCTTACAATCAGCAAGAAGCAAGCTGCGATTGCTCCAAAACGAAGCCATATTCCTTTCGTTTTTTGTTTTTTCTGTCTGAGCCTTTCCTTTTGCTCAATATGTTTTTCAATAAGGTCGGGATCAAGGTGATTCAGACCTTCATTCCATTCTTTCTTTTTCATATCGAATAACCCTCACTTTCAAGTTTTTCTTTCAAGGCGCTTCTGATGGCGGCAAGCTCCTTGTTTACCATTGAACGGCTCAAGCTCAAGTCACTTGCAATTGTATCAATGGGATCGGCTAAGTAGTACCGACTCATAAATATGAATTGTCTGCGCTCAGAGAGCGAGCGCACAAAGTCGCTGATGACACGCCCCAGTCTCTCTGCGTCAAAATCTGCACCGACGTCCCCATCACCGGCTACGAAATCTTCAAGCTCCGACAAGGATACTGTCATTTCGGAAGGTATCACGTTCTGCCGCAGATTGCTGTGATAGCGTTTGATCGCAATTCTTCGTGTGATAGTCGTAAGAAATGCTTTAAGCACATTTGGTCTTGATGGCGGCATAGCATTCCAAGCGCCGAGGTATGTATCATTCAAGCATTCTTCGCAGTCAAGCCTATCGTGAACGACATTGTAAGCAATAGAAAACAGATACTTCTTGTATTTGAAGTCGGTCTCCTCAATCGCTTTTTCATCGCGTTCCCAATAAAGCTCAACGATTTTTTCGTCATCCATAGGCGTTCTCGCCGTTTGTTTGCTTTGAAGTTCCATAACTCGCCTCCTTCCTTGCGTATTGAAAGGCCCTTCATAAATAGTAGTACCAAAAAATTTGAAAGTGTGTAATGATTTTTGAAAGTTTTTCGGATTTTTTATATTATAACATATTTTTGCGGAAAATGTGTGAACTGATATGAAAATATGGGTGCCACCGAAGTGGCACCGGCATATAAAAACAACGGCAGGAATTTTCACATTCCTGCCGTTGTTTATTATTCTGTTTGGTATCAAAACGGTATCGAAAACTCGCTTTGAGTGCCGAAAACCCTTGATATATAAGGGTTTTCGAGCAAAATTGTTGTTCAAAATTTTTTTCTTCATCAAATTCGGGGCAAGGATTTTTATTCTCATGACAATTCATAATATAATCCAAAAAAATAACTCACTTGTATTTATAATTCATGTTCATAATCCATTTTCAAAATCCACTTGTATTTATAAATGGGTTTCCATTCGAACTTATTTTCATGGATCATTTCTCATAAAATATCAATCCTAAATACAAGCCATTTTTCATTTTTTCTCATATTTATCCATGTTATTTTATGGAATGTTTTCACATGAATTCTCACTTGTTTTCATAAGCATTTTCTCATATCTCATTTGTATTTATAAATGATTTTTATCATTCCATTTCATTCATAAATATGCCCATGCTTTCCTTGATATATCAAGCATTTTCAAGCATTTTCACAAACTCATTTGGAATAATAATTGAGATATTCTTACTTGTAATTACAAGTGATTTTTGCCCGCCCATATCCATGATTTGATTATGATTATAAATGGGTTTTTCGAGCCAAAAGTCACTTATAAAAATAAGTGACTTTTGCCCCCGCCTTTCAAAAAGCATAAGAAAAAGACCTCAATTCATCATTGCGATGAAGCAAGGTCTTTTCTTTATATTATAGTGCAAAAAATCCTCGGTGAAGAGAAAAATTAAGATTTTTTTGGGAAATATTTTATCACTTTTATTTTAGTGCAAAAACCCCATTTTGATAAAAATTTTTGCCCTTTTGAGGATAATTTATTTTTGCTGTGATAATGCAAATTATTCCCACTCGATAGTATATATCTAATATCGGCTACATCGGGTGATTTTTAGTGAGTTTTTACGGAGCTTTTTACGTTGTTTTATCTCCATTATCCACATTATACCTTCAAACTGTTGTCAAAGTGTTGTTACGATATTGTTCATAAAACAACCAAAGTGTATTTTAATATTTTATCTATTACCTGCTATAGCTATCGATCTTTTTCTGAAGATTATTGATTTCACCCCACCCGTCAATAATTAGCTTGTCATCCCCTACACAAATTTTGTATTGATCTAAACTAATATTCCCAACGGCTTTGCCAAAGTATGTATATTCAAAGTACATGTTGGGTTCATACCAAGAAAACAAATATAATGAATTTAGATGTTCAATATTTTTTAGTGCTTCCAGTTCCGATTCTAAATACTTGACTTTTCCAGTTTGACTTTCTTTATTTTTACTTAATGCTTTGTTTAGCGTTGAATACGCCATAGATGGATATCCATAATATTTATCATCGAATTGTAGCTCTGTTTGTAAATCAAAATCATCCAACAGCACCGCTAATTGCATCATATCGTAAAATGTATAGTACAAACACCAAAATAGCCCCGAATGTTCACTCCATAAAGCTTTAGTATATTTGGGTTCGAATGATTCATCCAGGGTGAACTGTAATTCTTTGTTCTCCATCATACTTGAAAACATAGTTACAGCATCATTAAAGTTACCCTGCAAAATTGATATTTGAACATAAACCATCTGGTAAATATATGCCAAATATTTGCTTCTTGCTATTCTTGGATTATCAAGATATTGAGTAATTTGATTTTTTATTTCTTTGAACAAGACCAATTTATGATTGAAATCGTCAATATAAGAGCCGTATTCATCTAATGTCCAATTCAACAATTGATTTATGAATTTAGCCCTTACTCTTTCGTCATTTGTTAACCTGAGTTCTTGAAGACTATTCATATAATCGTCATACTCATCCTCAATCATAATGTTTGATTCGAATACTTCTTGTATTGAAATATCATTCTCTCCAACAGACTCATTATAAATGCCATAATTTATAAGTAGCGATTTCAATTTTTCACCATCTATTAATTCTATAGGTTTTCCCTCGGAAAACGCAATCGCACTTTTGGTAAAATGTCCTGTAGTCATTAAAATGCCTTTATTGGCTCTTTCGGATGTAACCACACCATACAAATCTCGAATTATAGGTTCACCCACACTACCGGCGTATCTTTTACATTGAATAATGTACTTTCCGGAGAACAATGGTTGATGGTTGTAGGCAATCAAATCTATTCCGCCATCACCGCTCGCTTTGGTTGTCTTCGTAGTAAAACCCATTTTTTCAACAAGGGTTTGGCATATGTTTTCAAATTCAATACCACTAATATTCATGTCCATATATATTGTGCCTCTTCCGTGTTTTCTTTTCAAACTGTTGTCAAAGTGTTGTTACACAAAGTTGTTAACTTTGCAAAAAGTGGCTTGGAATAAGGCTTCCAAGCCACTTAAAAACCTTATTGTATTACTCCCACTCAATCGTTCCTGTGGGCTTGGGGGTAATATCGTAGAGAACTCTATTGATACCCTCAACCTCGCTTGTGATACGAGCGCAGATCTTGTGGAGAACCGCGTAGGGAATTTCCTCGATGGTAGCGGTCATAGCGTCCTTGGTGTTGACGGCGCGGATGATCGCGGGCCAGCCCTCGTAGCGGCTGTCGTCCTTAACTCCGACGCTCTTGATGTCGGGGATAACTACGAAATACTGCCATACCTTCTCTGCAAGACCGTTCTTGTCGAACTCGTCACGGAGAATAGCGTCTGCCTCGCGGAGCGCATGGAGACGGTCACGGGTGATAGCGCCGAGACATCTTACGCCAAGTCCGGGGCCGGGGAAGGGCTGACGGTAAACCATAGCGTGGGGAAGACCAAGAGCCTCACCAACTACTCTTACCTCGTCTTTGAAAAGGAGCTTAATGGGCTCGCAGAGCTCGAACTGAAGGTCCTCGGGAAGTCCGCCAACGTTGTGGTGCGACTTAACTGCCTTCTTGCCCTCTGCCGCCTTTACGCTCTCGAGAATGTCGGGGTAGATAGTACCCTGTGCCAAGAACTCGATGCCCTCAAGCTTTCTTGCTTCTTCAGCGAATATTTCAATAAATTCTTTACCGATGATCTTTCTCTTGGTTTCAGGGTCGGAAACTCCTGCCAAAAGATCGAGATAGCGGTCGGTTGCGTCGATGTAGATAAGGTTTGCTTCAAGAGCGTTACCGAACATTTCGATAACTGCCTCGCTCTCGCCTTTTCTCATAAGACCGTGGTTAACGTGTACGCAAACAAGCTGCTTGCCGAGAGCCTTAATAAGCAGAGCGGCAACTACGGAGGAGTCTACACCGCCGGAAAGAGCAAGAAGAACCTTCTTCTCACCAACCTGTGCTCTGATCTCCTTGACCTGCTCGTCAATAAACTTGTTAGCAAGATCAAAATTTGTAATTCTTTCCATTGTCTCGGGACGAACGTTGCTCATATATTTTCCTTTCTGTCTCCGACGGCTTAAAACCTTTTTTGGAAAAAGGTTTTAAGAATTCCAAAAACTTTCAAAAATTGGTTTTTATTGTCAAATGAAGTGTTTTGAAATGGGCTTGCAACACGATAGCGGATATGCATCGGTTAAAATCAAGCTCGTTTCAAAGGACCAAATGGGTTGTTATATCCCTTTTTCAGGGAAATTTTGAGGGGTTTGGGGAACTTTTTCAAAAGTTCCCCAAAAGCGCATCTCTTAGTTAGTATAATTATCGAAATAACCCTGAACGAGAACTACGGGAGTACCCTTGTCGCCCGAGCCGGAGGTAAGGTCGCAGAGAGAGCCGATAAGGTCGGTAAGCTGACGGGGAGTAGTACCCTGAGAAGCCATATTACCAACGAGGCTGGAGCCGTCCTTTGCCTTGATGGATGCAGAGATAGCCGCCTTAAGCTCGTCGCCGGAGAGATCCTTGAAATCGTTATCTGCGAGGTACTTGAGCTTGAGCTCGTTGGGCGTACCGATAAGACCGTCGGTGAACGCGGGGGAAACAACGGGGTCTGCAAGCTCCCAGATCTTACCCTGGGGATCCTTGAACGCACCGTCGCCGTAGACCATAACCTCTACCTTTTTGCCGGTTTTCTCAAAAACTCTTGCCTGAATGTCGAGAACGAGGTCGCGGCACTCGGGCGGGAAGAGCTTAACGGTGTCCTCGGTGGACTTGTTAGAGCCGAGAAGACCGTACTTTGCATTGTAACCGCTACCGTTTACGGGAGAGGTCATAATATCGTCGAGGGAGCAAACTACCTTTGCGCCGTTCTGGAGAAGGATTCTCTTGGTGCGCGCACGGGTGTGGATATCACAGTTGATGATGTGGTCTGCAAAAGGAAGGATAGCCTTTGCCTGGTTAGCGAATACGATCTCAACCTCGGCGCCGCACTCCTTAACGAGGTTTCCGTAGTACTCAACGTAGTCAACACCGGTGAACTCGTGCTTTTCATATCCGAAAAGCTCACGGTACTTTTCAAGAGTGAGAACGTCGCTGTAGGGGTTAACGCCCGACTCGTCGATCATATCCATAGTAACGAGGTGGTTTCCAACCTCGTCGGAGGGATAGCTGAGCATAAGCACAACCTTCTTGCAGCCCTTAGCAATACCGCGGAGGCAGATTGCAAAGCGGTTTCTGGAAAGGATGGGGAAGATAACGCCAACGGTACCGCCGCCAAGCTTGCTCTTGACATCCTCTGCGATTGCGTCAACAGAAACGTAGTTACCCTGTACGCGAGCTACTACGGACTCGGTGATGGAGATAACGTCCTTGTCGCGGAGCTCAAAGCCCTCGCACTCGGCCGCATCGATAACGGTATCGGTAACGATTGCCGCGAGGTCATCGCCTTCGCGGAAAATAGGGCAACGGATACCCCTTGAAACTGTTCCGACTTTACGTTCTTTCATAGGTTTGTTCCTTTCGTTCGTCTCCTTGCGGAAACAATATATAGATTAATTATTAACTGATTCGGTTGCTATCAATCAAGATAGCCGAGAAGTTTTAAGCGCTCCGCGACGAGATAAGCCATTATGTGGTAGCCCTCAACCGAGAGGTGAACTTCCTTATCTGCCTTGTAATCGTAGGTGATCTCTGCGGGGATGATGTGGTTAGCCATTTTTTCACGCATGACTGCAATTTCTTCGGGAGTTTTGTCTGCGAGGTATCCTGCCTCAAGCATAATATCCACGCCGCGAAGAGGGAACTCCTCGTAAAGATCGACAAAATGCATTCCGAAGCGCTTCAAAGCCGCGCGACGATAATACGCATATTTTTCTTCGGGAGTTTCGCCCTTGACGTCGGGCCAGCAGTTCCAGAGCGGATGGTTGTTTGCAACGTATCCACCGATCACGACGTATTTGCCGCCGTTCATTTTACCGCACGCCTCCATTGTGTCGAGCCAACGCTCAAGAGTGAGCGCGCCGCCGTCGTTTAGCCCGGCAAAAAGTACGCTTATGTCGGGACAACGCTTGTGGGCGGTAAACACCAAAGAGCCTTTAGGAATTACGGTCTCGATGCCGTCGGGGTCTTTTTTCTGAAGATAATTGATTTTTGCTTCTTGATCTACTGTCAAAATATATTCCTTGCCGCGAATTGTGACGGGGTTGGTGTCTCGAACGTTTTGTGTGAAGTAAACGTACAGGTCACCCTCGTCTACGTCGGGATAGCAAAGGCGGAGGTCGGTGCCCGAAATGCGGCCGCCGATAAAGCTGCGCTGACCTAAGCTTACGGGCGAGTTGTCTGCGGGGAACACCAGGTCTTTGTCAAGATAACAAGCCACTCCACCCACTCGTGCGACGATGGCGGAAAGACATTCGCCGCCGTGACCGCAGTTGGTAACATCTACGTCGTATCCAAGACCGTCGAGTATATCTTGCAGTCTGCCGGGGTAAGATTCCTTTTCGTTGATGCCCGCGGTTACCGAATCTCCGGAGCAAACGAGGGTTGTTTTCATGGCGAAACCTCCCAAAAACAAATTTACATTATATTATAACAAATTTTAGATAGAATTTCAATATATATTTTTAAACAACTGAAATTTTTTTCAAAAAACACGAAAAAAATCGCATTTTAGCATTTTTCCACCGAAGATTATAGCACTTGATATATTGTTTGTCAATATTTTTAGAAAATTGAGCTTGAAAAATTTTTATTGTAAAAAGCTCTTTAGATTTTGCATCGCCAAAACAACCTCTGCGTATCACGCAGAGGTTGTTTTCTAAATCTATTGTTTACAATTCTTACTTCTTTGACTCTTTCTTTTTACCGCAATACTGGGTGCAGAGCTTGTCTGTGCATTCGGAGCATTTGAGGCAGGTGTTGCTCTGTGACCAGAAGCGTTCGGGATACATCATAATACAAACCTCCCAAACCATGAACGCGGCGACCGCCAGAACAAAAAGCGACGTTCCGAAGAATCCGCCCACGAAGATCATGGGCGAGAACATCATAAGGTGATCCCAGTTGAATATGCGGCAGGTCGTGCAGCATCTGTTGCCGAGTAAAAGACGGAAAGGACACCAGATCACCACGCATATAAGGTCGCAGAGGTAGAAAAATATCGAGATCAGCATTATCCACGCGTTGTCGAGCGGCCCCCAGTAATAGAGGATGCCTATAATCGTGTTAACCGCCGCCCAGAGGAGAAAGACGCGCAAATATGCCTTTTTAGCCATGGTTTTTGTGTAATCTCGTAGCCCCTGCCAGTTAATTTCTTGTCTGCTTCCCTTAAATCTATTGGCAAAATTCTTTGCCGAACCTAAAGGCAGCTTGTTTTTGACGGGAATGATCTGCTGGAGCATGCTGATCACCCAAAGCACCCAAAGGATATGAAAGATCGAAAACTCCTTAAAGAAGTTGAATCCCTCAAGAATATTAAAGCTGTTTCCTAAAAAAGTTCCTTCGAGAAAGCTGTCCTTTCCTATAAGGAGAATAATGCCTAAAACAAAAATAAGGCATCTGAAAACAAGCTTTAAAACGTATTTAATTCTCATGCGTGACATATATTTTCTCCGTAATAAAGCGTTATTTTATATGATAAAGGGGCGCGTTCCGTCCTGCCGACGGCTCACAGTGGCACTGCCGTAAATTTTTTGTGATAAAGCACGAAGCTCTCGTCAAATCCGACGTCACGTAAAAGCATTTTTGCGTCTTCAAACCCGTAGTCGAGCGTTTCCTTGGCGTGACTGTCCGAGGAGAGCGTGATCTTGCCGCCGTGTTTTTTGATAAGGTGCAAAAGATCGACGTAAGGATAGGGAGTTGTTCGGAAGCTGCGTGACATAGCGCCCGTGTTAATCTCAAAAATCACGCCCAAATCCGCTATTTTTTCGGTGAAATTCTTTGCCATAGCGTGATATTTGGGGTTTCCGAGGAAAATCGGGGGATATTTTTCGTCAAACTTTGTTATAAGATCGTAGTGACCGATAATATCGGGTCTTCTTTTTGCGATGTAGTCGCAGAAAAACGAGAAATAGTCCTCAGCGAAATCCAGATATTCGTGCTTCCACGCTTCGAGACAAGCGTCGAAATAATCGCGGCTTGAGTCTATGGGCAGATGTATCCCGTCTTTTACCGAGTAGTGAGATGATCCGATGATATAATCAAATTGCGAGCGGTCACACAACGCATGCGCGTCCTCCTCGATTCCCATATATATCTCGATCTCTCCCTCGTATTTTTTCTTTAGTCGAGAGATCTCGGTGATATATCCCTCGGCGTCCTTCATGCAGTAGCGAAGGTCAAACGGTGTGTTGACGTGAGACGAAAACCCGATAGAGCAGAAATTTTTGTCAAGTGCGGCCAAAACTATTTCCTCAGGGGTGCTTTCGCCGTCGCAAAACGTGCAGTGGGTGTGAAGATTTGACGTCATTTTTGTTGTCTCCCGGTGTTTTTTGGTGGTGACGCACGTTTTGATGTTTGCAAGCGCAAAATCGGCTGTTGTGTCGACAAGCTTATATTCTGCCATAGTCATCACCTCTTTTGATTATAATTATATCATAAAATTGTGGGGAGTGCAAGGGATATAATAAAAATGCTTTTCGCTAAGGCGAAAAGCTACCTTGCTCATTCACTCTTCACTATTACTTTGACAAGGCGGAAGGACTCAGAACCTTGCTTTGCCGCGAACGCGGACAAAGCGCGAGTTTGCTTGACGGCTTATGCCGTCATTTTGTAAGCAAAAACGCAAACGTCGCCGCGGCTCTGCATTGCCTCGCCGTGTGTTCTCGCCACCCACCACAAACAAAAATAACCGATAGCCTGAAGGCTATCGGTTATTTTTGTGATACTACTACAAAATAGATCCATATAAGACTATCGTACAAAAACAGTCCGTGATTTTTGCCGTGAGGATAGACTTTCCCCTTGGCGATGATGGGAGCTGCACTTGACCGCTATCTTCCGGGGTGCTGCTCCATGCGTGCAAACGATGCTATGTAATTATAGATAGAAATTGATTACAAACGAGTTGTTTTTTACTATGGTTCTATATTATGTGAACTTGTACCCAACCCCCACTCGTCTACCTGTGAGCAACTACCTATCAATCCAATGTAATACGCATCAAGCTCGGAAAGCTTTTGAAAGATTTCTTTTTCAGTGCTAACCGTATACATAATATCGTTAGATTTTATAGTGTTACAATAATCCACAAAAGATTGAGTGATCGCTTCCGATGCATAATATAAATCATAAGCACCGAAACAATGCAATATTTCGTGAGCAAAACCAGAGGGTGACAGAAAATAGTAACCGCTTCCGATATCGTCACGAACGAACACATTTATTAGCTCAACCGGACAATGCTGTAGGTCAGAAAGCGACCAAGAATTAACTGTATTTGTTTCATCCGTATTGAAATACAAGACGTAAATAATGTTTTGCGCATTGTATCTCTGCTTTAATTCCTCGGCATCAATATATTCATCAATATAGGAACGTTGCGTATTGTAACCCCCACCGTCTACCCTTACCATGCTTATATCGGTGAAGTTGAATGTATAACATAAATCCGGACAATTTTTCCAATCATAAACAAATTCCGATTCAACTCCATAATTGCGGCATTGTTCTTTTATCCAAACAACAGCTGACGAAAGGTTTTCGTGCATAAGGTTCTTTGTTTCATTATCAATTTCAGAATTCGGATCCCATTTTGTTTCTTTGTCATTAGCAAAAATTGATATGATCAATGTTGTATCGGATAACTTGCCGGCAGATCCCAATTCACCGTTGTATGAAATAATGTCGATGGGTTTGTTTTCCATATAGTTACATACATAGCAAGTATGAGCACGAGTTCCTTGGCGCTCGGTTGTGGATCTTTCTACTACTCTCCATTCACTCCATTTGTGTCCCAAAGCATTGATAGATTCTTGCTTTACAAGAATATCACCGCAAGCAGAACAATGCTTCCCCTCGGTTTTACCGGTTTCTGTACAGGTAGGGGCAACGGCAGAATCAATTATTTCTATATGTTGACATTGGTTATTTTCGCAAGCAGAAAAAATAGCGCTGCATAAAATAAGTAAGATAAGAGGCAAAAGCCATCTTTTTTTCACTTCGCACTCTCCTTTGCAATGTTGATAAGGGTAACTTTGCTTCATTATACCATAAATCTGTGAATAGTTCAAGCATTTCGGTAGTTCAAGTCCTTTTGATCGAAAAAACATCGAAAATGGATCTATGGAAATTCGAAAAAAGTTAGGCGCGAAAAAAGCGGAGAAATCTCTCGAAATCTCCGCTTTTCTCGTTTTTTCTCGGTCGGAT
>JAZUAS010000059.1:0-21943 GCA_045638125.1 Eubacteriales bacterium | reverse complement strand
GGGTCTGGTAACGATACCGATGGTTAGGATGCCCATTTCCTTTGCGATTCTTGCAACCACGGGAGCAGCTCCTGTACCTGTGCCACCGCCCATACCTGCGGTAACGAATACCATATCGGTGTCTGCGAGGAGAGCCTTGATCTCGTCAAGAGACTCTTCAGCTGCGCGCTTACCGATCTCGGGGCGAGCGCCTGCGCCTCTGCCTCCGGTGAGTTTTTCACCGATAACAAGCTGAGAGGGAGCGTTGGAACGGTTGAGAGCCATACGGTCGGTGTTGATCGTGATAAACTCTACTCCGCGAAGATTGGAGTAGATCATTCTGTTTACTGCGTTGTTTCCGCCGCCGCCTACGCCTACTACTTTAATGTTGGCGCCGATTTCCATTGTCTCGTCATGTTCAAAAATACCCATTGTGTAAATCCTCCGATTTATATATTCCAAAATTTTATTTATATCATTGTTGCGTTGTTTTGCCTAACGCAATTAATATACCAAGTGAGTTTTGTTAATTATTAAAAGTTGTAAAAATCCTTGTAGAAGGAGTCTCCGAAGATCTTTGAACTCAAAGAATTTCTAAGAGATCCTGCTTTATACATCATAGTTGGAGCGTATCCAACCTCACCTACTACGATATGCTCGATCAAGGGAACGTCAACCGCGGCGAGAGAAGCTTCGATTATGTGAGTCAGGTTGCGGTCGGAGCTCGAAAGAGAAGCAGCACCGAAAGGATGATTGTGAGCGATCACAACACCCGAAGCGCCTTTAAGTATCGCTTCTCTTGCAATTCGCGAGGGAGTAACCGCGGCTTCGCCTACCGCACCGTCGGAAATAACCGACATCTCGATCAGTCGCATAGATGCATCAAAATACAGAGCACAAAATCTTTCCTGGGACATGCCCTTGTAGTACTCTGTGAGCATTTGACCAATTTCGGAGATGTTATTATATTTCTTCCTTTTTGAAACCGTCTTTTTTCGAGATCGCAATATCAATGCGCCTACCAAAGAGATCAAAAGAGCAGATCCTGCGCCGACTCCCTCCACAGATGTGAGCATGTCAACGTCTGCGTAAAAAACGGCTTCAAGTGAACCGAATTTATCTAAAAGGCGGTGCGCGGTATCGTTAGTGTTAACTCGCGGAACAGAGAAGAAAAGGAGCATTTCAATAAGCTCGTGGTCTGAAAAAACATCAGCGCCGTATTTTAAAAACTTTTCTTTCATGCGAGAACGGTGACCGTCGTGCATGGGTTTGCTATTAGACATAAGTGGGACCCTTAATTTGAATAAAATGAAAATATGTGATAATAATGTTGAACAATTTTCACAATATGCATTAAACTCAATCATTCAAAGCGATTTGTTGATCGTGAAAATGCATTAATTGCTTATATATATTCGAAAATTCTCACAAATTATTTGATATTGGAGTGCTTTTGTGAAATACTCACTCAAAATATTAGCAGATTTAATACCGATTTAATGCAAAAATGTTTATGATTTATAATAAACACTTCAAAAGGTTATGTTTTGCGTTAGAAAACAAGGCTGTTTGGCTGAAATGTGTCACAATTCATCTGATTTGCAGATGTGCTATAATAATAGGACACCACGATTTCGAGAGGAAAGACTATGTTGACCAAAAGCTTAAGCGCAAAAATCAAGATCTCTAAAAACGGGATGTATTCGGTAGAAGTGAGTGACGAAAACTGTAAAACGACCGCTTATAAAGAAATATCAAGTGATAAAAAGGTCATTCAACGCTTTGTTGATGCAATAAACCGAGGAGACGTATCTCCGTTACATATTAATGAAATGATAGAAGATATTATAGGTTGAAAAAACTTTATTTAATGTCAGACTTAAAAGCAACAGCCTTTCCAATGATGTGTATCTTTTCAAGATCCTCACCAACGAAAACTAAAGGCTCGTAGCTATTGTTTTCGGGAATGAGCATGAGCTTTTCGCTTTCGGGGTAGTAATATACTCTTTTAAGCGTTGCTTCATCGTTAATGACCACTGCCGCGATTTCTCCGTTTGCTACAACGTCGGTTTTTTTGATGAATACCGTATCGCCGTTACAGATTCTGGCATCCTTCATGCTATCGCCCTTGGCAATAAGGCAAAAATCTGCGTCGGTATCAATGTCGGTGATTACAAGACCGTCGTCTTCTTCATTAACAAATACCGGAGCGCCACAGGCGATTTCACCCACGACGGGGAGAGCCTTGAACTTGGTGTCTCCGCTTCTTTCTGCTTGAATAGAATCGGATGTGCCAAGCAGGTAGCCCTCGTTGATCTCAAGTGCTTGAGATATCAAACATATCGCATCTGCCTTTGGGATGTATACGCCGCTGAGGTACTGACTAAGGCGCGGCTTGGATATGCCGGTACGCCTTGAGAGCTCAGCAGCTCTCATATTCTTTTCGGCCATGACTTCCGCCAGGCGAGATCTGAAATCTGTCATAAATACCTCACACGTAATACTAAAGATGATTCTTAAAACCCAAAATGCTCAAAACAAATAAATTTTTGCTATGCCTAATTATAACAGAAAGTTAAGCAAATGTCAACACTTTTTTGAAAAAAAGTTAAATAAATTTAATGATTTTTTTGCAAAAAACTACCAAATACAAAAAATACACAATTAATAGTTTAAAACTCAACAATATCATTATAAATACGACAAAAAATCTGTTTTCTGTGTAAAGAATCATTAAGCTTGCTGAACTGAATTTTTAATCATACCTGCGAAGTCTGATTGCTTTTTGCAAAATTTTAAATTGACATTTTGTATCTTGAAGTTGAAGAATGCTATATACCAAAAGGGAATCAACCAATTTTTTTGTCCTCGGAAATTTTTTCCTGTTGGGGGTTGACAAAATAGAACAAATGTGCTATAATGACGACAGTTAAGGTTGCGACGCAGTTGTAAGCAATAGGAAAACCAGTTAGCTTTCTGTTGCTTATCAGGCGCCTGCGGCCATTGTCTATAACACATGACCTGCTACTATACGTTACCAAAGTTTTTTCACTTGATAGCTTTAAATTCGTCTTATTTGGGCGACCTTTCGGGTGATAAGTGCAAGTGTTAAGCGCTTAAATGTATACATTTTGCTTGCTATGGGCTTTGGTTTGTATGCTTGAGTCTCGTCAGAAAGTGAATCTCGTTCGTCCACCCCAAGCGAATTTGTGAAACCTTCCCCCGACCTTGCTATCTGTGTTTTCGGAAAATGATTCATTTGCGGTCTTTTCAAGTTTTAACCGTTAAGGTTTTATTTTTTTGGACAAGGGGTTAAGCAAACTTAACAATACTACATATGCCTACCATGTTTGCCTGATATTTGGTAGGCGGAAAGGCTAAAACTTTGGCAATACAAGGAACCTGCCCTTATCTGCAGTCTATGAAGGACAAAAAAGCGATAAGCTGTGAGTGCGCTCATTTTAAATTTCCTGACAGAATTTCTCGCAGGGAAATAATCTACGCTTATTGTGCTCATCCGACTGCCTACAATGACTGCGCTTTCAAAAGGGTATTAGACAGATATTATTATGAAAGGAAGTTCTCCTGTGAAAATAATCAATAAAATTTTTGCGTATTTAGTAAAACTTAAAAACAAGCAACTTAACGTCGAAAGACTCAAGATCTGCGCTCTTGAGCAGACCATCTCCATACTTTCTGCTTATATATCAATTTTTATTGACGAGCAGGGTGAGGTTCGTATACCCAAGATGCAGATAAAAAATGCTATCGGTCAGTACTTGGCAAAGGTGGTTTCCGATGGCTCTGATTACGTTATTAGTATGGAAAAGCTTGACCCCTCGCATTCTTTTATTAACGAGGACGAGGTCAACTCCAATGCCGAAAACCAAATATGAGCTTTGGCGCGAGCGCTACGGTCTCGAATACCTTCGCAGTCTTGCTGAAAGTGGTGAGGGAGATGAGGAGATTGCCGCGCGATGCGGTCTTGAGCTTTCGGTGTTTCGCATGTGGAAGAAAAAGCATCCCGAATTTGCGGAAGCGATAAGCTTTGGAAGAAGCGAGTCTGATTATGCCGTTATAAAAGCACTTCATAAGAAAGCGACGGGGTTCAACGTAGGACTTAAAAAGACTTATAAGCTGAAGAGGGTAGAGTTTGATCCCGACACCGGCAAAAAGGTCCGTGAATACGAGGAGCTTGCCACGGGCATTGACGAAACTTACGTTCCTGCCGATCTTAACGCTGAAAAGTTTTGGTTGAAAAACAGACAAAGCGAGCGCTGGAGTGAGCAGATAGAAAAGGTATCAGCCGACGAAGTCGATGAAGAAACCGGCATATTGGAGATACCCGTAGCAGACTTGCTGGACGAGCCGCTCGAAAATTGAGGTAATGTGATATGACGGAGGCTGTCCACAGTTTGAAAAATGGCGACTCGAGGTGCGAAAAGAGGGTAATCTGGCGTCCGCAACCGAGGCAGGCGGATTTTATGCGACGTCTTGAGGACGAGGCGCTTTACGGAGGTGCGGCGGGCGGAGGTAAAAGTGATTGCGCGCTTGCCGAGGCGCTCCGGCAAGTAAATATTCCACACTACCGTGGACTTGTTTTGCGAAAGACCTATCCTCAGCTCTCAGAGCTTATAGATCGATCATTTTCCATATATTCTCAGGCGTTTCCAAACGCGGTATTCAACGAAAGTAAGCATTTCTGGCGATTCCCCTCGGGAGCAAAGATATATTTTGGCTCTCTTGCTCATACCGACGATCGCTATAATTATCAAGGTAAGCGCTACGATTTTATAGATTTCGACGAGCTTACACAGTTTACCTTTGACGAATACAGTTATCTCTTTTCAAGAAATCGTCCAAGCGGTGCCGGCACGAGGTGCTATATGAGAGCACAAGCAAATCCGGGAGGCATCGGACACGGCTGGGTAAAAGAAAGATTCGTTACCCCAGCACCGCCGATGACTACGATTTGGGAGACGGTAAAGATACGCTTTCCCGACGGGCGCGAGGAGGAGCGGCGGAAGTCACGTATATTTGTGCCGAGCACGGTATTTGACAACAAGATACTGCTCCAAAACGATCCCGAATATCTTACGCGTTTGGCATCACTGCCGGAAGCAGAGCGTGCAGCGTTACTGTACGGCGATTGGGACGGCTTTTCGGGGCAGGTCTTTACAGAATGGCGCAACGTTCCCGAGCGTTACCTTGATAGAAGCCATACACATGTGATCTCACCATTCAAAATACCCAAGGATTGGAGTATTTATCGTAGCTTTGACTGGGGATATTCTCGCCCATTTTCGGTTGGCTGGTATGCAGAGGACAGGGACGGAACTCTTTACCGCATCCGAGAGCTTTACGGATGCACCAAAACTCCCAATGAAGGCGTCCGATGGGAGGCATCAAGGGTGGCTTCGGAAATAAAAAGAATAGAAAACGAGGACGAAAACCTCAAAGGCAGGCTTATTCACGGTGTTGCCGACCCCGCAATATATCAAAAGAATGGCGGCGAGAGTATCGGCGGCATTATGGAAAAACAATGTGTATACTGGGATAAGGCAGACAACTCCCGCATAGCTGGGAAGCAACAGATACATAATCGCCTTGCCTTTGACGAGCAGGGAAAACCGAGATTTTACGTTTTCTCGACCTGCCGTCAGTTTATAAGGACATTTCCGTGCCTCGTTTACAGCTCTACTGATGTGGAGGACGTTGATACGGCGATGGAGGATCATATATACGATGAGCTTCGGTATATGTGTATGGAGCGTCCTGTGCCTGCCATTCGCCAAAGGGCGACGGGGTTATTTCTTGCGCCCGATCCTCTGGATTTGAATGAGGAGAGGGCAGAATATCAGCTTCGCGCTCGATACAGATAATATTTTCAGAAAGGACCATTATATATAATGAAGAAAAAAAGTATTGCATCTCCTGATCTTGCCTATGCCGTTAAGACCTTACAACTATATAAAAGAGATAAAAGCAAGATGGAGGCAAGGCTGCGTGACGAGGACGAGATCTGGAGTAGAGTCTATTCGGGTGGAGAGTCCTGCTCATGGATATTCAACAGCGTCATAAATAAGCACGCGGACGTGATAGAAAATATTCCCACCTGCGTGTGTCTGCCTCGCGAAAAACGCGATGAAGGATATGCCGAGATGCTTTCAAAAATCATTCCGGTTATTACTCAAAGATGCAATTTTGAGCAGACCTATTCGGATAATTCTTGGGAAAAGCTCAAGCACGGAACTGCCGTTTACGGAGTTTTTTGGAACAACTTGCTGGAGGACGGCATGGGCGACGTTGATATAAGACCTATCGCTCTTTCGGACGTTTTCTGGGAGGCCGGTGTCAGCGACATTCAAAACTCGCAAAACCTTTTTATCGTAAAACTTTGCGATAGGGGTGAGCTTGAATCCACATTTTCGGATTTTGACGGGGACGCGTGTCTTGAGAGCGATAACGCTTTGCGTTCATCTCTCGAGATCGGCGGAGACGGCAAATACCTCATGGTGGACTGGTATTACAAAAAGTACGTTTCAGACGGTGTTCAGTCGTTGCATCTTTGCAAATTTGTTGGTGACCAGATACTCTATTGCTCCGAAAACGATCCTTCTTGCAAGCATGGATGGTATCATCACGGGCTTTACCCCATAGTTTTTGACCGACTCTATCCTACGGGTGGTGTATGCGGCTTTGGTCTTATCTCGATTTCGGGAGACCTTCAGCGATATATCAACCGCATTGATAACGATATGCTGAATTATACCGACTGGGCAAGTAAGGTCCGCTTTTGGGCAAAGCGCAGTTTGGGTGTCAATGAAAAGGAATTTCTTGATCTTAACCGCAGTATCGTTGAGGTCGAGGGAGACATTGACGAGGAAAAGCTTCGCCAGATAGAGATAAATCCCATTGACGATTCGGTAATTGACGTCAAGCGCATGAAGATAGAGGAGCTTAAGGAGGTAACCGGCTCTCGCGACGTCTCTCAAGGCGGATACTCGAGCGGTGTTACGGCAGCAAGTGCTATTAGTATTCTGCGCGAGGCAGGAGCGAAATCCTCTCGTGACGGAATTGAGGAAACCTTCCGTGCTTATGTCAAGATCATAGCCTTGGTAATTGAGCTTATACGTCAGTTTTATAGCGAAAAGCGCATATTCCGCATCGTAGGAGAAGACGGAAAGGCGGAATATCTCGATTTTTGCGGCAGGGATCTGACGGAAGATGATGGCAGAAGACCTTATTTCGACATAGAGGTCAATGCTACCAAGAAGTCTCCCAGTGAGGCGGCGCAGAAGAATCAATTTGCAAAGGAGCTTTATGAGTCGGGAGCGTTTAAGAGAGAAAATGCTACTGAAACTCTTATGATGCTGGAGCTTATGGACTTCGAGGGAGTTGGGATGCTTAAAACCAACATCCGAAAGTTGTACGGAGCCGAAGTTGCGGAGGTTTGAGTGTGATAGACGTGGATTTTTCAAGGATGGAAAATGGCTTTCGTCTTCACATTGAGGGGCATGCCGACTACGGAGAAAGAGGTAATGACATTGTGTGCGCTTCGGTTTCGGGCATATTTTACGCGCTTTGCGGTTATCTCTTGAATTTCAAGAAGGATACGCTCCGTGTAAACGAAATAGAGAGCGGTCTTGCCGACATAGAGTGTGGGCTTGAGTGCGAGGATTATCTTCAGCTTGCCTGCCTGGGCTTTTGGCAGATCGCCATGAGCTATCCCAACCATGTTCGAGTCAATAACCGAGCTTGGCGTTGGAGAATGAACCCCAACTATGTCAGCGCAACAAATCAACACGCTTAATGCGGGAAAGGATTACGTTTTACCTATGGAAGAAAACAGAAATAAAACATCCCCTGCCGAAGATACTGCTTCTCTTGAAGCGACTTCTGCCGGGGAGCAAAGTCTTGATATTGAGGAAGATCTCGGAGAAAACAACGATGAGGATCAAGCAGTCGTTGATACTGAAGCTGAGATCGTGGAAAAGGGAAGGATAAAGGCGACGGAACGCGAGGAGTACGATTCTTTGGTGAAGGGTAGATTTAAGGAACTTTATGCCGAAGATACTCAACGTCTCATAAATCGCCGCTTCAGAAAGTACAAGATCATGGAAGAGAGATTCAAGGTTCTTGAAGAGACGCTTGCCGAAAAAGATGCTCAGATAGGTGAGCATCAGCAAAGGGCTGCGGATTTTGAAGAGCTGTTGCGATCCGAGGTCGAAAAAGCTATCAGGGAGACCGAGGAAAGAATAATTAGGGAGATAAAGGCTAAAAAGCTCCGTCCATCGGAGAACGGGATGTCTCCTCGAAAATCGGTCGCTCATTTTGACGTATCAAGGCTTACCAAAAACGAACGCGCTACGCTTGCAAAACGTGCGGCAAGCGGCGAGAAGATAAAACTTTAATTACGAAAGGAAAAAACAATATGACAATTTTGAAAGCAAATATTCAGCTTTTCGGAGCAGGCGAAAAGGTGCTTGGCACCGAGGGTGAGATCAACGTAAAGAACGGTCAGGTAAACGAATATGCAGATGGAGAGGGTCTTTCTCCCGAAATGCGTACCTATTATTCCGATTATCTTATTGATAATGCGGAGCCTGCGCTTGTTCATGATCGCTTCGCACAGAAGCACACTATTCCCACAGGCGGCGGCAAGAGCGTACAGTTCCGCAAGTACGATCCCCTGCCCAAGCTTACCAATCCTATCGCAGAGGGCGTTACTCCCACCGGTCAGACCATCAATATGGGTATTGTAAACGCAACCGTTGCACAGTACGGCGGCTACGTTGAGCTTACCGACCTTCTTCTTATGACTGCCATCGACAACAATCTTTGCATGGCGACCAAGCTTCTCGGCAGTCAGGCGGGCAGAACCCTTGACACTATCTCCCGTGAGGTGCTTGTGGGCGGTACTAACGTACAGTACGGCGAGGGTCAGGTCAGCGCGCGTTGCCAGCTTACCGGCGGCAAGGCTGACGGAGAAAACCACTACCTTACCGTTGATAGCATCCGCAAGGCGGTAAGATTCCTCAAGAATCAGGACGCCGAGAAGATCGACGGCGCATACGTTGCGATCATTCATCCCGACTGTGCTTACGACCTTATGAGCGATCCTAACTGGAGATACCCTCACCAGTATGCCGAGCCCTCCGCTATTTTTGAGGGGGAGATCGGTAAGATCGAGGGTGTTCGCTTCATCGAAAGCACCGAGGCAAAGGTATTCCACGCAGAGGATCTTGCAGCTGATGCGAGAACTCTCAAGGTGAGCGAAAAGGCTACCGCATCCGCTACCGTAAAGTTTACCGGCGGCACTGTTGCCGACGGCGAGCTCGTTGGCAGAGAGGTGCTTATCGGTGGCGTGAAGTATTACGTTTCCGCTAACACCGCAAACACTATGACCCTTGCAACCGACAGCACCAAGGCTACTGCTGCGTCAATTACCTGCGACGCTGACACCGTGATCTATCCTGGTGAGGCAGGCAGCGAGGGCAGAGACGTGTACGCTACCCTTATCTTTGGCGAGAATGCTTACGGTACTACCGCGATTGCTGACGGTGGTCTTGAGCATATCGTCAAGCAGCTCGGCAGCGCAGGCTCCTCCGACCCTCTCAACCAGAGAGCAACCGTGGGCTGGAAGGCTACAAAGGTTACCGTTCGTCTCGTTGAGGCGTTCATGATCCGTATCGAAACCGCCGCGTCGGTGTAAGATGATATGGAGAATGCAGGGGAAGCCTTTTGGAAAAAGGCTCCCCCTGCACCCCCGCGAAAACTTCAATAAGGATAGTTGAAAGTATGGACGGTTTGGGTTTTGAGATGATAAAATCTATATGTGAAGCCGTTTAGTCTAATTTCATATTAACAAGATTGATAAGCCTCTCCCAAAAACCTTTTTTGAAAGGTTTTTGGAGGGAGCGCGAGGGAACCTTTTTCCCAAAAAGGTTCCCTCGCTACAAGAAAGGATAAAAATATGTCGAAATTGAATGAAACTATTGCCGCCATTCGTGCGGAATACGAGCAGATGTTAGCCGAGAAGGAGGCAGAAAACGCGATCCTTCGCGGAGAGAAGAGGCTTGCCGCAGAAAAGGCAAAGGTGGCGGCAGAGGAATACGAGAGATACCTCAACGAATACATTTCGGTCAAGCTTTTCAAGGACAACGACCGATACAGAGATGACGTTTACGTTGCGGTGAACGGTCAGAATTGCGTGATCAAGCGCGGCGAATGGGTGAAGATCAAGAGAAAGTTTGCCTTGGTGCTTGACGCTTCCGAAATTCAGGACATGAAGACTGCCGAGTTCATCGAGCGTGAGCAGAGAAAATTTGCCGAGGTTAATTAATTCAAAGGACTACCGCTTTGGCGGTAGTCCTTTAAAAACAAAAATTTACTATGGTTGACAGTATATTGATTTTGTGATAATATTATAGTAGGAATTCCGATAGAAATATTTTGTTTGTGATACCGGGAAAGGAGGAGAAATATGTCCGATATGTTCGATTATTTAAAATGGAGAGGAGATCTTTCATTTTATCAGTCAAGGTTTAACGCGGTTGACGGATTGATACTTTCTACTCTTACGTTTATAGATTTTGACGCATTATGCGGCGACGAGGAAATTGACATAAAGACCGCCGCAGACCTTTACTGCCCAGACGAGGATTATGAAAGCGTGGAGCTTGGTCTTATAATCCCTGCTGTGAAGATCAACAAGCTCTTCTGCGAATGCGGACTTACAAAAAGGTTCGGGGATATAGTGGTGTCGGATTTTGTTCAGCACACCGACGACGATGTTTGCGTTCAGTTTGCGGCTATGACCTTTCATATAGGAAAGGATCGAATCGCGGTAGGATTCAGAGGCACTGATGATTCCTTGGTCGGATGGCGCGAGGATTGTTGCCTATCCTATCTTGATGAGATCCCCGCGCAAAAAATGGCGGTTGAATATCTTGATCGGATCGCGAAAAAATATCCCGAAAAGAGAATTTTGGTGATGGGACATTCAAAGGGTGGAAATCTGACGTTGTATTCTGCTTTGAAGTGTTCCGAGGAAACCTCGCAGAGGATTATTCGTGCTTATTGCTACGACGGTCCCGGACTTTCGCTTGAAATTATGACGGGCAAGCGATACGAATTGATGAAAAACCGTTTGGAGGTCATATTGCCTCAATCCTCATACGTTGGAGTAATGTTTGAGCGTGGAGAGTGGTATTCGGTTATAAAGAGCACGGGAAGAGGGCTTTTCCAGCACGACCCATTTACTTGGGAGATCAATGGCCCGGATTTTGTGTCGCTTTCGGACCTTTCTGCGGTGGGAAAGATACACGAGGCGCGTTTTCGCGCAAGGCTTGACGAGTTGAACTCGGAGGACAGGCGAGAAGTGGTTGAAATGGTGTTTGATTCTATATCTACGTCGGGAATCAAGACTCTTTCGGAGCTTCGCGAGAAGGGATTTGGTAAAATAGTTTCAGCCATGAAGACCTACGGCTCATACGACAAGAAAAAGCGAGAGCTTGTTAAAAATCTGCTCTTCAGGCGCTGATATTTGGAATAAATAAAGAAAAAACACCGATATGATCGGTGTTTTTTCTTGTTTGATAAGTATTACAAGCTTGCCTGTAAATTATCTGATATCAACGTTGACCTTTTTATTGCAACCGTTAGCGGCAGCCTTGATCACCATACGGATAGCTTTAGCTATGCGGCCGTTTTTGCCGATAACCATGCCCATATCGTCGGGAGCAACGCTCAAGGTAAGATTGATACTTGTTTCGGTCTCGTTTTCAATAACCACAACTTCGTCGGGATTGTCAACGATGGCAACTGCGATGTTACGCAGTGTCTCTTTCAAATCTACCATGGGTATTCTCCTTAAAAATCGGTATTTTTAAGTTGACTAAAATTAGTCAATGATACCGGACTTCTTAAGAAGATCCTTTACGGTCTCAGTGGGCTGTGCGCCGTTAGCGAGCCACTTCTTAGCAACCTCAGCGTTGATCTTGATCTCAGCGGGCTCGGTGAGGGGGTTGTAGTAACCAACTTCCTCGATGAAACGGCCGTCTCTGGGGTAACGGCTGTCAGCAACAACTACACGGTAGAAGGGAGCCTTCTTCTGGCCCATTCTTGTAAGTCTCATTTTAACCATTTTTTTGTCCTCCAAAAATTTTGATATAATTATTTTTATTTTTTTATTCATTAAAAGCCTTATGGCTTAAATGCGATTTTGTTTGCCTTTCGGCGTTTGTCAGAATGGGAATTTCATCTTTCCCATAGCTCTTCTTCCTTGCTTGGATTTACCCATATCGGAGAATTGCTTCATCATTTTTTTAATCTGCTCATACTGCTTAAGAAGCTTGTTGACTTCCTCAACACTTGTTCCACTGCCCTTGGCAACTCGGATCTTTCTTGAAGCATTGAGCATTTCGGGGTGAGTGCGCTCTTTTTTTGTCATTGACTTGATGATCGCCTCTTGGTGAATAAGCACCTTTTCATCGATCTTTGCGTCTTTAAGCGCGCCTGCCTTCATTCCGGGGAGCATTCCTACGATCTGATCAAGACCGCCCATGTTTTTAAGCTGTGCCATCTGATCAAGGTAATCGTCGAGAGTGAATATCTGCTGGCGGAGCTTTTCTTCAAGCTCTGCCGCCTTTTTCTCGTCGAACTGCTCCTGCGCCTTGTCGATGAGGGTGAGCACGTCGCCCATGCCAAGGATTCGGCGAGCCATTCTGTCGCGGTGGAAGGGCTCGATTTGGTCGAGCTTTTCACCGACACCGATGAACTTGATAGGCTTGCCCGTGATGTAGCGGACGGAAAGCGCCGCACCGCCTCGGGTATCGCCATCCAGTTTGGTGAGGATGACGCCGGTGATGTCCAGCATATTGTTAAAGGTCTCGGCAACGTTTACAGATTCCTGACCGATCATCGCATCGATAGTGAGCAATATCTCGGTAGGCTTGGTGGCTTCCTTGATGTCCTGAAGCTCCTTCATAAGAAGCTCGTCTATCTGAAGTCGACCCGCGGTATCTATAAACACGGTGTCATAGCCCTTTTTGTTTGCAAATTTAATACCTTCGGTTGCAATTTTGACTGGGGATTCCTTATCTCCCAACTCAAAAACGGGTATATCCAGCTTTTCGCCCACAACCTGCAACTGCTTGATAGCGGCAGGACGGTAGACGTCACAAGCGACGAGAAGGGGATTTTTGCCCTGCTTTTTAAGCATTCCCGCAAGCTTGCCTGCGTGAGTCGTCTTACCTGCACCCTGCAAACCTACCATCATAATAACGGTGGGGGGATTGGATGCGACCTGAAGCTTTTGGTGGGTGGAGCCCATAAGAGCCGCCAGCTCCTCGTTTACTATTTTGATGACCTGCTGACCGGGATTGAGAGATTCAAGCACCTGTGCTCCAACTGCTCGCTCGGAAACGGTCTTTATAAAATCACGGACGACCTTAAAGTTAACGTCTGCCTCAAGGAGTGCAAGCTTTATCTCACGCATGCCGGCCTTGATATCCGCTTCGGTAAGAGTACCCTTGTTTTTGAATTTTTTGAAGGCATTTTCCAGCTTTTCACTTAAGCTGCTAAACATATTTGACATAAAAATACCTCCTTACTAAATTTTCTGTGTTTCGCGTTTGTCAACCCACGCTTTCAAGAAGAAGTCTTATCTCCTTCTCTATATCGGCAGTGCTGCCACCGCTTTCGCAGAGGCGAAGCGCCTCGGTTGCATGAGATTGAGTGTCCTCAAATTTTTTTGCGAGTCCAAGCTTTTCTTCATAAAAGAAGAGTTCTTCCTCGGCTTTTTTTATGAGGTCGCGTACGCCTTGACGCGAGATTCCCATTTCTTCTGCTATCTCGGAAAGCGACATATCGTTGTTGTAATAGAAATCGAGTGCATCTCTGCGCCTGTCCTTGAGGATGTCACCGTAAAAGTCGAGCAAAAAACCGATATTAAGATCTTTTGTGAACATTTCGATTTCCTCCAACGATTTTTTGCATTTTTACGCCGATTTTGTGGTGTAAAGCAAAACACTTTACAGATTATATCATCATTTTTTCATTCTGTCAATAGTTTTTTGAAAAAAACTTTAAAAATTTTTTCGCGGGATATAATTTGTCGCTCGCGTGTGGGGGACATTAATAATAATGAAAAAACTTTTTCATTTTAAGCCGATTTTTTCAAAATCTGTGTCATCTATTGACACGATAGAGGTTATATAGTATAATTTATTGAAAAAGTGCAACAACTTTTGCATAAATGAATTTGCAGAGTATGGATTCATTTATATTATTTGCGCCGCCAAATGGCGGAGAAATGGAGATTTATATGCGTAAAATTTAGTCATATCGCTTGTTATCTGTATGCTTCTGGGCGTTTTTGCAGCCTGTGATGGCGGACAGACCGCTACTCCCGAGACCGGCGAGAGTGCCGGGTCCTCTAATACCGAGAGCTCCGAGACACAGAAGACAGAGGACTCCGAAACGGAGGAGCAGAGCGGAGAGGGGGCTTCTACGTCCGAAACTGCCGGTGAAGAAAGCAGCGATACCGAGGGCGAGACTAAGCCCGACGATCCTTATGCGGATGTTGAGCCCGGAATCCCCAGCTACGTTGAGGACCTTTCGTACGTCACAGCAGACGGCTATGAGCTTAAGCAGTATGATATGATGGATATAGAGGATTATTACGCGGCTTATAAATATTACGTTAAAGAGGGCTACACTCTTTACAGTGAAAATAAGGTTGGCAACTCTTCTTCCGCGACCTTTGTAAAGGGCGACGCGTACGCTGTTGTAATGTTCAACGGTCACCTGGAAGAGCTTTATCTCGGATACTCCGAGAGTGGTGCGAATGCTTTCCCTGAGGTTTTTTCCAGCCTGGGCGATGACAGCGTTATTCCTACCATTACCCAGCACTATTCTTCGGATAGCAACGGAATGTGCTATTTCATCAAGCTCTCTGACGGAAGCTTCTTGGTGTTGGACGGCGGTTACGATTTCGATACCGACGATGCATACGATACTTTGGTTAAGCTCAACGGCTCTGCCGACGGAATACATATTCGCGCTTGGCTAATATCTCACTCTCACGGTGACCACTATGAGATGTTTGAAACCTTCTCCCAGAACTATGCTGACAAGGTAACTCTTGACAGAGTTATGTATTCTCCCATCAACAGCGGTGTGGTGGGATATGACGCTTATCTTAACAAGGGCGTTAAGGATGCCGTTGCGCGTTTTGATGGTGCTGTTCTTTGCCCTGTGCATACCGGTATGAGTTTTACCTTTGGTAATATTGAGTTTGAAATCTTGGCTGCTCCCGAGCACATATATAAGGAGACCGATCCTGAAGATTTCAATGAGAGTAGCATAGTGGTTCGCGCGGTACACGACCAGGGTTCTATGATATTCCTTGCGGACAGCGGAATTTACACTTGTGAATGGATGCTTGATGCTTACGACGACGGTTTGAAGAGCGATATGGTTCAGGTTGCTCACCACGGAGGAGAGACAGCTAATAAAGATGTTTATGACGCTATCCAAGCTAACACCTTGTTCTGGCCCTGCAACGAGCCCTTGCTCAACTCCGAAAGAGGTCTTTACGTAAAGCAGCACATACTGAACGCTGAATATTCTAAGGAGCATCTGCTTCACAGCTATGGCAACATTACCCGTCCCATCAATTATAAGCCTGTTGACTATGAGTACATAGATCTTTTCCCCGTTGATGTCAGCCAGGTCTACACGAGTCCTTCCGTTAGCGATTTCAGAATTGAGGACGGAGTGATCAAGTATGAAGTAGCTGCGGGAGGCGACCCTAACTTCTGCTATCAGCTGAGAAACGTAAGCACCAAAAAGTGTAACGCTATTCGTGTTGTTGTCAGCTCAAATGTACTTGAGGGAGGATTGTATGAAACTCCCGGAGAGATGTATTATACTGCCGGAAGCGATAAGGCATTGAATTTTAGCGAGAACAGAATGCAGCGACTTGGTATTACCGGAGCATCTGAGGACGGCAAGACAACGCTCATCATCTACCTCGGAGATACCGAGGATTATACAAGCAGACTTACCTCTCTGCGTTGGGACTTCGGTACTGAGATCGGTCAGACTGTTGAGATTTATTCTATCGAGGGATTTTTTGTTAACGTTGACGCTGAGTAATGATATTTGAGTCAAACGTAAAATTACGCTATAATTATTAAATGAAAATACCCGACGGTTTCCGTCGGGTATTTTTTGCTTTTTAAGTGCATTTGCAGGCGTTACATAATTATGCAACGTTGAATGAATATACATTTTTGGCACTAATCAACAAAATGCGATCAAGATATATAAAAAAACAAGGTAATGCATACGAAAATGTACATAATTTAAAAAAGTACTTGACAAATGTATGGCTTAGTGATACAATGTATCCATCACGAAAAACTAATTTTTATTCATTTGGAGGAAAAAATCATGAAAAAAATTACAGCTCTCATTCTTGTAGTAGCAATGCTCGCAACAATGGTAATCACCTTCACATCTTGCTCTCAGGATGCGATGACTTATAAGATCGGCGTACAGACCGCGACCACCGCTCAGTATTTTGTTGACGGTGATGCTGACTGGGGCTTTGACGGTATCGCAGGCTTTACCTCCGCACAGTACAACAACGGCGGTCTCGCTGTAAGCGATATGAAGAACGGCAACGTTGATTTCTGCATGATCGACGAGCAGCCCGCAAAGGCTCTTGCAAAGAATATTTCCGGCGTTAAGGTTATTGACATAGCTCTTACCGTTGAGGAGTATGCTTTCGGTGTTGACAAGGCTCAGCCCGAGCTTCTTGCTTCTGTTAACGCAGTTCTCGCAGAGATGAAGGCTACCGGTGCTCTTGAAGCGATCGTTACCGCATACGCTATTGGAGAGGAAATCAAGCCTTACACATCTCCCAAGTTCGACGCAGCTAAGGCTGACCAGCAGCTCGTAATCGCAACCAACGCGGCATTCGCTCCCTTCGAGTACAAGGAAGGCGACCAGTTCGCAGGTATTGATATCGAGATCATGGTTTACATCGCTGAAAAGCTTGGTCTTGAGCTTGTAATCATGGACATGGACTTTGAGGCGGTTATCTCTGCAGTTGGTAAGAATAACGTAGATATGGCTGTTTCCGGACTTACCGTTACCGAAAAGCGTAAGGAATCGGTTAACTTCACCGATACCTACTACAACGCAGCTCAGATGCTTATTGTTAAGGAAAGCGAGACCGCTTTCGACAATTGTAAGACCGATGCTGACGTTCTCGCAGTTCTTGCTAGCTTGGTTTCTGACGCAAAATAATAAGATAATATGAGTATTGCATGGAATAATTTCTACGAGCAGCTCATTTTGAAGGGCGGTTATAAAACTGCCCTTCAAGGTTTGCTGGCGACTGTCGAGATCGCCGTTGCGGGTCTCGTTATAGGTATAATTTTGGGTACTCTTATTGCCCTTGTTAAGGTAATGCCCAAGTATAAGGTGTTGCCGAGAATAGCTTCGGCTATTTGTGACGTGTACGTAGGCTTTTTCAGAGGAACGCCTATGGTAGTTCAGCTTCTTTTGGGATATTACGTTCTGCTCCCTGCTCTGGGCATAGCTTCGGATGCGCTGGTGGTTGCTATCATCATCTTCGGCCTTAACAGCGGTGCTTACGTTTCCGAGATCATGCGTGCCGGAATCCAGTCGGTTGACGGCGGTCAGCTTGAAGCGGGACGCGCGGTGGGTCTTCCTTATTGGACTGCGATGTTGAAGATCGTTATCCCCCAGTCTATAAAGAACATTCTTCCCACTCTTGGAAACGAGTTTATCGTACTTATCAAGGAGACCTCGGTAGTCAGCTTTATTGCGGTTACCGATATCACCAAGGCATTCAGATCTATCGGAGATGCAAACTATGAGTACATCATTCCTTACGTGATGCTGGCTCTTGTGTATCTCGTACTGGTTCTCGGTATTACCGGTCTTATTAAGCTGATGGAAAGGAGGCTGAAGCGCGATGAAAGACAATAAAAATATCGGCGGAGAGCCGATCCTTTCGGTTCGTGGCTTAAAGAAGGACTTTGGCGATCTGGAGGTTTTGAAGGGAATCGATCTCGACGTTGAAAACGGAGAGGTTATCTCGATCATCGGTCCTTCCGGTTGCGGAAAGTCTACTTTCCTTCGTTGCCTCAACTGTATGGAAGACCCCACTGGCGGCTCGATCTTCTTCCAAGGTGATGATATTGCCGACATGAAGGTCGATATCAACACGCACAGAGAAAAGATCGGAATGGTTTTCCAGCAGTTTAATCTTTTCAATAACAAAACTGTTGTTGATAATATAATGCTGGCACCCGTGTACGTTGGAATACGCAACATCAAGCGTGCCAAGAGAAAGAACGCTGCGATAAAATTTACTAATATTTTCCGTAAAAATAAAAAGGCGTTGATCGAGATCAATACCACAGAGGCTGAGGTTAAAAAGGAAGCGAGAGAAAACGCTATGCGTCTGCTTGCCAGAATCGGACTTGAAGAAAAAGCTGACGCCTATCCCTCAACGCTGTCTGGCGGTCAGAAGCAGAGAATTGCTATCGTTCGTGCGCTTGCCATGAACCCCAAGGTAATGCTTTTTGACGAGCCTACAAGCGCGCTTGATCCTGAAATGGTTGGTGAGGTTCTCGATCTTATGAAAGAGCTTGCCCATGAGGGTATGACAATGGTTGTGGTTACACATGAGATGGGCTTTGCTCGCGAGGTTTCCGATCGCGTTATCTTTATGTATGAAGGCGTGGTTGCCGAAATTGGCGCACCTGATGAGTTTTTCTCCAATCCCAAGCACCCAAAACTTCAGCAGTTCCTCAAATGTGTTCTGTAATAATAAAAAATCCGCAGTTTTCTGCGGATTTTTTTGTTGTGAGAATAATAAACGATAAAATCCACTTGAAATTTGTGCGGAGAATTGATATAATATATTAAATGGTAAATAAACGCATATTATATTCGATAGGGTTAATGTGCGAAAAAATTTTGACGGTGACAGTGTGGAGAAGACCAATGGTAATCGTTTTAACTAAACGAATAAAATTTTATATACCTATTGAGCAGGAAAGGGCGCGAAGGATGGCGCTGATCGTCACCGCGTCATTGGCGGTGATAGCGCTGATGCTTGGGGTTGCCTGTGCTTATCTGTTTTTTGAGACAGATCGATTGACTATCGAGGCGGGCGAAACAGTGAGCGTCGAGATGCTGGTGGGAGATGCTAATGCCTATTTCGGAGATGATTTTGATCCCGAATGTGTCAATCGGGCAGGGATCTACTATTTTACCGTGTACGTGGATGGAAATGCGCGTCAGGTGCGTCTTGAAGTTGTTGACACGAAAGCTCCGGATATAAAGGTGAAGCGCATAAATTGGCCCATAGGAAGTTCTCGCAGACCGATTCCGGAGGACTTTATTGATAGCGTTAAGGAAGCGGACGATTTTTGCGGATATTTTGTCGAGGAGCTTCCGAAATTTGAAAAAAGTATGGGTGAATATAAGGCAAAGGTCAGATTTGAGGACGCTTCGGGAAATAAGACCGAGGTGATCGAGGTAGTTCTCGATCTCGTTTCGGATAATCAGCCGCCCAAGCTTTTGCTAAACTCCGATAAGCTGACGGTTGAGGTAGGCAACGTCCCCACGGATAAGGTGTTGTTTTATTGCGAGATAGTTACCGTTACCGATAACTGCGGTGGAGACCTGCTTATCGAAATTGATGACAGTGGAGTGGATTATAATAAAGAGGGAAGATATTCGGTCTACCTTGTGGCGTGTGACATGATAGGAAACCGAAGCAAGAAGGTCGACGTGATTGTGGAGGTAGTTCCCGAGGTTGCTGATTCGGAACATGAATAGTTCAATAGTAAAGGCTTGCTTGACATGGTTGAGCAAGCCTTTTTTTGACAAAACGGCAGATTTTTGCAGCTTTGTGACGGACGAGTGAAGAAAAAAAGATAAGATGGGGAAAAATGGCAGTTTTTTAGCACTGTTTACAAAAAATTCATAAAATTATTGGTTAAGGGACTTGACAAAACCGCAAAAAAGGGGTATATTATTAGCGTGGGTTAGCACTTGATGTGATTGAGTGCTAAAAATACGACAAAAACCGAGCATTAAAGCAAGGATGGGGTGAAAAGTCCCCGAAAAAAGAGAAGGGAGCGCCGAAAATCATGTCAGACAACGCAAAGCACGAATTGAGCGAGCGAAAAAAGCGAATACTAAAAGCAATAGTCGATGCGCATATTGTTGACGGCGAGCCCGTCGGATCAAAATATATTATGCAGGATGAGCACTTGAACTGCTCGTCTGCTACCATCAGAAACGAAATGGCAGAGCTTGAGGCGCTCGGATACCTCGAACAGCCTCACACTTCGGCAGGTAGAGTGCCAAGTGAGTTGGGTTACCGCTTCTACGTTGACTCGCTCATCGAAAGCTATGCTATGACCACGAATGAGATCACCGAGATCAACAAGCTCCTCAAATCCAAGATGAATGAGCTTGACCAGATACTTTTAGCGGCTTCCAAGCTTGCGGGAAACCTTACCAACTACACAAGCTTTCTTATCAAGCCCCGAGCAAGCTCGGTGAGGATCAAGCGCTTCGACGTAATATTCGTCGATCGCCACTCTCTGCTGCTCGTTATGATAAGCGATGGCGGTGCGGTAGTCACCAAGCGACTTTCCATCGACAGATCGGTGAGCCAGATGACCGCAAGCGATCTGGCGGTGGCGCTCAACGATCATATCGCGGGCAAATGCGCCGACGAGATCACGCTCCCCATTATCGTCGAGCTTGAAAACGCCATGGGAGATAAGGCGGCAATCGTCAATCCCATCATTAAAATAATATACGAAAGCATGAACGAGCTTGACGGCGGCGACCTCAAGGTTTCGGGCATGGACAGACTTCTTCAGTACCCCGAGTACAGCAACAAGGATCAGCTCCGCGAGCTGTTGGGTGCTTTTGAGAAGAAGGAGGACATTCTTGAGCTGGTTTCCGATTCGGATGGAGACGGAGTAAACGTTGTTATTGGCTCTGAAAGCTCTGTTAAGGTCATGAACAACTCGGCGCTGGTATTCAAGCCGGTAGTTCGAGACGGCAAGACCTTGGGCGCTATCGGAATTATCGGCCCGCGCCGCATGGACTACGCAAAGGTAGTGGCAACCATCGAGGGACTGGCAGGCAACGTTGAAAGTATATTGAACGAAAATGGAATGATACCCGAAAAGAACGGAGGAAATACAGATGACTGAGGAAAAGAGCACTCCCGAAGTTGACACCGAAAACACGTCTGCCGAAGAAATAAACGAGGCAGAGGTCGAGGTGGTAGCCGAGGAGAAGGAAGTCAAGTCGGATAAGAAAAAGTCCAAAAAGCTGGAGGGCAAGATCGAGGAGCTCCAAAAGGCTCTTGCGGCAAAGGAAAGTGAGCTTGCCGAGCAAAATGACAAATATATGAGAATGATGGCGGAATACGACAACTTCCGCAAGAGAAGTGCAAAGGAGAAGGAGGGAACCTATGCTGATGCTTATGCAGACGCGCTGACCTCTATTATCCCGATAATCGACAACCTTGAAAGAGCGGTTGGGGTTACCGACGCAGAGGGTGTTCTCAAGGGTCTGGAAATGACTCTCAAGGGCGCATCCGAAGCACTTACCAAAATGGGAGTTGAAGCATTCGGCGCTGAGGGAGACGCGTTTGATCCCAATATTCACAATGCGGTCATGATGGTTGAGAGCGACGAGAGAGCCGAGGGCGAGATCGTCAGCGTATTCCAGAAGGGATACCGCAAGGGTGACAAGATTATCCGTTACGCTATGGTAACAGTAGCAAATTGACTTTGATATTTTCCCGGATACTGCGTTGCTCCTCAAAAGCGGCTCGACGTAGATATAACTACGCCTTCGCCTTGCTTTTTCCGGTGCGCCT
>JAZUAS010000058.1:0-8512 GCA_045638125.1 Eubacteriales bacterium | reverse complement strand
AGAAGACCTTGTGGTAGCATCCCTTCGTTTCAATCCCGACATCGTGTGCGTCGGTGAGATGCGCGACGTGGAATGTTACTCGGCGGTGGAAGCATCGCTGACCGGTCATACGGTGGTATCGACCGTCCACGCAGGTCCCGGCTCGGCAGCTCACATGAGAATCGCACTTCTGTGTCAGAAGCGATTCCCGATCAACTTCCAAACCTCGCTGATGCAAGCAGGTCAGGCGTTTCCCATCGTTGTCTACAGCCACAAGCTGGAAAACAACAGCAGAAAATGCATGGACATTTCCGAATGCATCATCAATGCGGCGGGTGAACGTGAATACAACTGCCTGTATAACTATGAGATCACCAAGAACACCATCGAGGATGAGCAGTTCATCATCGAAGGTCACTTCTGCAAGCCGAATTTGATGTCCGACAGCCTACGCCGAAGACTCATTCAGTACGGTGTACCGCAAAACAAACTCAACCGTTTTTTGAAAGGAGATGACAGCGAATGATCGTGTTTTATCTGATCGGGTTTCTGCTTTTATGTGCAGCAACCGTCATTCTGCTCGGACTTACCCCCGAAAGTATCACCGATGACCTCATGCGCTTCGTCTCTCCCAAGCAGACGCTGAGAGATAAGGTGCTCATCGCCAAAGGCAAGAAGAAGTCCCGTAGGCTGACAAATGAGATCCTCCACATCAAGGAAGCCCTTGATGCCACAGGCAAAGGAAAGCAGTTCACCATCGCGTGTGCAGCTTCCATCCTCTTGCTGATCGTGGGATGCATTGTAGCGGTGGTTATTGACAACTACTTTATGATCCCCGTGCTTGCGGTGGCGTTTGCGTGTATGCCGTTTTTCTATATCAAAAGCACCATTGCGGCCTATGACCGTCACGTGCGGGAAGAGATGGAAACGGCGCTGTCTATCATCACCACTTCGTATATCCGTTCCGATGACATCCTCGGTGCCGTTCAGGAGAATATCGTGTACCTCAAGCCTCCCGTGAAAGGGATTTTTCAGTCCTTCATCGGCGATGCCATGATGATCTCATCCGACCTTAAAACCGCACTGAGAAATCTGAAGGAAAAGATCAGCGACAGCATCTACGAGGAATGGTGCGACACCTTGATCGCCTGTCAAGACGACAGAACGCTGAAGGATACGCTTCTGCCCATCGTGGCAAAGCTGACCGACGTGAGAATCGTCAACAACGAGCTGAAGACCATGCTCGGAGAGGTGAAAAAGGAGTATTGGATGATGGTCTGCCTTGTGGTAGGCAATATTCCGCTTCTGTATATGCTCAACACCGCATGGTTCGAAGCTTTGATGTTCTCCATCCCCGGCAAGATCGTCCTTGCCATCTGCGGCGTGGTCATTCTCGTAACGGCAATGTTTATGATGAAATACACCAAGCCAATCGAATACAAGAAGTAAAGGAGGTAGTCTATGTTACAAGCACTTATCGGCTCTATTTTCGGAGTCGGTCTTTTTCTCATCCTTGCGGACTGCTTCCGTGTACCGTTCTTCAAGACATCCAAGGCGATAAACAACCTTGCCAAGCGACAGGAAAAGAAAACGAGTACGCTGGATATCTGGCTCGGCGACCTTGCCATGTGGATCTCCAAACGGCTCCGCATCAACGAATTCAAGCGAATGCAGCTTGAAATCGACCTTCGCTCGGCGGGTGTGAACCTATCTCCCGAGATGCATATTGCCAACAGTATCGTCAAGTCGATGCTCATCGGCATAATGGCTATCCCGATGCTTTTCATCTTCCCGTTGCTTTCTCCGATCATTGTCGCCCTCGCCGTGATGATGTACTTCAAAGCATCCAAGGGCGTTGCCGATAAGATCAAGGAGAAGCGCAGACACATCGAATACGAGCTTCCTCGCTTTGTCTCTCACATTGAGAAAACGCTGAAGCACAATCGAGACGTGCTGTATATTCTTGACTCGTATAAGAACAACGCAGGTGATGAGTTGAAGCAAGAGCTTGAGATCACCATTGCGGATATGCGCTCGGGTAACTACGAAGCAGCCCTCACGAGATTCGAGTCCCGTGTTGGTTCTTCCATGCTGTCTGACGTAACGAGAGGTCTGATCGGTGTACTTCGAGGGGATGAAACCGACGTGTATTGGGCAGGTCTTGCGGTGAAGTTTTCGGACTACCAAAGACAGCTCCTCAAACAGCAAGCACAGAAGATCCCCGGCAAGGTCAAGCGCCTTTCCATGTGCTTGCTCTTCTGTTTTATGCTGATCTATATCGTAGTCATCGGTATGGAGATCATGAACTCTATCGGAGTCCTCTTCGGTTAAAGGAGGTGGATGTATGAAGAGACTTCTCAAACCATTTAAGACAAACAAAGCCGAAGGATATATCGATACGGTGGTCTGTGTGATGGCGGCGATGATGGTCATCGTTCTTGCTCTCAACGTGTTCAGCTTTCTGACACTAGGTCAAGACATGGATCACTTCGCAAAGGAACTCATCGACACAGCCACCACCTACGGCAGAACCAATGAACAAGCGACAGACCGATACAATGAGCTTTGTGACGAGCTTGGAATCAGCCCATCGGTCAGCTATAGCGGTACAACCTATTACAACGCCTCCACCGGAAAGGTGCAGCTCGGTGAAACCATCCACGTAACGCTGACCTATCAGACCTATGTCCGAGGGCTTGGAGTATTCAAGATCCCCGTCACGCTCAAAGCAACCTTCTCGGGACTGTCCCAAAAGTATTGGAAGTGAGGTGGTATGAATGAAGAAACTGCTGAAAGACACACGAGGCGGTGGATATTTCACGCCATGCATGATCACCATCGTCATCGCAATGATCTTGTCGGCGGTGCTGTTTTACGCACAGTGCATGACCATCATTCAGACCACCCGAGCCGATACCGAGCGCGTCCTCGAATCCTTCATCATGAAGAATTCGATCGACATTTATAACTCCATCAAGCAAGGGCATGATTTCACAGAAGATTTTGATGAAAATTTTTATATTTCAGGGGCTTCTTCCGAATTGTCTCTGGACTCTTCAAAAAACCGTTTGTATAATTATGGTGCAGACGGCGAAATCGTCTACTCCATGACGAGTCCCCGTGTTACCTACAAGGTAGACAAAGCCCTGAAACTAAAGGCGAGTTACACGGTGATGATCCCTGTGATCTTCGCGGGAGAACACATCTTCGACCTCGAGATCCCGATCACGGTCACCCGAAGTCTCACCTTAAAAGAGTGAGCATAAGCTCAAGAAAGGATGGTCATAAACCATGAAAAAGAAAAATATTATAATTGCTGTTGTCGTTATTACATTAATATCGGCAGGAATTTTTGCGGTATGCTCTTACAACAGAGATAAGCCCATTGATTCCGATTACGAGAACCGTGATGTGTCCGTACAATCGGAGGTATCGATACAAAACATTGAATCTGACACGTCGGAAAGCGAAATCGAAATGTCGGACATCGTTATTGAGATTCCCAAAAACGAAACCTCAACAGAAATAAGTGATAATACTGTTTCGGAAGAAATCTCGGAAAACAGCGAACCTATAATTATTGATCACATCGAAGAAAGCGAAACAAAGCAGCCTCCCGAAGAGGATGAGGAAGCAACGGTGGTTAATCCGGACGAACCCGAATACTCTCCTTCAACAGGCAATGATAATCCTTTTGATAACGATGTCGAAATTGAGATAGATGATACTTCGGTGGAAGATTATATCGGAGAAGGAGAAGACCGTCCCGGAGAAGGTATTAAATTCTAAAAAGGAGAGCGTTTTTTGAAGAAAATAATATGCTTTATTTTACTGACAGCAGTTTTGCTGTCAGTTTTTGCTTTTCACGTATTTGCCGATGATAATGCTCAAAGCGGAAGCGGTAACACTGCAGACGCAACAAAGGGATATGCTTGGTACAATCCGAACCAATACCTTTGGAAGGTAACAATCTTTGTGGGAAAATCGGATCAAGCATCAAAATATTCCAATTTGCAGGAGGATTTCCATCGTATCGGCACTATCATTATGAAGAAAACGGGATGGCGGTTGAATACGTACGTCAAGTTCGGAACAGGGACAAAAGTGGATTATTACGACGGCGTACCTATGGAGATGGAGTTTTCTCCCAAAATAATCTCTGATGAAAACTGTCCCGCAGTTCCTATTGCTTGCGGCGGTGATATAGAAACAGTCAAAAACTATTTCGGTACAACGGGAACCTTGACAACGGTATTGAACGCTATAGCCGCCGGAAAGGATACTACCGCGACAGAGCTTTTATCCTCTCTGAATTTTACTATTGACGGCGTAACAAAAAGCGGTTGGGCAAAGGATTTTGTTTATCCAAACGGAACGACCAATCAAGTTCCGTGGGTTATAGTTTATGAACCAATGGTACTATTAACGCTGAAAGACCAAATGAACCAGCTTGCATTTACCGCAACGGAATTTGCACTTTGCGAACTGAATGGATGGTATGATTGGAATTACAGCGGCGGCAGAGGTCAGGACGTTGCAATCTTACCGGAAAAGCATCTGCCCACTTCCGTCCAGTTGGAAGAACCTTGGTTCGGATATCCCGTGTATAACGTTACTGACGATACGGTTAAATGGGATTACAACGACGTTGTAAAAGGCGGCGGCTGGGGTATGCGATGGCTTCCTGCTCAAAACGCGAAAACTATTGATTATGGCGTATACTTTGGCACCGTTGATAAACCTTACGTTGGTTCAAGTGGAAACGTGCAGGTTTATTGGACTAATTATAAGAGTGAACGCGGAACTGTTCTGTGCGAATTATATCGTGATGACAAATTGATATGGTCAGAAACCAAGACAATTAATGGCAAAGCTACTATCAGCAATACATTCAGTTTGAATTACTCGAGTGTTGATTCGGTTGAGTTAACTGCCAAAATTAATTATCTCAACAGATATTCGGAAACCGATTCGACGGATAATATGGCAACAAGAATACTGACGCCGACAGAAAAGCCCGCAAAAAACTATGATTTTTCCGTATCCGCACTCCGAGTAGATCCCTCGGTTTGTGATGTGCAAGATACGGTTACGCTGTATTTCAGAACAGATTCGTGGGATCGCAATTATGCGTATAACGATATTCCCGTTCAAGTGTTATTTAACGGCAATGTGATTTATACGGAGAGTTTCGATTATGCGGCATATGGCGGTATGAATCATACCTTGAAAATCGATGTGGGGAATAGCGTCGGCATCAATGATATAGTTGTCCGCATTAACTGGATTGATCATAAAAATGAAACGAACAGCACTAACAACGAAACGGGCTCTGTCCAATTGACAGTAAATTCAAAAATTGATTTGGGTATAACATCAGTGCTTCCCAATAGCGATTACACAGCCGGAACGACTGTGATTACAAGCTATATGATTCACAATTACAGTGATTACGATATAGTACCAATCGACAGCAATAACGTATATTTTGAATCGTATTATTACGAAAACTCCCGTAAAGTTATAATCACCACTATGGTGTGGGAGAATGCAGTTATACCCGCAAATGAGAGCAACCTAGTTTACTTCAAATGGACTGTGCCGCAAGGTTTGAATAACAAGACGGTATATTGCAAAGCGCAGGTGGATTCCGATAACGTGATTACCGAATATAACGAAAACAATAATGCTTCCGCATATAGCAGAAGCATAAAAACGTTGGAGAATTCACAAACACCGGATACTCAATACGAAGCTGGTGGTCCCGATGGCTTTAAGGCTCCTTCGCTTTCAAAACCTACCACTGGCAAAGCAGTATGGAGCATGTGGGAATATGAAAACGGGAATTTTGTTAAAAAAGATTACGGCATTATCGTTGTAAGCAACAAAGCGACGATTACACCTGATGCAGATTCGCCGTCGTCACAATATAAAGATGGAAAATGGCATATCAAATCGGGATACGGAATTGAAATCGAATATTCTCTCACTATTCAAACGTATATAAATTGCCATAAGCCTCCTGTTTCGTCATACACCGATATTCAATATGTAACAGTCGCTTTTCCCGAGTTTTTGTATTCATCGGATTACGGCTGTTACAGAACTCTGGAGCAAGTGAATAACAAATGGGTATTTGAAAAAAATCCGTTTGCAGACGGAAAAGAACGTTTGCATTTTATACCGTTATGGTATCCCGACGGCGATTATGTTTTGTCAGTCAAGGCAAGCGAATTATGGACACCTTCCGGAATGATCACGTGCACGAATTTCGGTGGTACGATTGCGATTATTGATTCTGCTTATGACGATTGCTATGTAGGGGAGGAGTGAGTGATTGAAGAAAATATACGTATGCACAAAACATGACGGTACGGGCGAATCTATAAGAAAAGCAAAAGAGTGCTGTGCGTTTGTAGCAAAAATATGCGGGGCAATACCTATTGCTCCGCATATTTATTTTACACAATTCCTTGGTGATATACCCGAAGAAAAAGCTTTTGAAGCATTGGCTGGTCTTCAGCTTTTATCCGAATGCGATGAATTGTGGTATTTCGGCGATCATATCAGCAAAGTAATGGTACAAGAGATAGTTGCCGCAAAAGAACAAAACATTCGTGTAAGATATGTTTCGGAAAATGAAATTAAAGATCTATCATCCGGAAAAGGAGGTATTAAATATGTTCAGTTATAGAAAGAGAAAAGTGCTCGTTTCGCTTTTAATATGCGCGGTACTGATTTTATCCTCTTCATTGACAGTTTTTGCCGAGTCGGGGGATGTAGCAGGTGCGGTTCAAAGTACATGGGATGCAGCGAAAGTACAAATAAAGCAGGTTGTAAATAACGTTGTTTTTCCGATAATCGACTTAATACTCGCTGTTTGCTTTTTTGTGAAAGTCGCTCTTGCGTATATGGACTACAGAAAGCACGGACAATTTGAATGGCAAGCTCCCGCAATTCTGTTTGGTACGTTAATCTTTTCCTTGACAGCCCCTCTTTATATATGGACGATTGTCGGAATGTAATCTTTTCATAAAGTAAGGAGCTTGTTATGGATTGGATTGATTCTCTTATAGACGGGATGGGAAAAGCCATATCCGATTCCCTAAAAGAAGTTTGGGGAGAAGCGGCAGTTTCCATTTTTGATCTTTTGATCCGATGGCTGTATGATGCATTATATAACGCATTTTCGGATGTTTTCACCTTTATTTCCGATATGGGCGCCCGATTGTTCGATCTGCCGTGGATCAAGGCTTTTCTAAGCTTGTTTTCTGCTTTTGCTTGGGTGCTGTTTTTATCGGGACTGGTCGTTGCTGTTTTTGAAATAGCTATTGAATACCAATCTATGCGAACCATAAATATCAAGCGTCATGTAATGCCGATCATATACGGATTCCTTGCCGTCAACTTGTTCACACAAGTTCCCATAAGGTTATATGTATTGTGCATCAATCTGCAAGATGCTTTTATGCACGATCTTGCTTTTATAGCGGCAATACAAAACGATTTGGGAAGCACTTTAACGGAAATTGCTTTAAGCGCATTGGGAGTGGTAGCCGGCGTGCCTAATCTTACGTATTTGCTTTTAATTATTGCTCTCGGCTACTGCGTTATTAAGATTTTCTTTGCGAATATCAAACGCGGAGGTATTCTGCTAACACAAATTGCCGTTGGAAGTTTATATATGTTTTCTCTTCCCAGAGGATACACGGATGGATTTACGCAATGGTGTAAGCAAATAGTGGCACTTTGCTTAACTGCGTTTTTGCAAACAACACTTTTGTTTCTCGGGTTGATAACGTGGCACGAGGACGTGTTGCTCGGACTTGGTATCATTCTTGCGGCAAACGAAGTTCCTCGTATCGCTCAAAATTTCGGGTTGGATACAAGTATCAGAGTCAATATGATGAGCGCCGTTCACACCACAACGACGGCAATCAACCTCACTCGCGCATTGGCGAAGAAATAAGGAAAGGAGAACCCAATGAACGAAACATATATCTATCCCCACAATTTGAAATCCCAAGTCAAGCTTTGGTTTTGGAACTTGCGAGACATCTCAATCATCGGAGTCGCCCTCCTTATTTCGATTCTCGCCTTAACGCAAATCAAATTCTTTTTGCCCTTGGCTCTGACACTGGTATATATGTTCCTGTCCATTCAGCTTGACGATACCAGTGTGCTCGACTTCATCAAACAGGGCGTGAAATATTTTCTGCTGACACAGCAGTACTACGAATGGAAGGAGGATAAATCCGAATGAGAAAAGGCAATCTGTCAACCCGGGATATGCTGGGCATCAAGAGCTTTTCCCGTAACGGCATTCAGACCAACGGACACGGAGAGATCGTGTATTTTACTGTGAAGCCAACGAATATCTCGGTGTTATCAAGAGTGGCAGTCGGCATCAAGATCAAGCATCTGATGCAGCTTCTGTCTGCACAGCCCGACATCGAGATCATCTGTATCGATGCAAGAGAAAACTTCGATGACAACAAGCTGTACCTCGATGCAAGACTTGAGGATGAAACCA
>JAZUAS010000057.1:0-14978 GCA_045638125.1 Eubacteriales bacterium | reverse complement strand
ACGTTTGCGATAATACCTACGCTATCCTTACCTGTAACCGTGATTACTGCTTTCATTTCAAATCTTCCTCTCATTGTGTGGTTTATTTGTTTTATTATACAATAGTTTCATCAAAATTTCAATAGGCTAAAGTATTATTTTTCACTTTTCTATATATTTTTCAAAATGCCGTTGAAAAATAGTCGCTCTTATGTTATACTTTACTTATAAATGTGATCGGAGGTGAATAAATGTCCGAAAATTCATGCGAATACATAGTAAAGCAAAAAACAGAGGGCGTCGCTCTCGCAAAAAAAATCGGAATGATAGCAGCTTACGTGGCTCTGGCATTGACCTTGTCATATTTCAACCTTACTCTCGCCCCCGTCGAGCTTAGACTGATATTCTTTATTTTTATCGCCATAGCCGTATCCCTTGTTGTCTTTATCACTTGGCGATTCGTTTGCGTTGAATATGAGATCGTTATAAGCGGAGGAGAGTTGACGGTCACCACGATCTACGGAAAAAGCGTCAGCAAAAGACTGCTTTCGAAATCGATCAGCTCCTTTTCGGAGATCGGCGAATACGATGACCGCGCATATGAAGAAATATCAAAGCTCTCGATGCAAAAAAATTACATCTGTCTCTCCTCCCTTTCCGCTCCCCTTGTCTATTACGGCATTTTTGAGATGGAAAACGAGAGACACATCATATATTTTGACGTCACGGAAAAGGCGGCGGAGCTTTTGAAAAAGCAAAATGCGTCTGCGTTCCGCGCGTCGGCAAAAAGAATGAATAACACAAACACATGATTGGAGAATTTTTATGAAAAATCAGTACGAAGTAAAGGTCAGACTTTCCGAGGACCTTATGCGCAAGCTTATCTACGTTTCAGAGGCAGAGGGCAGAACCCCCAATAATCAGTTCATCTTTATGCTCCGCAACAACATTCAGTATTTTGAGAGAACCAAGGGCAGACTTGACACCTCAAAGCTCGCTAAAATAGACCTTTCCGAATACGAGGAAAAGGAATAAGCAGCACCCCCAAAAATAGATTTTGAAAAAATCAATGCGGCGCGTCTTTTTGACGCGCCGCCATTACTTTATATATCAATATATTCAAAAACATCCTCAATGTTATCTATCATAGGGCAACCGGTGGAGGCAAGACGCTTCTTTGATTGATGTCCGCCGGTGAAAAGCAGACAGTCGGCTCCAAGAATTTTTGCGTTTTCGGCATCGTGAAGAGTATCGCCAACGTAGAGTATCCTTGCATCGGGATGCTCTTCTCTCCATCTTTTCGCAAGATGAAGCTTGCTTTCGGCATGAATATTGTCAAGACCTATTATTTCGTCAAAATATTCTAAAACCTCAAGCTCAGAGAGCTGTCTTATAAGCATGTTTTTTTCGGTAGCCGAAAACACCACTTGGGCTACTCCCAAAGACTTAACTCGCTCCAGTGCTTCTTTGACACCGTGAACCAGCGTGGCACCCTTGCTTCTTTCATTATATATATCTACCCAAATTGGCGCTAAAACCTCGTACGGCTCTTTGTCAAAATCAAACCCAATCTTAAGATAATAATCCTTTATGGGAAAATCAAAGAGCTCTCTGTACCTGTCAAGCCCTGCTATTTCACTCAAGCCTCGGTCTCGGAGCATTTCGTTGGTGCTATCCAAGCCCGCTTGCATATCGGCAAATATCGTGCCATTAAAATCCCAAAACAAATGTGTATATTTCACTTTTCCGTCCTCAATCAAATCGCCTCCGCCGAACCGATTCGGCAGAGGCGATCATTTTATTTAATTATTTATCTTATGAAGGAAGGTATCCGTTAGAAGCCATCCACTCATAATAAACACTGTAAGGCGACTCGCCGGGATCCTCGGTCTGGTTAGCGCCCTCGTCATCCGAAGGACTGTAATTCTTGTTAATGATCTTGGCGATATTCAAAACGAAGGACTCGGTTACGGGCTTAGTCGCTCCCATGATGGTCATGAAGGGCTTTCCGTCGTTCTTCTGGAGGTCCGCGCCAACGTTAGCAACGAGAGCGACAAGCTCCTCGTAGGTTTGGCAAGCGTCGAGCTTCGCAAGCACCTGAGCGGACATACTCGTTCCGTAGGGATACTTTGCAAGAACGGGATCGGTATCAAGACCCGCATAGTCAAGCAGATCGTTGTCAAGCTTCTTGTATTCCGCGGAGTTGACACTGTTGAGAACCTGATCAAAGTCAAATCCAAGGAGAGGATTTATCAGAGCGTCGTTGTTCTGGTTCTTTGCGTTTTCCCAATAATCCTTGGGAAGTCCCTCCTCAGGGTGAGCGATGAAGCAGTTACCGGTCTTTTCGATATCCATACGGTAAAGTGTCTTGGTTCTTCTAAGAATACCGGTGTCCTCGTCGATGTGGTAGTCTGTTCCCTCTACACCGTACTGAAGAATGTTACGCGCTTCAGCATTTGTGTTGATGAGAGTAATTACCTCCATACAAGCCATTATGTGCTGAGAGTTTGCCGATACTGCGTACATATTGCCGTAGATCGCTTCCTCGTCTGCCTCGGGATACTTTACAACATACGCGTAATACTGCTTACCGTTTTCGTCGGTATATACGCCATCGTTGCTGTCGGCAGCCTTTTTGACGGAGTAATCACCGTTTACAAAGGATACTGCGGCATTATTGCGAGTGTCAGCCTCGGTCTTATAGTAGTTATTGAACTCATACTCCTTCAGACGAAGGTAGATGTCGGTGTATTCCTTATTTGCGAAAAGGTTATTAAAGCCAAGCTCTATCTGTCCGCGTCCCGCGGTCTTGGGGTCTCCGTAAAGAGCGCCTATGATAGAAAACTGATTGTTCTTACCTATCGAGTAATCAAACCATTCTTTTCCATCCTCGTCCTGCTTAGCTTCCCAGTCAATGTTCCAATACCATACGAACTGATCGATGCAATCCTTGAACGTAGCGTCGAGAGGAAGCACTCCCTCCTCAAAATCACTGACGTCCTCAAGGAAATCGCCGAGGTCAAGCACGCTCTCAACGTCGTTGTAATCGTAGTAATACTTATCAAACAGCGCCTTATCTACCATCATATAGGTATACTCGCCCATCTGAACGTTGTTGGGGATAGCGTAGGTAGAGCCGTTGCTCTTTACACCGTTAAGAAGCGCTGCGGGAATATAGTCGTTAAGCTTTTTACCCGTCGTGCTGAGGTGTTCGTCAAGAGGAATGATCCATTCTTTTTCAATGTACGTGTTATACATATCAAGTCCGGAAACGTAGATGATGTCGAGCTGTCCGGGAAGCGTTTCGGGATAAACAAGCTCCTGAATACCGAAATCGTTTTCCTTGTACTGCTCCTCAACGTTGTCTTTCTTCTTATTGTCGTCTTCTTCCTCAAAGATAGTGTCGAGATCGATATAAGGCTCGCACTCGGGGTAGTACTTCAAGAACTCCATACCAAGTCTCTTGAGAGGATAATCGGACTCGGGGAACGCAGCCTGATAGTCGCTTATGTACTTCATGAGCGCTCTTCTCGCCTTTTCGGACTTGATCGTTTCAAGAGCAAACTCGTCCATGGTCTTTTCGACCTCTTCAAAGTACTCGTCCTCTGTATAGAAAATGAAATCAACGTTTATCTTGTACTTGGACTTGGTTATCTTTGAAAACTCATACTCTACTCTGTCGTATGCAGCCTTAACGTCCTTCGCCTCGATGTATTTAGGATCATTCTCGTTGCCGCCGCACTCGTTCTCTAAGAACTCGGCAAGCTCCTCGTCTGTGTTAAAGACCTTTTTTTCGGTAACCATACGCATGGTTATGGTCTGTGCACCAAGATCCTCACTTACGTCCGCCCCGTCATCTTCTCCATCCGAGCACGCCGTAAGGATCATAGGCAATACAAGGATCAAGCCCAAAAACAGGCAAAACAATCTTTTTTTCATGTTAAATCTCCATTTCCGCCGCCTACGCGACACAAAGTTTCCGTTTCCTCAACAAGTGAGGATATTCGTTGCTCCACCGGAAATGAGCGGAACAAATGCTAAACTATATTTTACTACAAATTACCGATTTTGTCAAGTAATTATTTATTAATAATAATTATTATTTACAAATTCTCAATCAAGAAATCCTCTGAGATGTCTTGCACGGCTGGGGTGACGAAGCTTTCTGAGCGCCTTTGCCTCGATCTGACGTATACGCTCTCTGGTAATGTCGAATTCCTTACCGACCTCCTCAAGAGTTCTGGTTCTTCCGTCATAAAGACCGAAACGAAGCTTGATAACGTGCTCCTCTCTGGGGGTAAGGGTGTGAAGCTCTCTTTCAATGACCTCACGGAGAATTGTAGATGCCGCCGCATCTGCGGGAGCGGGGGTATCGTCATCAGGAATGAAATCGCCAAGGTGGCTGTCCTCTTCCTCGCCGATAGGAGTTTCAAGCGAAACGGGGTCCTGGGAGATCTTAAGGATCTCGCGAACCTTGTCGGCGCTCATACCGATCTTGTCACCGATCTCCTCGGCGGTGGGCTCACGTCCAAGCTCCTGGAGCATCTGGCGAGAATACTTTGTTACCTTGTGAATGGTCTCGACCATGTGAACGGGGATACGAATGGTTCTTGCCTGATCCGCAATAGCTCTGGTGATAGCCTGACGGATCCACCAGGTAGCATAAGTGGAGAACTTATATCCCTTGGTGTAGTCGAACTTCTCAACTGCCTTCATCAGACCCAGATTTCCTTCCTGAATAAGGTCAAGGAAATACATTCCGCGTCCGAGATATTTCTTTGCGATACTTACAACGAGACGGAGGTTTGACTCAACAAGACGGATCTTTGCGTCCTCGTCACCGTTAAGCATCTTTTCAGCAAGCTCTTTTTCTCCCTCGGAGTCGAGCAGCGGGATGCGTCCTATCTCCTTAAGGTACTGACGAACAGGGTCATCGATGGAAAGTCCTTCCTGCTCAAGGATCTTCTCCATATTTGCACTGCTCTCGAACTTGGAGACCTCTTTTTCTATCTCCTCAAGCTCGGCGTTGGAAAGAGTACCGGGAAGCGAAACGCCGCTATCCTCAAGTGCTTCATAGAGCTTATCAAGCTCGTCAACGTCAAAATTCATTTCCTCAAGAGCCTGGTCGAAATCCTCCTCGGAAAGACCGCTCTTTTTGCTTTTTTCTATAAGGTCTTCAACCTTTTTAGACTCGTTTTCATCAGCAGCTTCTGTAAGTACTGCTTCATTCAAAACTTCTTCCTTCATATTTAAACTTCCTTTCAATAATTACTGCTTATTTGATCCGCGCTTGCTTTCAAGCAATCTGCGTATAGCGTCTATGGAATCGCCGTCGTCTCCCGCTGACATTCCCTTTTCTTTTTTCAAGGCTTCAACGCAACCGAGGAAAACGCTCTTGCCGTTTTCGGTCAGCGCGCGTCTCTTTTGCTCAAGTCCTTGAAGTCTTCCCATCTCGTCGGGTGTGAAACACTCGCCGAGAAGTGCAAAATCGTATCTATCCTCTTTTTGCATCTCTACGACACGCTCAAATACGCGTCTGTGGAAATCCGAAAAGAAATCTTCACTCGTAAGCGAAATTTTGCCATACGCCACTCCGTCTCGATACTCGTCGTAAAGCAGCATAAGACCGATAACGGCTTCCTCTGCCGATTTTGCCTTTATGTTCTTGATACCGTCGGTATTTATCTTGTCTCCAACGCCCATAGCGCCCAGACGCGCTTCCTGCGCCGTCTTTGCGTTATACGTCTTGATCTTTTTCCGTCTCAAGCTCTCGACGTCGTTTTTAAGTCCCTCGAGGGGCAGTCCCAATCTCTTGGAAACGGCGGAGACGTAAACGTCCCTCTCGACCTCGCTCCAGACCTCCGAAATATACTCGCACAGCTCCCCCGATGCTTTTATCTTATCGGATGAGATGGCAAGATTATACTTTTGCAGAGTAGTTTCAAGCTTAAATTCAAAGCCTGTCCTGCTTGCGTCAAGCAGACGTCTGAAATTGTCGGCGCCGAACTTTTTGATATATTCGTCCGGGTCCTTTGCACCCTCCATGCGCAGAATTCGCACGTCAAGGCCTACCTCGGAGAGCATTCTGACCGCCTTTCTCGTCGCCGCCTGACCCGCTTCGTCGGAGTCGTAGGAGATGACGACCTGCTTCGTATGCTTCGCCATAAGTCTCGCCTGCTCTTGCGTGAGAGCCGTTCCGAGAGTTGCCACGGCATTTTCAAAGCCTGCGGCGTGAAGCGCGATAACGTCCATATATCCCTCACAGAGAATAAGACGCTCCGAGCAATGATTTTTTGCAAAATTAAGTGCAAAGAGATTGCGGCTCTTTTTAAATCCGGGGGTATCGGAGGAGTTGAGATATTTGGGCTTGGAATCGTCCATAACTCGTCCGCCAAACGCGATAACGTCGCCCGAGGTATTAATAATCGGGAAAATAACCCTGTTGCGGAAATAGTCGTATGCTCTTCCCGTTTTTTGGCTCTTGCCGCACAAAAATCCGGTGATCAGCTCCTCGTCGGAAAATCCCTGCTTGTGCATATAATCGGTCAATGCGCCAAAGCTCTCGGGAGCAAAGCCGAGTCCGAAATGCTTAATAACTGCCGGCGAAAGACCTCTTTTACCTGCAAGATATTCCATCCCCGTCTTACCAAGCTTCTGGTCAAAAAGACAGGCTCTGAAATACTTTGCCGCCGCAAGATTCATCTCCAAAATGCGTTTTTTGCCAATGCCGTCTTTCTCTTTATCGTCCACCGTAATTGTTATTCCCGCTCTCTTCGCGAGAAATTCCACGGCTGACGGATAATCAAGATTTTCCGATTTCATAACGAAAGTAATAGCATCTCCGCCTGCGCCGCATCCGAAGCAATAGAAGGATTGCGTTCCGGGAAAAACGGTAAACGACGGCGATCTTTCACTATGATACGGGCAGAGTCCGTTAAAATTCGCTCCTGCGCGTTTAAGATTGACGTAAGACCCTATCAGCTCGACTATGTCGTTTCTCGATCGGATCTCCTCAATTACTTCTCTTGAAATCATCATGATCTTCCCCTCCAAACCTTCGGAACGAAAAGATCGGTATATGTCTCGATTGCGTATCTGTCGGTCATTCCCGCAAGGAAATCGGCAACACAACGCTCAACGCCCTCGCTCTCGATATTTTTTTGGTACGTCGCGGGCATTTTTTGAGGATGCTTTACATAATACTCGAAAAGCTTTATAAGCAACTCTTGAGCTTTTGCCTCCTCGCTCTTTGCCAAGGGATTGAGATATACGTTTTGGAAAAGGAAATCTCTGAGATCATTCGTCGCCTTACCAACGTCACTGCTCATAGTAATATAAGGACGGTCATAGCTTGCCTCAACTATTGACTTTACCATAGTATTAATGCGTTCGCTGTGTCTGCTTCCAAGAATTTGGGTTATTTCCTTTGGAAGATCTGCTTCCGTAAGAACTCCTGCACGACAAGCGTCGTCGATATCGTGATTTATGTAAGCTATTCTGTCGGCATATTTAACGATAACTCCCTCAAGAGTTGCCGCCATAGATTTACCTGTATGATTTACTATTGCGTTTCTCACTTCCCAAGTAAGATTTAGGCCCTCTCCGTTATTTTCAAGCTTTTCAACCACGCGGAGACTCTGCTTGTAATGAGTAAATCCGGGGTCATAGCAGATCTGGAGTGCGTTCTCACCCGCATGACCGAAGGGAGTGTGTCCGAGGTCGTGACCAAGTGCCGCCGCTTCCGTAAGGTCCTCGTTAAGACGAAGCGCTCTGGCGATAATTCTCGCGATCTGCGTCACCTCAAGGGTGTGAGTAAGTCTTGTTCGATAATGATCCCCCGCAGGTGCCAAAAAGACCTGGGTCTTGTTCATAAGACGGCGGAAGGATTGGGAGTGGATTATCTTATCTCGATCTCTCTGGAACTCTGTTCTCATAGCGCTTGGAGTATATGGGAAATCTCTTCCCTTTGTGTTAGCCGTCAAGAAAGCATAGCGAGACAGAGTATCCTTTTCTCTTTCAAGAAAAACTTCACACATATTCTTTTCCGAGTTGTATTTCATATTCATGCTTCCTTTCTGACGTTTTTTAGAAAAACGAAACCTGCCGCAAACATGAGCGGCAAGTTGCGTCAAAATTCAATGTTTTGTTATGCTCTACATATTAATATACGCACAAAAAATCAAAATCACTTTTTTTCGGCAAAAAAATTTAAAATATTTTTTATTTAGTATCAATTATTCAACAATTTGAACGTTTGTCGCTCCATATCCGATCGAGCTTGTGAGAAGCGACGAATTTTCGGGCGTAAACACGAGTCTCATAGAATAAGCTTTGATATAATACTCCATATCACCCAAAAATGCGTAAAGCTCCGACGTCTCCTGTCCCGGCTTTTTAGTCGCCGCATCGGCAGGCATATTTCTCAAATCAAGAGCCAAAAAATCACAGACTGCGCGAAGTCTTGGAACAGTATAGTCGCCACTCTCTGTCAGCTTCACGTTATCCGACGACACCAAAACACCAACGGCGACATTTTTCCCCGCGGCATAAGAAAGCTCGCTGACAAACGCCTCCAGCTCGTCAATGTTATCTTTCGTCGGTTGGGGCCCGATTATGAGGATCTCGTCAACACCGCCGCGAGCCGCTTCATTCACAAGCGCAATTTCGTACGCTTTGCGGATATTTCTCTCATATTCGTTCTCAAAATCAAAGGCGGTGGAATAAAAATACGAGCAGATATATCCCCCGTTCCTATGTATCGCACCGACCTCGTCGGATAGCGTTCGGCTTCCCATTCCTGCAGCCTCTCCGAGGGCAACGTCTACCTCGGAACGGTATGTAATAAATCCGTCAGAGTCGCGCAGGCACACCGAAAAATCGGTTATACCGATCGACATATAGTAACTCGTGCCAAGACCCCACGAATACTCGTGAGCATTGACCGTTTTTACCTTTTTACTGCCCGAATAATAGTCCTCAAGCCCAATATCAAGCGTTGGTGCGGATGCGTCATGCCCCTCGGCAAGATTCCCGAGAGCAAGTCCCGCCGCCACCGACACGACGATCGAAAGCACAAGAAAGGCAACGATTGCCACGACTATCAGCGCGATGCGCGACGCTCGTCCCTGCGACGAGGTTCGTCTTGAATATCTTCTAAGTCTTACGCGCCTTCCCATGCTCTGCTCCTTTAATAATTATTCTATTGCCATCAAGGAAATGACGGCAGATAGCCGTTGAATTATTTTATTTCCATCAAGGAAATGCCGTTAAAATAGTCGTTTCCGACAAACGAGAGCTTTTCTCTCTCGCTGTCCATATGCTTTTTAAGCGATGCGTACTGATACTGCACCAAGAGGGTCTCGACCTGCGCCTTTACGTCGGACTCCTCCGGAGGAAGTCTCATAATAACGTAATATCCGTCCTCGGTTTCAATTACGTCACTGACTCCGTAAAGCTCAAGCGAGAATGCCGCGCTCTCGTAGTCCTCTCCCAGCTGACCGTATGTGAAGTAAAGTCCGTTGCCGGTAGTGGAATACCCCGCCACAAAGGGCGCCTTGCCTATCTCACGTCGCATGGCGTCGAATCTTTCGTCATCCTTTGCTACCGCGATCACCGTGTTTCGAGCCTTTTCTGCACGGGTCTTGCTATTTGACGTATCTATTACGTCGGATTTCTTAGGATAGTATGCGTGAATCGTTCGAGCCCAAGCCTCGTCGCTCATAACGTGCTCGATAAATTCCTTCAAGCTCTGCTCGTCATACTCGATATCTATCTTGTTGGCAATAAAGTGCTTCAAAAGCTCGCTCTCAAGGAAGTTTATCTTGAAATTAAATCTGATAAAGCTGTCGGTAAGATTGTTTGCACCGAGCCACTCCTTGTACTTGGACATACTGCCGTCAAAATTATCCTTAACGTAGGTCTTCATCTCGTCGTTAACGTAAGTTTTGACATCCGAGGAATCGGTTTTGATCCCGTATTTCTCGCAAAGCGACAGGATGACGTAGTTCTTTTTGACGTCCTCCATAACACGCTCTTCAAGAAGAGCCTCATATTCCGATTTTTCCTCTTCACCAAGCTTGGAATATTCGCCCAAATCCGCATCGAGATCTGCTCTGTGCATAAGGGTGATGTAGCGAAGCTCCTCGTATCTGACCTCAAAATTGCCGACGGTTCCGACAACTCTCGCTTCCTCCTCTGTGCTCGCGATAGGACGCACGGACGTAGCCAGAACAACTCCCACCACTACCGCGGCGGCAATCAGCGCCACACCGATAACCGATGCTGCAATTATCTTCTTTTTCGTCCACCATTTTTTCTTCTCTCCCGCGTCAAGGGCGGCAGGAAGCTTATTTTTATTATTAATCGCCATAAACATTCTCCATTTAATTAATTCACAAAACGGCACAAAACCCCAATATAACATCTTATTATACAACATCATTGTGAATGTTCTATGAATTTGATCTTTTTTTCGATGATATTTTCAAAAAAGTCTTTGCAAAAACCAAATTTTATGTTATACTAAAGACAAATAAATGCCAAAGATGCTACGGAGGTAATATTATGAGCACAGAATACTCCATTCCGCTATTTAAACTCGAACAGGAATTTAACCTTGAGCGTATCACGGTACCCGAAAATTACGAAAAGATACAAGTCGAGAGCCGTGAGGTCAACCGCCCCGGTCTGGCTCTTACCGGTTTCTACGAGATATTTGAAAAAGCTCGCATAAGCATTATCGGTAACGCCGAGCACAGATATCTTCTCCGTCTTGACGACGAGGAGAGAAAGAAAAGAATAACCGACTATATAAACGCACAGCCCATAGCCGTCGTTTTCACCTCCGATCTTCCCGTTTTCGACGAGCTTATCGAGGCGGCGACAAAAAAGGGAGTCCCCGTTCTACGCTCAAAGGAACTAACCAGCTCCTTTATGGCGTCGATGATCGCCTCGCTAAACACCCATTTAGCTCCCAGAATCACCCGTCACGGTGTTCTCGTTGAGGTTTACGGTGAAGGTCTTTTGCTCCTCGGCGACAGTGGAGTTGGTAAGAGTGAGACCGCTATCGAGCTTGTAAAGAGAGGTCACCGTCTTATCGCCGACGACGCGGTGGAGATCAAAAAGGTTTCGGCAAAGACCCTTGTTGGCTCTGCTCCCGAGATCATTCGCCATTACGTTGAGCTTCGCGGAATAGGTCTTATCGACGTGCGCCGTATATTCGGTATGGGTGCGGTCAAGGAGACCGAGAAGATCGACCTTGTTATCAACCTTGAAAACTGGATCGAGGGAAAAATGTATGACAGACTCGGTCTTGACGAGGAAAAGATAGACATTCTGGGCAATCAGATTCCCGCTATCACTATTCCCGTAAAGCCCGGACGTAACCTCGCGATCATTCTTGAGATTGCGGCGATGAATAACCGTCAAAAGAAGATGGGCTACAACACCGCAGAGGAATTTAATAAGCGTCTTATTGAGCAGCTTGGTGCATTCGGATGATACTGCTCACAAGTGCAAAAATGCCCGACGGACTAGAAAAGCACACCCTTGCATCCGCCGTCGGGCTGATGTTTTCAAACGAAAAAAATCGGAAATATATTGAAAAGATCGAAAATCGAGCAGACGTTCCTGCCGCTGAAAGTCTCTTTGCCCTTGCCCTGCTTTATGAGCAGATACTCTCGCTTCCCTGCCGCGTGGATACGTCAAGCCTCGTGTTTGAGAGAAACGCTATGGGCAAGCCCTATTTTAAGGACTCGGACGTGAAATTTAATATCAGCCATTCCCACGGATACGTCGCTTGCGCCGTTTCCCTCGGCGAAGAGCTGGGAGTTGATATAGAGGCGTCGGAAATCGGCGAGGAGAGAGCGACAAAATTGGCTCAAAGATATTTTGGCGATGACGACTTCTCCGCCGTTTCATCCTCCCCCGAAAATTTTGCCCGAATCTGGAGTGAAAAGGAAGCAAAAGCCAAATTTTTCGGAGACAGTCTTACCAATCTTCTTGAAAAAGAGAAAAAAATCCACGAAAATCCCGATTTAGCGGAAATAACACTCCATAAATTCTCACACGGGGATATTCCCGTAACCCTTTGTACCAAAAGGAGTTTTTCGACGATTTGCTATTATATCCAGCAGTGAGCGACAATGCCATATACTATTTTGAAAAATTTTTTTGATTTTTTTCAAAAAAACTATTGACAAACGTGTCGAACCGTGGTATAATAGTCAAGTCGTCAAGATACGGCCCATTGGTCAAGCGGTTAAGACGCTAGCCTCTCACGCTGGAAACTCGGGTTCGATTCCCGGATGGGTCACCATTAAAAAAGCAGAGTAGCAACGCTACTCTGCTTTTTTAATGCTGCTCGCTTACCGAATCTGAACCCGCTACCAGCCGCTTGCGGCTTGGTAAATATGTGCGATAGATCAGCTTTGGTACAAAAAACACCTTGTCGCACATGAGGGTTCTGATTCCCGGATGGTTAAATCACAAAAGTGCCCCTGTTCTTTTTTGTGCCCTCATCCGGAGGAATCGAACCTGACACCAAATTCGCTTGCGAATTTGTGTAAAGGTTCTGATTCCCATTTCAAACAAGGGCTCGATGCCCTTGTTTGAAATCTTTAGTTGAACTCCCTCATTTAGGGCTACAGAGAACCCTCACCCACATATCAAAAGCCGCCTGCGTGCAGGCGGCTTCTCTATTATCTTTTATCTATTATCTCTTCTCTTTTTTTACTCCTCCGAAAAGCTATCCTTACCGACTCCGCAAAGGGGACACTCGAAGTCCTCGGGGATATCCTCGAATTTGGTTCCGGGAGCGATGCCGTGCTCGGGCGCACCCTTTTCCTCATCATATTCCCAACCGCAAACGTCACATACGTACTTTTTCATAATATTATTCTCCTTTTTTATTTCAAATTTTATTTTTCTGAAGCTTTATGCTCCTTGTGATATTATTTTACCACTTTTTCAAATACCTTTCAGTGACTAAATCACATTTATTCGTTCAAGCTCAAAAATTCTTCTGCAAAATATGCCGCTACCGCGCCGTCGCCAACTGCGGTAACCACCTGACGAAGCACCTTGGTTCTCACGTCACCTACGGCATACACGCCGTCAACGCCGGTCTTTGTGCTTTCATCGGCAACAATGTATCCGCTCGCGTCCTTTTCAAGCTCCGAGAAAAGAGCGGTTGCGGGGCGGCGTCCGATACTGACGAAAAGACCGTCGATTTCTATTTCCTGCTTGCCGCCGGCCTTGATATTCTCTACGACAACGCCCTTGATCCTGCCGTCAACCACAAAATCCGTGACCGCGCTATCCCACAAAAACTCTACGTTTTCGGCTTTCATGAGAGGCTCGTGATATATCTTGGTAGCCCTCAAGCTGTCTCTGCGGTGAATAACGTAAACCTTTTTAGCCAAATGCGAAAGGTAGAGCGCATCCTCTGCGGCACTGTTTCCGCCGCCAACTACTGCCACAACCTTGTTTTTATAAAATCTGCCGTCGCAGTGAGCGCAGTAGTGAAGTCCGCGACCTACAAGCTCGCTCTCGCCATCAAGCCCCAGCTCTTTAGGGTTAGCACCCGTTGCGATAACTACGGTCTTGCTCAAAAATTCGCCCGAGGTAGTAACTATGCGCTTGGGATTTTCACGAAGCGCCACCTCTGTCACCTCTGCGTATTCGGTAACTGCGCCAAATCGCTCGGCTCCTGCCTGCATCTTCATGCCGAGAGTGAAGCCATCGATTCCCTCGTCAAAGCCGGGGTAGTTATCTATTGTGTCGGTTACCGCCATCTGGCCGCCTGCCGACATTCTTTCAATTATCAGCGTGTCAAGCCCTGCCCGCGCACCGTAGAGCGCCGCAGTGTATCCCGCAGGACCGCCGCCAATTATTATCATATCGTGTATTTTCATAAAAATTACCTCTTTTTTTCTTTTACACTTATATTATAACCAAATCGCGGCTCGGTTTCCGTGACTTTATCACATTGCTCACGGAAAAAGGGCAAATTGCATTCTTGACAATCTCCAACCAAATTGGTATAATATATTTATAATCAAACTTCAGGAGATCAAAATGGATAGACAAGAGCTTCACGGATTGTTTTCGGGCGCGTTTCCCTTTTGGGATAAAATCAGCGACCACGACAAAGAAACCTTTTGCCGCTCTTCGCAGCAGGTCTGCTTTAAAAAGGGCATGAATATTCATGACGGCAACAACTGCACGGGAATAATCATAGTAAGAACGGGAACGCTCCGCATGTATATGCTCTCCGAGGACGGCAAGGAGGTCACTCTCGCCCGTCTTTTCCCCGGCGAGATGTGTATTCTTTCCGCATCCTGCGTTCTGCACACCGTAACCGTGGACATCTTTGTGGATTCCGAGGAGCAGAGCGACTGCGTAGTCGTAGGCGGTTGTGCCTTTGAGGATCTGGCAAGAAGAATGCCCGAGGTCAAGACGTTTGCGCTTGAAGCGGCTCTCGCCAGCTTTTCGGACATTATGTGGGTAATGCAGCAGATACTCTTTATGAGCATGGATAAGCGACTTGCCATCTTCCTGCTTGACGAGGTTGCTAAAACGGGGGATGACACCGTTAAGCTGACCCACGAGCAGATCGCCAAATATATGGGCTCGGCTCGCGAGGTAGTATCAAGAATGATGAAATATTTCGTTGCCGAGGGGCTTGTTTTGGCATCGAGAAGCGAAGGAATAAAAATTCTCGACAAAAAGCGACTCCGCGCTTTGACAATGTAATACGAATTAAATCATAACCAAAACGAGACGGATTTACCGTCTCGTTTTGGTTTCCAATTTTGATTTATCTGTGGGATTAATACTAACTTTTCTTCCCACGGCGGAAGAAAAGTAATCAAAAGAACGATTTTACTAACTTTTCTTTCAACAGCGAAAGAAAAGTTACAAAAGAAACGCCGCACGGGAGATAGGGGCGGGTCTTACGAATAAAAAAGCGAACATGCCGCATTTTTATTCGCTTCGAC
>JAZUAS010000056.1:0-17866 GCA_045638125.1 Eubacteriales bacterium | reverse complement strand
CCTCCTTTATTCTAATTCCTTCATCCTGTAAGTCGATAAAAATTCAAAAAGGTTACAATTTATATATAAATTATACCATATTTTTTATAAATTGTAAATGCCTTAAATTATTACAGTGCCTATATACAAAAACAGCACCGCGATACGGTGCTGTTTTTGTGGGTTATCAAATATTTCATCCGGCTGTGCCGTGGTAATATGCCTCTGTGTTCTATGTTAAATATATGTGAATCCTTAACTGTAACTAAGGAACAAAGATTACAGAATTTTCTGTATATTTGACTTTTGCTCGTAGCAAATTACTTCGCGTAGTCTACTGCGCGACTCTCACGAATAAGATTGATCTTGATCTGACCGGGATACTTGACTTCATTCTGGATCTTCGCCGCCATCTCGCGTGCGATAACCTTCATGCCTGCGTCGTTAACCTCCTCGGGCTTGACCATAACTCTGATCTCGCGTCCTGCCTGAATTGCAAACGCCTTGTCAATTCCGTCAAAGCTCTTTGCGATCTCCTCAAGCTTTTCAAGACGCTTGATGTAGTTTTCCATATCCTCGCGGCGTGCTCCGGGTCTTGCGGCGCTGATAGCGTCGGCAGCCTGAACGAGAACTGCGATGATAGTCTTGGGTTCGACGTCGTTGTGGTGCGCCTCGATAGCATGGACAACCTCGCGGCTTTCCTTATACTTCTTAACCGCGTTTACACCGATCTCAACGTGAGATCCTTCAACGTCGTGGGGGAATGCCTTACCAATATCGTGGAGCAGACCTGCGCGCTTTGCAAGGTTGGAGTCAACTCCAAGCTCGTCTGCCATAATACCTGCAAGGAATGCAACCTCAATAGAGTGCTTCAGTACGTTCTGACCGTAACTGGTTCTGTACTTGAGTCTACCGAGCAATCGAACAAGCTCGGGATTAATGCCGTGGATTCCGACCTCAAAGGTAGCTCTCTCTCCCGCCTGCTTGACGGAAATATCAACTTCCTTCTGTGCCTTTTCAACCATTTCCTCGATTCTTGCGGGATGGATTCGTCCGTCGGAGATAAGTCTCTCAAGCGCAATTCTCGCAACCTCACGTCTAACGGGGTCAAATCCCGACAGTGTGATGGTTTCGGGAGTATCGTCGATAATAAGCTCAACGCCCGTAAGTGTTTCGATTTTCTGGATGTTACGACCCTCACGACCGATAATTCTACCCTTCATTTCCTCGCTGGGCAGTGCCACGCTGGAAACGGTAGCCTCGGAAACGTGATCGGATGCATATCTCTGAATTGCAAGCGACAAAATGTTCTTTGCCTTGTCGTCTGCCTCTTCCTTGAACTGAGTCTCAAGCTCGTCAAGTCTCTGTGCAAGCTCATGCTTTGCCTCGGATTCAACTCTTTCAATAAGCTCTTCCTTGGCTCTCTCGGACGAGTATCCCGAGATCTCTTCAAGCTTTTTAATCTGCTCACCGATCATTTCGTCTGCTTTTTCCTGCAGAACCTCATAATCCTTGATCTTCTTATCAAGAACCTCGTTCTTCTTTTCAAGAGCCTCACTCTTCTTATCAAGAGTTTCTTCCTTCTTGGTCAAACGATTTTCGGTACGAGTGATCTCGTTTCTTCGTTCCTTGATCTCACGGTCCAGCTCATTTCTCTGAGCCATAATCGTTTCTTTAGCCTCAAGCAGGGACTCTTTCTTTGCGGACTCGGCATTTTTCTTTGCCTCGCTAAGTATCTTTGAAGCTTCCGCCTCAGCAGAGCCTATCTTTGCTTCACCGATCTTCTTTCTGATAAGAAATCCGATAAGAAATCCGATAGCAATACCGACAACGGCACAACCTACGCCTATCAGTATTACAATTTCTGTTGGCATTTCCTTTACACCTCCTTTTTCTTTCTTCTCTTTTTTATTCTGTTTTATCAGGTATATTAAAACGTTTTTGCCAATTCGGGCAATCCGTAAAATATCAATATATACCTTATTATATTATATATAAAAAAAGGTGTTTTGTCAATAGCATTTTGCAATACTACTGACAAAACACATAAAAATTCAAAAAATATTCACAGAAAAACGCAATTTAAAATTAAATTATTTTCCTGCAACGCTCATTCCCTTTACGAGCACGTCGGGAGAGCCGAATACTACGAATCCGCCGGGAATTCCCCACTTGACCTCGTTACCGAGAGAATCGATATCCTTGAGCATCTGGAAGAAGTTTCCTGCGATTACAAAGGACTTGATAGGACCTGCCTTCTTTCCTTGATAAGGAAGCCTGCACTCTCGACCGAGAAATCGCCCGTGATAGCGTTAGCGCCTGCGTGAAGTCCCTTAACCTCGGTTACGTAGACACCGTTTCCAACCTTGGCGAAAAGCTCCTCCTGTGTATCAGCTCCTGCGCAGATACTGAAGTTATAGGGAGCGATATTTCCTCCACGGCGACCGTTACCGGTGGTGGTCTTGCCGGTCTTATAGGCGGTGGTAAGATCGTAAAGTAAGGTGTTAAGAACACCGTTCTCAACTACGGTCTTTTTATAGGTTGCAACACCCTCGTCGTCAAAGGGAGTCTGCACAGGGCAGCCCTCTCTCATAGGATCGTCGGTGATGGTAACTATATCAGCGGCGATCTTCTCGCCCTCCTTGCCTGCAAGACGGGACATACCGAGAAGCGCGTTCTTTGCAGAGAAAGCCGAGGAGAATGCAGACAGAAGCGAACGCATCTGTGTTCCGTCGATAACCACGTCATACTTGCCGCTGGGGATCTCGGTAGCGCCGATCATTTCAAGCGCTCCCTGAACCGCCTTTGCGGGAAGCTCTGCGGCATCGGTGCTGTAAATATTCTCGGCAAACTCGAAGTTGTTTCTGGACTCGCCGCCCTTATTTACTACTGCCTCAACGTAACAGCCCGACATACCAACTCTGTTGGAAAGCTCAAGCCCGTGGGAGTTGTAGAGATAGATCTCATTTCTGAAGGACATAGCAACAGACTGTGTACCGTCAACAACGGCAGGGTCTGCGGCATAGGTTGCCTTCTGTATTTCAAGCGCCTTATTCTTAAGCTCGCCTGCATCTACAACTACGGGCTCGGGAGCGGTAGTCTTGGCATAGGACTCGGAACCCTTGAAAATGAACACTACGTCATCATTTTCAATAGCACCTGCGTTTTCCTTTGCACGAACAACGAGATCCGCAAGCTCGTCCTCGTTGAAATAGCTGCTGGAGGCGTAGCCCATGTGACCGTCAACAAGACAACGGAAATAGACCTTTGCGCTCTCACCCGAGGAGAATGCGCTAACCTCGTCCTTGAGGGTCTCTGCGCTGATGTCCTCGCCCTTGGTAAAATAGATCTCATACTCCGCAACGTCAAACTTTTTACAAGCGGCGGAGATTATTTCTTTAATTTCGGTAAATTTCATATCAGCGACCTCCTACTGTGATCTTGGAAACTCGGATAAGGGGCTGACCTACGTCGGTAGGCACGCTTCCACTGGAAGAGCCGCACATACCCTGAGCGGTGTCAAGGTTCTGACCTACCATGTCGATGTCCATGAGGATCTGGGAGCCTGTTCCAACAAGCGACGCGCCTCTTACTGGCTCGCAGATAACTCCGTTACGAACGATGTATCCTTCGCTTACGCCGAAGTTAAATTCGCCGGTCAAGGGGTTAACCGAGCCACCGCCCATGCTCTTTGCATAAAGACCGTACTCGATAGACTTGATAATATCCTCGTTCTTGTCTTCACCGTTTGCAATAAAGGTGTTGGTCATACGAGAGGTAGGCTCGTACATAAAGCTTTCGCGTCTGCCGTTACCGGTCATAGCCATACCCATTCTGCGAGAGCCGAGACGGTCTACCATATAGCTCTTGAGAATACCGTTCTCGATAAGAACGTTTCTCTGTGTGGGAGTTCCCTCATCGTCAATGTTGACAGATCCCCACGCGCCGGGGATAGTTCCGTCGTCGATAGCGGTAACCTTTACGTTAGCAATCTGCTGACCCATCTTTCCGCACATCTGGCTGGTACCCGTACCAACGCTGGTAGCCTCAAGAGAGTGACCGCAAGCCTCGTGGAAGATAACGCCGCCGAAGCCGTTTTCAATAGCAACGGTCATCTGTCCTGCGGGACAGTAGTCTGCACGGAGGTTTACAAGTGCCTGATCTGCCGCCTTGATACCTACGCTCTTGGGGTCGATGAAATCGAACATTTCAAGACCCATACCGCGTCCGGGAGATGCACTTCCCGACTGGTTATCGGAGCCGTCTGTCGAGAGAGCAACTGCGTTGACCGCAATTCTGGTTCTCACATGTCTGTCGGAGGTGTAAAGTCCCTCGCTGTTAGCGATAAGGATGGTATGATCCACCGAAGCAAGGCTACCCATAACCTGCTTGATCTTTTCGTCTCTTTCCTGAGCCGCAAAGCAAGCGGTTTTAAGGATGTCGGTTCTTGTAGCGAGAGCCGCACTTCCGGGGAGTATCTTTACGGGGTGGATATTGGGGAAAATGCGCTCTGTCAGATTGATGCTGACCTGAGCCTTGCTCTCTCCAAGTGCATCGGCAACCGCCTTTGCACAACGGATAAGTCCCGATCTTGATATATCGGTAGTAGTTGCGTAAACGGTTCTTGTGCCGATAAAAGCACGGATACCAACGCCCGATACCATATCGTCGTTTACGGTATCGATCTTTCCGTTGAGAAAACGAATGCCGTTATTTCTTGTCTTTTCAGCGTAGACCTCTGCAAAGTCCGCACCGGTGGACATAGCGGCGGCAATAACGTCCTCAAGCAAAATTCTTGAAATCATTTTTTCTTTCCTCCACTTATTTTGTTTTAATAGAGACGTCAATCAGATCTAAATCTCTATCAGCTTTACGCAAATAGTATTTTGCGACGATCTTTTCGTCTACAAAGTTAAAGTCACAGCACTGCTTAAGCTTTCCGTTTCCAACAAAAAGCTTGAAATTGTCGTTATCTTCCCATTCACCCGTAAAAAGTTGGGAGCTATCCTTGGCAAAAAGTACAAGCTTGCAATTATCATTTCCCGATTCTACGCTTCCCTGCACCTTAATAAAGGTAAGTCCTCTTGCGAATTTAGAGGTGCCGTATGTAAGAGAAACTACGTTGTTTCCATCAGGTGATGTAAAACTACACTCGTTAAGATCCGCTTTGATTTCTTTAATAATCTTGCGTACTGCAAGCGTACCTGCAACAGCTGCCGCTGCTCCAATAGCAACACCCACGCAAATTCCGATTACCGTTTGTTTTTTCATAATGTTCCTCCCCAAAAATTATAATATATTATTCTCTTTTTTTATTAGATCGATCACTTCGAATAGACTGTCGAACACCTTGTAACACAAAGGCTTTGCCTCCTCGCTCGGAGGATTGTGGTCTATGACCATCACGGGTCTCATTCCCGCTCTGTGTCCTCCAATCATATCAAAGGATGAGTCTCCTACCACAAGAGTTTCCTCGGGTACGGCGCCGATCCGTCTTCCCGCTTCGAGGAAGATATCGGGTGCCGGCTTTCCGGATTTTACTTCGTCGCCGCAAACCACGGCATCAACCCTTTCATAAAATCCCAATCTTTTGATATTTGGCTTGGCGATAGCTCCGACGGTAGAGGTCGCGATCGCGATCTTTATTCCATGCGCCCTCAAAAATTCAAGGAGCTCGATGCAACCGCTCTTGAAGGCAATATCTCCGCGAAGCATCTCATTGACCATAGCCATACGCTCGGTCATAAAGCTTTCCGAGTCGAAATCTTCGCCATAGGTGTCTTTTAAAAACTTCTTGGAAAGCAACACACTCTTACCCGCGATATTCGGATAATAGTTTTGCCGCATTCCTTCAAGGCCCCATTTTTCGCCTACCGTATACCAGGATTCGTAGAAAAAGGGCTCGGTGTCGATAAGCGTGCCGTCTTTATCAAAAATTACGTATTTAATCATAACTTAATCGGGATTTCTTTCACCCAATGCAATGTGATACTTCTGATAGAAGCTTTCAAAGTAGCCGCCGTCAAGAGCTTCTCTGATCTTTTTAGTCAGATTGTTGTAGAAATAGAGGTTATGAGCAACCGCAAGGCGCATACCGAGAGATTCCTTCGCCTTGATAAGGTGACGGATGTAGGAACGGCTATAGTTACGGCAAGCGGGACAGCCGCAGGACTCGGAGATCGGTCTGGGATCCTTGGCATACTTCTCGTTGAGAAGATTCATCTTACCCTCCCAAGTGAAGAGGTTACCGTGGCGAGCGTTTCTCGAGGGCATTACGCAATCGAAGAAGTCAACACCCATGTGAACCGCCTCAAGAATATTGCAGGGAGTACCAACACCCATAAGGTATCTGGGCTTATCCTTGGGCATGTGAGGCTCTACAACGTCGATGATACGGTACATATCCTCCGTTGCCTCACCAACCGCAAGACCGCCGATAGCGTAGCCCTCGCAGTTAATTTCTGCAATTCTCTGCATATGCTCAACGCGGAGATCCTCGTAGGTACCGCCCTGGTTGATACCGAAAAGCATCTGATTCTTGTTGATGGTTTCGGGGAGCGAGTTAAGTCTGTCCATCTCGGTGCGGCATCTTTCAAGCCATCTTGTGGTTCTGTCGATAGAAGCGCGAACGTACTTATAGGGCGCAGGGTTTTCGATGCACTCGTCAAACGCCATAGCGATGGTGGATGCGAGATTGGATTGGATCTGCATACTCTCCTCGGGACCCATAAAGATCTTCTTACCGTCGATGTGGGATTGGAATCTTACACCCTCCTCGGTAATCTTACGAAGCTGAGCCAGAGAAAAGACCTGAAATCCGCCCGAGTCGGTCAAGATAGGCTTATTCCAATTCATAAATTTGTGAAGTCCGCCCATCTCGTAAATAAGCTTATCACCGGGACGAATGTGGAGGTGATAAGTATTGGAAAGCTCAACCTGACAATCAAGATCGTCGTTAAGCTCAACGGTAGATACACCGCCCTTGATTGCGCCGCAAGTACCTACGTTCATAAATACGGGGGTCTGAATATCCCCGTGAACGGTGTGAAGCACGCCTCTGCGCGCTCTGCCGTCCTGTGCTAAAAGTTCAAACATAACTTTGCTCCTTTTTCCGCAGTCACAAGCCAAAGTGATGCGGGGTTATTTTTTTGTTGTTTAAGTGCGTTCAAATTGTCTGTCTATATTTTTCTTCGACAGTTCCATCGCAACCGGTCTGCCGTGAGGACAGAAAGTAATATCGGGTATCTCCATCAGCTTTTCAACTACCCACTCTCCGTGTCCCTTGGCATATTCTCTGCCAGCCTTGATTGCCGCCTTGCAGGAGGCTTGATAGAGTGCCTTTTCAAAAATAAGATTTCGTGTCAGATCGACTTTACCGGTGCCGTTCTTTATTCTGTCGGCAACCACGGCGAACATATCAGCCACCGCGTCCTGCTCGATGCCTACGGGCAGAGCCGTGACCGAGGCCGTGTTTCTTGACGTGGAAAACTCAAAGCCGACCGCTTCAAGCTCCGCTCTGTACTCCTCTATTGCCGCAACCTCGTCGGACATCAGCATAACGTCCACGGGAAGCATCACAAACTGCGAGGAGACCTCTTGAGAATACATATTCTTTTTGAGCTGTTCAAAAATTATCCTCTCATGAGCCGCGTGCTTGTCGATAATCAGCATTTTTTCCTCGATCTCTACGATTATGTAGGAATTAAACACCTCACCTATGATCTTGTATTCTATCTTCGGGACTTTTTCTTGAATTTCGGGTGTAACGGGGATTTTTTCCGACAAAACGGCACTATCAACCGTTTTTCCCTCAACATTGGGGATATTTTCGCTGATGTTCTTATCCGTGAAAGGCTTTTGTTCTTGAACGGTTACCTCTGTCGAAGTTTTGCTTTCTGGGAGGTGTGAGCTTGCTGCTTTATTAAGGTCGCCGTCCCCATCGCTATCTTTGGGCAGCGTTTCGGGATTATAGTAGTACTTTATATAATCCTCTGCCGTAAGTCGGGTTATTTTTCCCTGCTCGTCGGGCGTCGGATTCGTATCTATTGTGTTGCTCTCGTCAAGCCGAGGCGCAGGAGTTGCCTTTGGTGTCTCGATTACTTTTTTAGTGGCGATTTGAGGGGCGTCCGCCTCGACTATAAACGCAGGTACACGCTCATTCTCTGCTTTTTGAGGCTGTGCGGGTTTATTTTGCAGGGGCGTCGGCATATCTATCGTGATCTGCCTTGCCTTGAGCGACTTTTCCCTTTCCACGGAAGTGAAAGCGTCCGACATTCGCACACCTGCCGATGCTTTCGGCATTTCGATTTCGGGACGTGTAACGTTCTGCTCCAGCGCTTGTCTTACCGCGTAATATATTGCCTCAAAGACCGGCTTTTCGTTGGAGAATTTGACCTCAAGCTTTGCGGGGTGGACGTTTACGTCAACTCTGCCCGGATTCAGCGAGATAAACAGCACACACACGGGGAACTTTTCGGATGGCATATAGGAAACGAATGCCTGCTCTATCGCCGCGCCCGCAGTTCTGCTCTTTACAAAACGCTTGTTGATATAGAAATTTTCGTAGTTTCGGTTGCTCTTGACGTTATCCGAGCGACCAACGTAGCCCTTAACAGATATGCCGTCGAACTCGCCGTCAACCTCAATGAGTCGGTTGGCGAAATCTCTGCCGAAAACGGCATATATTGCGCTATAAAGCTTTCCGTCGCCCGCGGTTTCAAGTCTTATCTGACCGTCGCAGATCAAGCGGAACGCGATCTCGGGGTGAGAGAGCGCGATCTTCTCGACGTTAGCGCAGACCGCCGTGGTTTCGGTAACGTCTCGCTTCAAGAACTTTCTTCTTGCAGGAACGTTGGCAAAAAGGTCCTCTACGATGATCGTAGTTCCGTTGGAGCAGCCTCTCTCCTGGAGGGCTATCTCCACTCCGCAATCGACTATAAGCTCCGCCCCCAAGGGAGCATCGTGAGTCTTTGAAATTATACGAAGCTTGGAAACTGCGGATATTGCCGCCAGAGCCTCTCCGCGGAATCCAAGAGTGCAGATTCCGTCAAGATCCTCTGCGGTTTTTATCTTACTTGTAGCGTGTCGCTTAATACACAGAGGCAGGTCCTCGGGCTCCATACCGCATCCGTCGTCGGAAATGCGCATAAAGGTGATACCGCCGTTTTGAATCTCAACGGTAATATGCTTTGCTCCCGCGTCGATGGAGTTTTCAATCATCTCCTTGATAGCCGACGCAGGTCTGTCAACTACCTCGCCTGCCGCTATAAGGTTAGCCACCTCAAAGGACAAAACGTTTATATTTCCCATTTTTCTTGCCTCCTTTCATAAATTTTCATGTTTTTTAGTTCAATCGCTTTTTGAGATCAAAAAGGAAGGTCATGCACTCGTAGGGCGAGAGCGTGTTGATGTCTACCTTTTTGAGGTCTTCGATTATTTGATCGTTGATACAATCCTCGAAGGTGATAAGGCTTTCGTCCTTTTCCACCCTCTTTTCCTCGCGGTCGGTGAGCTTGATATTCTTGGCGCTCTCCTCAACCGTAGCAAGTATCTCCTTTGCGCGCTTGATGACCTCGTTCGGAAGTCCTGCAAGCTTGGCAACCTCGATTCCGTAGCTATCGTCGGTAGAGCCGCGAACGATCTTGCGAAGGAAAGTGATGCTATCCCCTCTCTTCTTCGCCGCGATATTGTAATTGACGATACCGTCAAACTCATTTTCCATACTGGTAAGCTCGTGATAGTGAGTTGCAAAGAGGGTCTTTGCACCGATTCTTCTGCCTGCGGTGTACTCAACGATTGCACGAGCAATGCTCATTCCGTCAAAGGTGGACGTACCGCGACCAACCTCATCATAAATGATAAGGCTCTTTTTGGTGGCATTTTTGAGGATATATGCCACCTCGTTCATCTCCAGCATAAAGGTGGATTGACCCGATGCCAGGTCGTCGGATGCACCAACACGGGTGAATATCTTATCAACTATTCCCACGGTTGCCTCTGCGGCAGGCACAAACGAGCCCATCTGTGCCATAAGCACGATGAGAGCCACCTGTCGCATATAGGTGGATTTACCTGCCATATTAGGGCCTGTAATAAGCATAAGACGCTCGCTTGTCATATTGAGCTTGGTATCGTTGGGAACGAAATAGGAGTCCTTAACAAACTGCTCGACAACGGGGTGTCTGCCGTCCTTAATATCTATCTCCTCGGAGGAGGTTATCTCGGGACGGACGTATCTGTTCTTCGCCGCAACGGTGGCAAGGCTGTAATAAACGTCGGTTTCCGCCAAGAGCGCGGCGGTCTTTTGAATTCTGACGCTGTTGTCGGCAACGGTTGCGCGTATGTCGCAGAATATATCGTATTCAAGGGAGCAGAGTTTGTCGGAAGCACCGAGCACCTTGGATTCCATTTCTTTAAGCTCCTCGGTGATGAATCGCTCGCAGTTTGCAAGGGTCTGCTTTCTGATGTATCTATCGGGAACGAGATCGTACTGACTTCTGGTAACCTCTATGTAGAAACCGAACACCTTGTTGTATCCGATCTTCAAATTCTTGATTCCCGTCTCCTCTCGCTCTCTCTCGGCGATCTGCTCGCGCCATTCGTCGCCGTGCTCGACCATAGAGCGAAGCTCGTCAACGCGAGAGTCAAATCCGTCCTTTATCATTCCGCCCTCACGAACCGAGAAGGGGGGCTCGTCCTTTATAGAACGGGATATAAGATCACAAATGTCTTCAAGAGTATCAAGCTCGGAATAGATTCTTCTCATTTCATCGCTTGAGCAACCTGCAAGAAGATTTTTAAGCTCGGGAAGTATCTTTACGGTGCTGGCAACGGCACGGAGATCCTTGGCGTTGGCGCTTCCGTAAACTATCTTGGTTATAAGGCGCTCGAGGTCGAGAACGTTATCAAGAAGCTCGCTTATCTGCTCGCGGAGCATAAAGTTTCCGTAAAGCTCCTCAACCGCATTCTGTCTCTTAACGATTGCAGACGAGGTGATGAGGGGATGCTCCACCCACTTGCGGAGAAGTCGCGCGCCGAGAGAGGATCTGGTCTTATCAAGTACCCAAAGCAGAGTTCCCTTCTTCTCCTTGGATCGCATAGACTCGGTAAGCTCCAGATTTCTTCTGGTGTTAACGTCCATTTCAAGGTACTGACCGTCGGAATAAACGTTAAGCTTGTTGATATATCCAATATCCTTCTTCTGGGTGTCGCGGACGTAATCAAGCATAGCGCCCACGGCACAAACCATGGCCCTGTCGCATGTGTCATCCTCGCGCAGAGTTTCCTCAAACTGCGACTTCATTCTATCAAGGCAGGCATCAAACTCAAATCGGAAGGGCTGATTATCATTGAGCATAGAACCAAGTCTGCTCTTGATAAATTCTGCCGTATCCTTGAATTTGGACGCGCCAAGATTGGAAATGACCTCGGCAGGAAAATACGTACCAAGCTCGTTAAGGAGTCTTGAGTCCATATTTGCTCCCGAGAAGCTGGTGGCGTAGATCTCTGCGGTAGATACGTCGCAGAAGCAAACGCCGTATTCAAATTCACCCATATAAAGGGCGCAGAGATAGTTGTTCTTCTTATCCGACAAAAGGTTGGACTCGATTACCGTGCCGGGAGTGATAACTCTGATAACGTCACGCTTAACTATTCCCTTTGCCTGGGCAGGATCCTCCATCTGCTCGCAGATGGCGATCTTAAAGCCCTGCTCGATAAGGCGACCGATATATGTGTCCACCGAGTGGAAGGGTACGCCGCACATGGGCGCTCTCTCGGCTTCTCCACAATCTCTGCCCGTCAGGGTAAGTTCAAGCGCACGTGACGCCACAATCGCATCGTCAAAAAACATCTCGTAGAAGTCACCAAGACGGTAGAAAAGCAGATAGTCCTTATATTTGTTTTTTATCTCAAAATATTGCTCCATCATTGGAGTCATAGCGGTTTCCTCGCTTCTTTTTTCTTTTTCACCTACGGCGGAGCCGTAGATTTCATCGTAGGCGGCGATTTCATCCACCAATGGTGGATTTCATCCGCTCATGCGGATTTCATTGCAAAAGCCACAGGCTTTTGCTTAGTGACAACCCGAACAGGAAGAACAATCATGCGTACAAGGTGTTTTACCTGTTGCATTGAACATAATAGTATTGTTCACGGTTTCCATAAGCTCGTTAACGGCGTTCTGCGCCTCCTCAAGCTCTTTGAAAACGGGATCGGTAGTGATCTCGGCGTAAATTTCGTCGATTCTATCCTGAATTCTGGTCAGCGCATCGGTGTCGATGTCCGCGCTATCGCCCATAGTGGTGAGCGCCTGCTGCTGAATGCCGTATTCCATCATAAGGTTGTTTATCTTTTCGCTCTTTTCGTAGGCTTCCTTTGCCGCTTCCATGCGGATCATTCTTTCGTCGGCTTTTATTGCCTTTCCAAGCTCTGCTGCAAGTGCATAAATGCTCATTTTTATATCCTTCTTTCGTCAATTTCAAATTTTTTCGCCGTAGAGCGCAAAGGTCTCGGCGCGTGTAATCTTGATGCTTATAAATTTGCCAACGTCATTCTCGTCGCCATCGAAAAGCACTATCTTGTTGCCCTCGGTGCGACCCGAATAAACATTTTCGTTGTTTTTGCTCTTGCCGTCGCAAAGCACCTTTAGTATTTTACCCTCAAGAGGCTTGTTTTTTTCAAGCGCGATCTCGTTTTGTGTTTCGAGCAGACGGTTCATTCTCTCGCCCTTTATGGCGTCGGGAATCTGGCATTCCATAGCCGCCGCAGGGGTGTCCTTTCGAGGGGAGTAGATAAAGGAGTAGGTCATATCGAACTGCACTCTGCGGAGCATCCTAAGCGTTCCCTCAAAGTCCTCGTCGCTCTCTCCGGGAAAGCCTACGATAATGTCGGAGGACATAGTAACGTCGGGTACTCTCTCGCGGAGATAATCAACGGTTTCAAGATACTTTTCGGTGTTATAGTGGCGGTTCATAGCCTTGAGTATCGTGTCGCTTCCCGACTGCATGGGCAGGTGGAATTGGTGTGCGATATGCTTGGACTCCGCAATAACGTCGATAAGCTTTCTTGACGCGTCCTTCGGGTGGCTGGTCATAAAGCGAATGAAATAGTCGCCCTCTATCTTGTCAATATCGCGGAGCAGGTCGGCAAAATCGTAGACCTCGCCGTCATCACTCTTTGCATCATTGCCGTAGCTGTTGACGTTCTGACCCAGCAGGGTTATATCCTTGTAACCGCTCTCTACAAGCTCGCGTACCTCGGCAATTATATCCTCGGGGCGGCGGCTTCTCTCTCGACCTCTTACGTAGGGCACGATACAGTAGGTGCAAAAATTATTACAGCCGTACATTATCGACACCCACGCGCGATAAGTGGACTCGCGGTATATAGGCAAGCCCTCGGCAACGAGGTATTCCTTTTCTTCGGGGCAATAAAGTCTTTTTCCCTTTTGAAGCTTGGTGAAAATAAGCTCGGGTAAACGATGAAGTGAGGACGTACCAAGCACGAAATCAACGTAAGGATAGCTGTGCTTGATGGTTTCCTTTCTGTGGTCTTGGGTAACCATGCAACCGCAAACACCGATGAGCATTTCGGGCTTTGCCGCCTTTAAGTGCTTGTACTGACCCACGATGGAAAGTGCCTTTTGCTCGGCATGCTCTCTGACGGCGCAGGTATTTACCATAATAAGGTCTGCCTCCTCGGGAGCGTAGCAAATCTCATAGCCCATGGAGCGGCACATTCCCACGATCTTTTCGCTGTCGGCTTCGTTCTGCTGGCAACCAAAGGTCTGCACGAATGCCTTCAATGCCTGTCCGCGCTCCTCGGCTTTGGCAAGAGAAATATCTCTCACACGGTCGCGGAATATATTTTGCGCCTGCATCTCGGCATCGGGTAAAATTCTGTATTCTTTCATATATTCTTCTTTCAATTTAAACATAGTTATAGATTATATTATTATATATTAAAAATGCAAAAATGTCAAGGGCTTGAGCGGATTTTGTCGTAGCTGATTTTGTCGTAGCATGTTTATTAAAGTAAAAAGGCCGCAGTGCGACCTTTTTCTTTTCCTAAAGGGAGAGATTGTTATTTTATCTCTTTTGTTTATTTAGATAAATCTTTCTAATATTACCGATATGTTATTATTTTGACTTGCTTTCGTAAATTGTAATCTCTTCTCCGTTTGCACCACGAACAAACAATCTACATTCTCCATTTTTAAAGATATTTTTCCAAAACGGAGACTTTTCGTAACAATACTCTAAATCACCTAAGCGGTAATACATACCGCCATCTCTTTTATCCCATTCGTCCCAGGTGTTGCTTTCAAAAGAAGCTCGATAAGAGGAGTAGATACTCTTATTCTCAGATTCAGGCAACAGATTGTAGTCCTTATCGTAAACTAACAGCTGGTTGGGTCTGCCCAAATACACGTACAAATACGAATCAATATATTGAACGTACATTCCCCCTCCACCCTCGGTATTAAGTGACTTCGAGAAAATTAATTCGCCTTCCCGATTATATACCTTTACAAAAGAACCGTAATAACAAATAGCAACATCTCCATCAGCAGCATCAACACAGGCATCCTTCAATTCAGTAAATGAACCAACATTTGCTGCTAACAATGCCAGTAAAAAAGTAACTACTGTTAAAACAACAAAAAATATTGTTTTCTTTTTTTCCATAAAAGATATTACCTTTCCCCACGTGCAATACTTGCCGCGGTGAGGGTATTTTTGAGAAGCATTGTAATAGTCATAGGACCTACGCCGCCGGGCACGGGGGTAATGTAGGACGCCTTGGGCTCAACCTCGGCGAAATCAACGTCACCCACCAGCTTACCGCTCTCAAGACGGTTGATTCCAACGTCAACGACAACTGCGCCCTCCTTGACCATATCACCCTTAACGAATTCGGGCTTACCAATGGACGCTACCAAAATATCCGCCTCGCGGCAGACCTCTTTAAGGTTCTGTGTTCTGCTATGACAGATAGTCACAGTGCCGTTAGCGTGGAGCAAGAGCATAGCCATAGGCTTACCCACGATATTGGAACGACCGATAACCACGCACTTCTTGCCGCCGACGTCGATTCCGCTCTTTTCAAGCAGTACCATAACGCCTGCAGGGGTGCAAGGAAGCAGATCGTGATTTCCGATCATAATCTTACCTACGTTGTAGGGGTGGAAGGCGTCAACGTCCTTTTCGGGTCTTATCTTCAGCAACACCTCGGTTTCGTTGAGGTGCTTGGGGAGAGGCAACTGAACGAGGATTCCGTGTATTTTGTCGTCGTTGTTAAGTCTTTCAACAAGAGCGATCAGCTCCTCTTGGGTGGTAGTTTCGGGAAGCTCGTAGCTCTCGGAGTAAAATCCGACCTCCTCGCATCCCTTCTTCTTGTTCTTAACGTAGACCTGCGATGCGGGGTCATTTCCAACGATAATTACCGCCAAGCCGGGCGCGGAATCGTACTTTTTCTTAAATTCCACTACCTCTGCGGCGATCTCCTCACGTACCAGCTTGCTTATTACTTTTCCGTCAATTATCTGTGCCATTTTTGCTTTCCTCCGTGTTATCTTCCGACTTATCCGCTGTTTCAACAGTATCTTCGCCCTTTTTGTCCTTTTTCTCAAAGAAAACCGGGTTTTCTATGAGCTGGGGCTTGAGGAAATTATCAAACGCGGTCAATGTTTTTCCCTCAACGTTAAGTTTTTTGTAGGAATAGATCAATCCTGCAACAAGTGCTCCGCCAAACACCACGAAACACAAGATTCCAACCATCTGTGAAATGCGGATGGCAGTACCGGGAACGTAAAGGCTATCGGTGCGAAGTCCCTCGATAAAGAATCTGCCGATACCGTACCAAGCAAGATACATAAAGGCTATCTGACCGTTAAACTTCTTCTTTTTGTAGAAAAGATTTATGAGGATAAATCCCGCAACGTTCCAAAGCGATTCATACAAGAAAGTGGGATGAACGTAAACCATTTCTCGTGTGCCAAAAGTAGACACCGTGTTTGTAGAGATCAATCCCATTCTAAGGAAATACAAGGGGTGTCCCTCTTCAACAATAGCGCCAAATGCCTCACCGTTACAGAAATTGCCCCATCTGCCAAGAGACTGACCAATCATAACGGCAGGCGCCGCCATATCCCAAAGCTTTAAGGAGTTGATCTTCTTAATGATCGTCACTACGATTATTGTACTTGCTCCAGCAATAATTCCGCCGTATATCGCAAGTCCGCCTGTGCGAAGATTTGCCACGTTTTTCAAAAATTCGAAGAGATTAAATTCACCCTTTGGCAAAAAGTTATCTATTTTGGTCAACACATAATAAAGTCTTGCGCCGACAACACCGATAATAACCGTCCAAAGCGCAATATCCGTAATATCGTCGGACTTAACCCCCTCATATTTGCCTCTATAGACAACGTAAAGGAACGCCAGCACCATTCCGCAGGTAATGATTACTCCATACCAATATACGGGAAAGCTACTGATCTTGATTCCTAAAAATCCCAGAACGTTCGCCAAATCAAAGGCCACGTTGCTAAGCTCAAATTCGCCTATTCCAAATCCGGGAAAGGCAATCTTTGATATGTGTTCCATAAATATCCTCCTGTGTTTTATTCGGGTCTTACGACGGACAAGGTAAAGCACTCATCCTCAAAGACTCTGTTCAACAGCTCCGTTACGTAATCGAAGCTTATACTTTCAATTATTTTGGGTTGCTCGAAGATGTCAATGCCGTCATACGCATAGGACGTTAGCGCAAAGGCGATATCCTCGGTGGAGTCAAAATCGGAAATGTAGGACGCGTAAACGCATTTCTTTTCCCTTTCAAAATCATCTCGGTCAAGTCCCTTTTCACGGCACTCGGAAATTCTCGCCTTTATCTTCTCAAGCAGAATTTCGGGAACGTCACTCTCACCCGAGATCATAACGTAAGCCGTAGATGGGCTGGCCGAATATCCGCTGTCAAATCCGGGAGCGACGATGCCCTGTTCAAGCATGTCGAGATAAAACTCGCCTGCCTCGGAGAACATCATGTGAAGCAGAATGTTCATTCCCTCCACCTTTTTGTATCTCTCTATCGGAGACGCGGGAATATCACAATCCTTGATTCCTATGCAGAAAAGCGGCTTGCCTACGGGCATCTTTCTCTCAACGTAATGATTTTTCACTTCCTCGGGTTCCTCAAAGGACGCAAAGACTGCGCAAAAGCTTCGCTTTTTCTTGCCAATTTCTCTATCGACTATCTCCAGAGTCTCTTCTGCCGTTATGTTACCGCAAATGCAAAGGACCATATTTTCGGGAGTGTAAAAATCGCGGCAACATCGGTATAGCACCTCGGGAGTTATTTTCGAGATAGACTCCTCGCTTCCGCAGATCTCATTCTTGACGGGATTGACGAAATACATCGCGCCCAGCATATTCATATAGCAACGGTCGTAAGGATCGTCCATGCAGCCCCTGATCTCCTCGGCAATAATTCCGATCTCCTTTTTCACGGTCTTTTCGGTGAAATAAGGGTGCGTAACGAAGCGGAGCAGCTCTGAAAGAGCCTCACGGACGTTTTCGGTAGCCGAGAAAAGGTAGGCGGTGCGCTCGTTTGAGGTATAGGCGTTGTCATAAGCGCCGAGTGACGAAAAAACGTCGTCGGCATTGCTTCCGTCCTCGTTTTCAAAGAGCTTATGCTCAAGAAAATGGGCGCAGCCTTGGGGCAAGCTAACCTTTTCGCCACCCAGGTCGTATTCTATGGCGTTGCCGCCGAAATTGACCGAAAAAATGCCGTATGTAGTAGACAAATTTTTAGGAAACACGAAAACCGTCAGTCCGCTATCGTGGTTTATTTTGTAATAATGCTCGCAGAGAAGCGAGGACTCAAA
>JAZUAS010000055.1:0-7369 GCA_045638125.1 Eubacteriales bacterium | reverse complement strand
TTCGAGGCAACCGACGAAAACATAGCCGAGCTCGGCTCGACCATTTATCCTGCGGCTCTTTACGTTGACGTTCCCACCAATCACGTAACAGCGGGACTCGACGAAAATGCAAACTACAAATTCGGCGTTTTTAAGGGTCTTCCCGAAGCGCTGAAATACGTTCTGCCCACCGCAGACGAGGGTTACCTCAAAACGACCAACGTCCTCAGCGAATCTGCCGAGCTCTGGCCTGAAGCCTGCAAGGTTGGCGACAAGAGCGGCTTCAAATTCAGCTTTGAGGGTGACGGTTATAAGTACTACTATCTCAATGCTACTGTTGACGAAGACGGTACGGTTTCAATGGAGTACACCCCAGACGGCGGTTGCGGATTCTATTACGACAAGACGAGCAAGGCTTGGGTATGCCTCATAAACGAGACCGAGTATTATCTCGGACTTGACGGCATAGGCAGAGTCAGCATCTACCCGCTCGCTGAACTTGCGGACGAAAATGCTCCTGCTCCCGCAGTAATGTACCGTCAGATCTCCGAAGCCGGCGAGGCAAAGGAATTTACCAAGCTCAGCGAGGATGACGCTTACCGTATCGGTGCGCACCGCTCGGCAGACGGCGTTCAGTATTACGTTACCAATGGTACGTCCGGTGAAGCAGGTCTCTTGCTGACCGACGACCAGGTTTACGGTGAGTCCTTCCAGCACTTCGGAATTAACAACTTCACCCGAGTTCTCACCAGCAAGGGAAGCGACTTTATGGTATGCTTGAAGAACACCTTCATTCTTACCATTATCACAGTTCCGCTCTCTACGGTTCTCGCGCTTCTCATCGCAGTAGGTCTTAATTCGATCAAGTTCCTCCAGAGAGGACTTCAGACGATATTCTTCCTCCCCTATGTTACCAACTCTATTGCGATAGGAATGGTATTCGCGGCAATGTTCAATATCGTCGGTCTCGGATACGGACACGAATCGGTAGGTATTATCAATAATATCTTGGGCGTGTTCGGCATCGAGAGAATAAACTGGATCAACCAGGGCGCTCCCGAATGGGCGAGCTTCACAGCTCTCATCATTTATATTATATGGAATGCACTTCCCTTTAAGATCCTCATTCTTCTCGGAGGCTTGCAGAGCATCAACAAGCAGTACTACGACGCGGCTAAGATTGACAGCACTCCCAAGTGGCGCGTTCTTACCAAAATCACTGTTCCGCTTCTCTCTCCCATGCTGACCTACGTTATTATCACCAGCTTTATCGGCGGATTCAAGGAATACTCCAGTGTCGTCGGTATCTTTGGCGAATCCAAAGCGGTTCCCGGCGGTGCTAATATGAACACCATCGTAGGACATATTCAAAATCACCTCGAAATAACCCAGGACTACGGTCTTGCGGGCGCGGCGGCGCTGATGCTCTTTGCGATCATCTTCGTTGTAACAATGATCAACTTGCGTATAAGCAAGAAGAACACTCATTATTAATGAAGGGAGGTACAGCAAAATGGCAAAAGAAAAGAAAGTCACCAGCACTATGAAAGTGATGGAAGCAAAAGACATGCAGAAGGTTGCCGCCTCTCAAAAGGTCGCTAAAGTATTCGGACAGATCGCGGTCTATGCCTTCCTCGGCATAATGGCTCTGATAGTACTCTTCCCCTTCTACTTCATGATCGTTTCTTCACTGAAATCTCTTGAAGAGTACCGCCTGGCAGTTCCCACACTGATCCCCGAATCCTGGAAATATACCAACTACACCGACATTCTCATTCCCTTTGAGTGGGCAGAGGCAAACGGCTTGGTAGGAACTCTGGTTTCTCCCGAAGCCTCTACCAACGACTTCGACCTTTTCACTCTCTTTAGAAATACGATGTACGTAGGTATCGTATCCACGATATTCTCGGTAGTTATCACCGTCCTCAGCGCATTTGCCTTTGCGCGTCTTAACTTCAAGGGCAAGAACGCACTCTTCGCAGCGCTCCTCGGAACGATGATGATCCCCGGTGAGCTGTTTACCATCACGAACTACGCAACGGTTATGACCAAGAACGGCTGGTTTCCCACCTTCTTTAACGGACTTGGTAACATGTTCGGTTGGTTCGGGCCGGATTTCCAGATCCCCATGGTCGATTCGAGCTATGCCGCACTGATCATACCCTTCCTTGTAAGCGTATTCTACATTTACCTTTTGAGACAGAACTTCATGCAGATACCCAACGAGCTTTACCTCGCGGCAAAGGTCGATGGCACCGGTGACTTCAAGTATCTCTGCAAGGTAATGATCCCCCTCTCGCTCCCCACCATTATCTCGATCACCATCTTGAAGATGATGGGTGCGTGGAACTCCTACATGTGGCCTCGACTCGTTGCAAACGACGACGCTCACAGACTTATCACAAACGGTCTGAGAAACGCATTTAATGACGTTTCGGGTAACACAGACTACCCCCGTCAGATGGCGGCGGTCGCACTGGTTTCGCTTCCCCTCTTCTTAGTATTCGTTTTCTTGAGAAAATATATTATGAAGGGCGTAAGCCGAAGCGGAATAAAAGGTTAATCGCTTTTTAAGGAAAAGAAAAAGCTTAACAATAAAAAATATTTTTTGGAGGACAAAAAACATGAAAATGAGATTTTTGGCATTCTTTATGGCTGTAGCTCTCTGCTTCGGTTGCATCGCTCTCGTAGGCTGCGACCTCTCGCAGTTTGTTGAAAACGAAAGCTCTGAAGAAAGCTCCACCCCCGCAGAAACTCCTACCGGAGATGAAGAGTCTGATCAGGCTTCCGGCAGTGAGTCCGAGAAAACCGACGAGTCCGAGCCCGACGAGCCCGCGAACAATGACGTAGGCTACGACGGAAGCGAAGTAACCGTCGTGTTCTATCACACCATGGGTCAGAACCTCAGAGACGTTCTCGAGGTTTACATCGCAGAATTCAACAAGCTCTACCCCAACATCAAGATCGAGCATAGCCAGGTAGGCGGATACGACGACGTTCGTAACCAGATCAGTACCGAGATCACCGTTGGCAACCAGCCCAACATCGCTTACTGCTATCCCGACCACGTTGCAACCTACAACATTTCCAAGGCAGTTTATCCCCTCGACTCCCTTATCGCTAATATGGCTGACGTTACCCGCGCTGACGGTACTACCGAGCGTATGGGTCTCACCCAGAAGCAGATCAACGACTTCATCCCCGGCTACTATAACGAAGGTAAGCAGTTCGGTGACGGCAAGATGTACACACTTCCTCTTTCCAAGTCCACCGAGGTTCTTTACTACAACGCAACCTTCTTCGCTGAGCACGGTCTTACTCCTCCCACCACTTGGGACGAGATGGAAGAGCTCTGTAAGAAGATCAAGGAGATCGACCCCGACTGTATCCCTCTCGGATATGACAGTGAGTCCAACTGGTTCATTACTATGACCGAGCAGCTCGGCACTCCCTACACAAGTGCTACCGGCGAACACTTCCTCTTCAACACCGAGGAAAACAGAAGCTTCGTTAAGAGATTCAGAGGCTGGTATGAGGCAGGTTACGTAACCACCCAGGAGCTTTACGGCGCATATACCTCCGGTCTCTTCGTAGCGAAGGACGGCGAGCAGAAGAGCTACATGTCCATCGGTTCCTCTGCAGGTGCTACTCACCAGCGTCCCACCAAGGTAAACGGTGAATATCCCTTCGAAGTAGGCATTACTACTATTCCTCAGGTTGATTCCACCAATCCCAAGGTTATTTCCCAGGGTCCTTCCCTCTGTATCTTTGACAAGGCTAACAAGCAGGAGGTTTACGCTTCTTGGCTCTTCATGAAGTTCCTCACCACCAACGTTGATTTCCAGGCTGAGTTCTCCATGGCTTCCGGATACGTTCCCGTTCTTAAGTCTGTTGCAACCAACGAGTCATACGCTGCTTGGCTCGATTTGGCTGACGGCGGCGACGGCATCGCAGCTCTCTCTGCAAAGATTTGTCTCGATCAGGTAGACGCTTACTACACCTCTCCCGCATTCAACGGTTCTTCCGTTGCACGTGATCAGGTTGGTCTTCTTATTTCGGACTGCCTTACCGCAACTACCGACGACGTTGACGCTATGATCAAGCAGAAGTTTGAGGACGCAGTTGAAAAGTGTAAGTACCTCTCTTAATTCTAAAATTTGAGGTCAAATAAACAGGTTTAATTAATAATGAAGAAAATCATTAGCAATCTGCTTGTTGTTGCTATGCTGATAGGCACCATTCTCGGGTGCCTGTCGGCATGCGACTTCATAAGCACTGAAACAGATGCCGAAAGCTCGACACCTTCCGCCGAGCAATCGGAAAATGAAAATTCAGACAGCTCTTCAGAAAGCACATCTGAAGAGGAAAGCGAGTCCGAGCCAAATGACGAGGAGCAAAACGCTCACATCGACTATGCAGGCTCGATCAAGCTTGACATGAACTCCGACACCCTCAAGCAAGAGGTTACCGTCAAGACCTTCATCGATGGCGACACCACTCACTTTAACGTTCCCACTTCCCTTATCCCCACCGGTGTGATCAAGGCAAGATATATTTCTATCAACACCCCCGAATCTACCGGTAAGATCGAAGAATGGGGCAAGGCGGCGTCCAATTTTACAAAGGAGAAGCTTTCCACAGCAACCTCTATTATCGTTGAGTCGGACGACAACAAGCTTAACGCCGACTCCACAGGAGACCGTTATCTCCTTTGGATATGGTACAAGCCCGCGGGTAGCGACGAATACCGTAACCTCAATATCGAAATATTGCAGAACGGTCTTGCGATCGCTTCCAACTCCGCAAACAACCGCTACGGCGAGGCAAGTATCGCCGCTATCAATCAAGCTAAGGCTGAAAAGCTTTGCGTTTATTCCGGTCAACCCGACCCCGACTTCTTCTACGGCGAAGCATACGAGCTTACCCTCAAGGAGCTTCGTTGCAACATCGAGCAGTACAACGGCTCTAAGGTTGCCTTTACCGGAATAGTGACAATGGACCACGACAACGCGGTCTACGTTGAAAACTACGATGAAGAAACCGATATGTGGTACGGAATGTACGTTTATTACGGTTTCGAGTCAAGCACTTATCTTCTCAAGGCTCTTTCCATAGGAAACGAGATCAGAATCGTTGGAACGGTATCCTATTACGAAACCGGCGGAACATATCAGGTTTCCGGACTTTCTTACCGCGCCATGAAGCCCAACGATCCCTCTAACACGATCAAGCTCAGCGAGGGACACTCTCCCGTATATCTTCCTACTGCACCCGAAAAGTTTGCTAACGATAAGGTTAACGTAACACAGGTCGATGACGAAGGTAATGAGACCGTCAAGCCTTATGATTACGCTTATCTCGCAATCTATTCCTCTATCAGCATGGAAGGCTTGAAGGTTAAGTATGTATCCACAACCACTACCGAAACCAGCGACGACTTTGGAGCAATGACGCTTACCTGCGAGGCAAACGGCGTTACTGTCAAGGTCCGCACCACCGTTTTCCGCGATGAAAACGGAGATCTTATCACCGAGGAGTATTTTTACGGTAAGACCATTGACGTCAAGGGAATTATCGAATACTTCAAGGGCGATTATCAGATCAAGGTATTCTCACCCAACGATATTATTATCAAATAATAATATAAATTAAAAATTCATAAAGGAGACATTATGAAAAAACTAATTGCAATTTTACTGGTTGCACTTATGTGCCTTTCGCTTCTTGCGGCATGTACACCCGTAAAACCCGAAACTCCCGGAACCGACTCTTCCGAGTCCTCTCAGCCTAACGGCAACGAGAACTCCGAGTCCCAGTCCGAAAGCGAAAAACCCACCGAATCCGAGTCCAAGAGCGAAGAGTCCGAAACCGAGACTGATCCCGCTCCCGAGTATGACGTTGAGGCAGCAGCTGAATACGTTGACTCCCTTTACAAGAACGGCAACACCGTTACCGCTGCCGACTACGAAGTATTTGGTCAGGTAATGATCGGTCTCGACAAGTACATCATTACTTGGTCTGTTGACAATGAGCTCGTCAAGGTTATCGAGGGAAGCCCCAAATGGACCATTGACGTAGACGAAAAGGCAGCAGAAGAGCATACTTATACGCTCACCGGTACTATCACCGCTCCCGACGGAACTACCGCTACCGTTTCTTACGACCGCACAGTTCCCAAGTACGTTCTCGTATCCTTTGAGGACTATATGGCAGCACCCGAAGGCACCACCGTTGTTATCGAAGGTATCGTTGTTGCTATGAACGGTAAGAGCGTTGGTAACTCCAGAAACCACCTCTTCCTCGCAGACGCATCCGGCAAGGGCGGCTACTACTGCTACCAGCTTGATGATGACCCTGTTGCAGCAGGTGTTAAGATCGGTATGACCGTATCTGTTACCGCAGTTATTAAACCTTATAGCGGCATGCAGGAAACCAATGGCGGTACATTCACTATCGTTGATGAGACCATCAAGGACGTTCCCGTTCTCGATATCACCGAAGAGTTCGCAGCAGGCGCTAGCCTCAAGAACTACGTAGGTCTCCAGGTAACTATCAAGGGCGTTGAGATCGGTGCACAGGATCTCGAAAAGGATACTTCTCAGTACCTCTACTTTGCAATCGGTGAAAAGACCGGTTACGTAAGAACATACGTTACCGACTTCCCCACCTCTCTCCAGATCGTTGTTGACGGCAGCAAGGTAAGCAGCCCCGACAAGACCACCATTGATGAAGATCACGCGGCTCACTTCGGCTACAAGGCAGACGTTACCGGTATCCTCGTTCTCTACTCCGGCGCTCCCTACCTCATTCCTATGAGCACCACCCCCTTCACCAACTACGTAGAAGTTATCAAGACTCCCGCTGAAAAGGTTGAGGCTGAGCTTGAAAACCTTACTGTTGTTGAAAACGTAACCGAGAACACCACCGTTGAGCTTCCTCTCGTTGGTAAGTTCTATGATGACGTTACCATTTCTTGGGAAATAGATAACGAAGCATATACTATCGATGAGAACGGCAAGCTCGCTATCGCGCTTGCAGACGAGCAGGTTAAGCTTACTCTTACCGCTACAATCACTTGCGGAGAAGTAAGCGAGACCAAGACATTTGAAATCAACGTTAAGGCTCTTGCAAAGGGTGTTTACACCGGTGAGCACGTTGACAATCCCGTAGCAGGAACCGCATACAAGTTCTACCTCACCGCAAAGGACGGCAAGAACTACTACTTCAACGGTATTAAGAGCGGAAACTTCCTCCAGACCTCCACTAACGTAGCTGACGGTGTTGACGTATATCTTGAGGCAGTTCTCGAGGGCGAGACTACTATCGGATACAGATTCTACTTCGACAATGCAGGTGTTAAGACCTACATTGACATCACCACTGACGGCAA
>JAZUAS010000054.1:0-2510 GCA_045638125.1 Eubacteriales bacterium | reverse complement strand
AGATAAACAGATGGAAATGGTTTTTATGTATGGCGCGTTTTGCCCTTGATAACAAGGTGGGCGGCTACCGTTGTCGCTCCCAAGTTCCCGAACACGAGATCTTGAAGATCGTGCGCATGTATGAGCCGATCATCACCGAGTTTTTTGATAACGAGGAAGAAATGGCGAAATTTCAAAAGTGGCGTGAGGAATATGAGGAAAAGGAGCGTTTGGAGAAGGAGGAAAAAGCAAAGAAGAAAGCGGGCGCGGCTAATGTAGCGTAATGTAGAAAGCCTCGGCAGGGAGTTTTCTTGCCGAGGTTATTTTTTATTTATATCCGCTTCAGTTTCCTCCGGGACCGTCTCTGCGTTCACAAGTGTCGAGAACCTCGATCTTACCCTTGATATCTCCGGGCTTAGTAAGAGGCTTTTTATCTTTAGGCTCTTGTTCTTTTTTCGTATCTTTATTTTCAGACATATTAATCACTCCTTTCCTCTATTTAGTGTTCGCAAATTCAAATCAATTCATTCAAGTCGTTGGTTGGCGGTAGGCAGCTTTGACCTCGGCAGACGTAATAAGTGGTCTTGCCGTTTTTGAGCGGATATTCTTTTGTGGGGGCATCTAAAAAAATGACGATCGCATCAGGTGGAAATGCAAGAGGCAAGACTCTGTTGTCTGTCTGTTGATCGGAAACGACCGTTACTTTCATTGGCGGCTTGTCGTGCTCCAAAAGCACTCTCAAAAACATAGCGTGGTTTGTGGGATATTGTGCTGCGCTTTGCGCGAGAAAATCAAGCTGCCGTTCCGCTTCGATTTTGTATTTCTCCTCGTCTGTAATAAGAGACAGGCGAACAAGATTATACGCCATCAGCGAATTACCGCTTGGGATCGCGCCGTCGTAGGTTTCTTTTGGACGCAAAATCAGCTCCTCGTGATCTTTGCCATACAGATAAAATCCGCCCGTATTATCTCCGAAATCCGATATGACCTTATCGCATAAGCGCTTTGCCCTATTCAAATGTTCACTATCCAAAGTGGCGCGATACAGCGAAAGTTGGGCAAAAACATACGCGGAGTAATCATCGATAAAGCCTTTTACGCCCCGTTTTTTCATATAAAAGCTGACATAGAGCGCATCACCATCACACAGACATTTCTGCATAAAGCTATCTGAGTTTTGTGCGGCAGAAAGATATATTTCCTTCCCGCTGACAAGATACAGCTCACACATAGCGGCGATCATCAGGCTGTTCCACGACGTTAAGATCTTTTCGTCGCGGTGAAGTGAATATCGCTTTTTTCGGTAATCATAAAGCATGGGAAGAAAAGATTCAAAGCTGTTATTGGAAGGATCGCTTTTTAAGAGATTCGGGATATTCTTGCCCTCAAAATTGCCTGCGTCTGTTATATCAAAATGACGGTTGAAGCGCGTTCCGTCCTCTGTGCCAAGAATCTTTGTGATCTCGTCGGGCGTAAACAGATAATATTTTCCTTCTTCACCCTCGCTGTCGGCGTCCTGCGAGCTGTAAAATCCGCCTTCGGGTGATGTCATTTCAAGGAGAATATAGCTTGCCGTTTTTTCTGCGATCTCAAGATATAATGCCTTTTTTGTTACCGTGTACGCCTTACAATAGGCGAGTATCAGGAGCGCGTTGTCGTACAGCATTTTCTCGAAATGCGGAGCAAGAAACTTTTTGTCGGTGGAATAGCGGCAGAATCCAAATCCGATGTGATCGAACATTCCACCGCGATACATCTGCAAGAGGGTTTGCTCCGCCATGTTCAGACACGAGGCTGTTTTGTAACGCTCGTAGTAATCGAGCAAAAAGAGCAGATTGTGCGGTGTCGGAAACTTCGGCGCTCGTCCGAATCCGCCGTGTTTTGCGTCATAGATGCGCTCATATTGCGACACTGCCAAGTGTGTTAGATCAATATCCGCTATATCCGACACGCTCTCCGAGCTGTTCAGATGCTCAATAATTTTCTCCGAATCCCTCAAGAGCATATCGCGGTCGGATACCCATTTTTCGTGTATGGCGAGCAGTAGCTCCCGAAAGCCTATCATACCGCCCCGTGAGGTTTTGGGAAAATAAGTTCCAGCGAAAAACGGCTTCTGATCTGCCGTCATAAAGATGCTGGTGGGCCAGCCGCCGCTTCCCGTGAAGGCTTGACAGACCGCCATATAGACACTGTCAATGTCGGGACGCTCCTCTTTATCAACCTTGATGGATATAAAATATTTATTCAAAATCTCGGCCATTTCTTCGTCCTCAAAGCTCTCGTGAGCAAGCACGTGACACCAGTGGCACGCGCTGTATCCGATACTTAAGAATATGGGTTTGTCATCCCTCACCGCGCGCTCAAACGCCTCGTCGCACCAAGGATACCACTCCACGGGATTGTCCTTGTGCTGAAGCAAATAAGGACTCGTTTCGTTTGCTAATCTATTGCTCATATATTCACCTCCGTTATCATTTTTATTTTGAGCACCGCGCCGACGATCTATACGATAATTTTACAGGTATATGAGT
>JAZUAS010000053.1:0-13130 GCA_045638125.1 Eubacteriales bacterium | reverse complement strand
GGAAGAGATCACCATAGTTATCTCTCGTAGAGGTAACGCGGAAGTAATCAAGATCACCATCCGAACCTGTTGACTTGGACAACTCAGCGGCGACGTCGAGATTAAAAAGCTCGGAAGGATCAAAGAAGGTATAGCCGTCTTTAACTGTGCTTACGAATCTCTTTCCGGCAACCTCTCCGCAGTTTGCGCAAAGCACGTTCTCGTGCTGGGGATCGCCCGGAATAGCTACCGCCTTGTCACCTGCTGTGTGACCAAGAGCCTCGCCCTCGGTTACGCCACAGTCAGAACAGGTCTTGGGAGTGTCACAGTCGGCGTCTATCCAAGTGTGGAAGCAGTCTACAGACACTGCCTGGAGGTTATATTTCTCGGTGTAGTTGATATAGATTTCGCGAGCATCGTTAGCCTTGTCGAAGAATCCGACCCATGCTATGTCGGCAGTGTCACCCACTGTGCTTGCGGTAAAGACACGCAATCTTGTATGACCGATACCGTTTTCCTTGTCCATATTCGTTAATGTGCTGCAGTCGAAAATGACCAACTGCCACTCGGTGGATTGAGTCAAGGACGCGGCCTTGTTTTGGACACCGGTGAGATCCATTGTTCCGGCTTTAGTGACGTAGAGCGTCATTCCGTAGTGGGCAGTGTTTGCGGGATTCTTTCTTACCATCATAGCCACGTAGTTGCCTACGCCTGAGAGATTGGGACCCTTGGTCAGGAAGAGATCACCATAGCTAGCAACCTTAGTGGTAACTCTGAAGTAATCAAGACCATTATCCGAACCTGTTGACTTGGACAACTCAGCGGCGGCGTCGAGATTGAAAAGCTCGGAAGGATCAAAGAAGGTCAAACCATCTTTAACATCGCTTACGTATCTTTCTTCAACGGCGTGACAAACCGAGCAAGTACGAGACTCTTTTTGAGGATTTCCTGCGAGCTGTACGTAATCGTTAGTGCTACATATATGGTCGCATTCAGTGGTCGGTTTGGCAGAACTAATGTCAAAAGCTCCAGTGTACTCGTTGTAGAGTGCAATAGCTTCGGAGGTGCTGTCGAAGAAGCCGATCCATGCGATGTCGGCAGTGTTACCCGTTACGCTTGAGGTAAAGACACGCAATCTTGTATGACCGATACCGTTTTCCTTGTCCATATTCGTCAATGTGCTGCAGTCGAAAATGACCAACTGCCACTCGGCGGATTCAGTCAGGGACGCGGCCTTGTTTTGGACACCGGTGAGATCCGTTGTTCCGGCTTTAGTGACGTAGAGCGTCATTCCGTAGTGGGCAGTGTCTGCGCAAGTCTTTCTTACCATCATAGCCACGTAGTTGCCTACGCCTGAGAGGTTGGGACCCCGGGTCAGGAAGAGATCACCATAGTTATCTCTCGTAGAGGTAACGCGGAAGTAATCAAGATCACCATCCGAACCTGTTGACTTGGACAACTCAGCGGAGACGTCGAGATTAAAAAGCTCGGAAGGATCAAAGAAGGTATAGCCGTCTTTAACTGTGCTTACGAATCTCTTTCCGGCAACCCCTCCGCAGTTTGCGCAAAGCACGTTCTCGTGCTGGGGATCGCCCGGAATAGCTACCGCCTTGTCACCTGCTGTGTGAGCAGCCTCGCCGTTAATGATCTGCTTACAATCGGGACAGTGTTCTATATGAGTAGTACCGTTGTTAACGTACTGGGTGTTGTGTCCGTCTGCACAAAGCGCAGGCTTTACCTCGATGGAGGGAGTGTTGGTGATGATCAGAGCGAGAGCCGCTTCATCAAGGTCTTTTTCTGCGGTTGCAGCCGCGTTGATAGTAGTGCTGAGCTTATATGTGCCTGTCTCGGTAGCGGTTACCGTGTAGGTAACTGTTACGAGTGTGGTGTTGTCAGCAAAAGCGCCGTCGTCAGCTGCGGGAAGAATTAGAACGTTTGCGTCGACGGAACAGTCATATCCTTCGCCGTTAACAAGCGATTTGTATGTAAGTGCGTTGTCGCCAAGCTTGGATGTGAGCGAGAGAGCGCGGAGATCCAATGCATTGGAGATAGCGTATGTAACTGTAATGTTTGCGGTTTCGCCGGCTCTGATCACAGGAGCGTTAACGGTAACGGTGATCTTGGTGGAAGCCTGGAGGGTCTCTCCACAGTCGGAGCAGACGATGCCCGCATTCTCAAGGTGAGAACGCTCGTGAGTACACTCTGCGGGAACGAGATTGCCGGATCCATCCTCTACCTTAGGGCCGGCATAGTAGGTTTCATCGGTGTAGTCCTTCATGCTCGCATAGAACAAATAAAGGGATTTTGCAGTGTTCTTGAGTGCTTCATCTGCAAGATAGTTGTTCATTGCGTTGAGAGCATAGTCGAGAACGCTGTATTCAAAGTAAGCGTTTTGGCCGTTCTGACCCGCTACCTCAACGGTGAAACGAGTGTCGAACTGAGTAGCGAGAATGTTGGTGACAGCTACGAACTTTTTGCCGTTAGAGTCGTCTGTTCTTATCTTAACAGTAGCACTCTGAACGCCCTCGGTGTTTCTGTCGCCCTTGTAAATGGTGGCAGTGGTGATTTCATCGGGGCAAGAGAGGTAAATTCTCAAACCGATGGAGCTCTGAAGAAGAGCGGAACCGCCCAAGAACTCGATGCCAGTGCCTTTGTTATCATACTCGGGTCTGGTTGTTACGTCGTAGAAATGCTCTGCGGTCATGTCGTTGACGGGGTTAGAGCCGCCTACGAAGAGATCCTTGTTTGCAAGGTTGGCGTTGTTTTCGCCAAGATTGTGTCCAAACAACGTCTGAGCCATAGCTCCCGCGTTAAGCATGCTCTTAAGAGGAGCAACGAGCTTTGCTGCAGCTTCACTGGTGGCAGAAGCTCCTACTACCTTTTTGTAGTAGTCTTTAACGGTCTTTTCGCGAACTTCGCCGCCCTTACCGTCCTTGAACCACTGCATAGTGATTATGTCGTTTTGCTGTGCGTAAGCAACGGGAACTTCTACGAGCCATCTCTGATTAGTGGAGTCGTAAGAAAGTTGAGACTTGGTCCTTGTAATGATCAAATCTTCCTTGTCCTTCTCTTGGGGAACCTTGATTTTGATGTAGTCGCTTGGCTTAAAGCTCTCAAGGCCCTTGAAGTAAAACATCATTGTGATGCTTCCCGAGAGGGATACGTTGGAGGCGCTCAGCTTTTCACCGTGGGTTGTTTCCTTCACGAAGTCTGTGCTGCTATCTCCTGCAAACGCCGCAGGAAGAACAGAGACTACCATGAGGAGTACCAGTGTGATCGCAATAGCGATGACTGATGCCTTCTTGAAAATTGAAGTCATTTTCATATGATCTTCTCCTTTATAATTTTGCGGTCCGTGCAGACCGCTTTTTTTGGTTAAGGGTTATGTCGCCGCATTTTCCCGGCATCGAAAAGCGAGGACACTTAGCCATTATTCCATTATAAATTATACCAAAAATGCTTGTGCTTGTCAAGTGTAACAATAATAAAATGTAGAAAACGACAAAAATTCGACCATTTGAACAAAAACGCAGGCTTGAATTTGGCGATTTGACGAAGATAAAACACGCATTTATAATAAAAATGCCACAAAAACAAAAAAACCGCCGAAGCGGTCTTTTTGTATGGAATAACTTTGGGTTATTCTTCTTCTTCTACCTCGAAGCCGGGAATACCGGTGTCTCCGAAGTCTGCACTGGAGTCTTGAAGGTTGCTCGCTTTAATATCGTCTTCGGTGAGAGCGATGCGAAGCTCGGGAGTCTCGTAAGTAAACTTTGCCATGATACTTATCTCCTTAAAAAATTATACGACGCACAAGCTAAATCTTGCACTGCCGACGCGTCCTTGTTGGCGCGATGATAATTCTACACCGTATATTCTACCACAAACGAAACGCTTTGTCAATAGTTTTTTGAAAAAAATATTTCGACGGCTTTTTTTGCGCGTTTTCTACATATTTTATATTGGTGCGGCTTGGATGGAAAAAACGTCTTGCTAAATTGCAAAAAGCCTTAAATTTGTAACAAAAGATCGGAAAATAAACAACAAATAGAATTGTAGAGCGAAAAATGGGCAAAGATTGATCAAATAACTGTCCGAAGCTCATTTGCAGGTACGCGATATTTATGTGAAAAATTTTCAAAACAGATCAAAATGGGAGGCGCTCAACGTGAGCGTCTCCCTGAAAAACAGACCAAAAATTTATTTTTGATCCGTAAATTTTTTTGATCTTTACGCTGTCAGCTTTATTTTCCGAAGGGAACGGGAGGACGGTGTCCTCTTCTTTCGGGCATTGCACGGTTGCCGTCGAAGATGTCCTCAACGCCTCTCTTGACGTTGTTCATGCCGTTCTGGGCGTCGTTTCCGATCCTACCAACGATTCCGCCTGCGCCCTCAGTGCCGGTGGTGCCACCGATACCGGTAGTACCCTCGGTGCCTGTTGTTCCGCCGATGCCGGTAGTACCCTCGGTGCCTGTTGTACCGTTAGTACCCGTACCCTCGGTCCCTGTCGTACCATTAGTGCCGGCACCCTCGGTACCGGTTGTGCTACCCATGCCGGTTTCAGAGCTTTCTGTGTTGCTCTCCCCGGTGGTTTCCTTCTTTCCGCTCTCGGTCTCGGGAGCGGCACTTTCGGTAATGCTGTCGGTTGTGTCGCTGACGCTTCCGTCCTCGGTGTTATTACCGCAGGAGGTAAACGCAGTCGTGCACAGCGCAAGAGTCAAAGCTGCTATCAAAATTCTTTTATTAAGCATACCGGAACTCCGTTTATAATGATTTTCTCGCAGTAACATACTTTTTGTTGATTAATATGCCCTGCGCATAATTAGTTTTTCCGTTTTGAGAGCAAAAAACCGCAGAAAAATCAGGCAAAAATTCTGTTATCAAAAGGATTTCTTCGGAATAAAATATTTGAAGGAGGGATACGGATAAATGGCATTTTTTACATATATTTCAAGCAAATTCGGCGTTGCCGTCGAATTTTTACATAAAAATTTGAACAATATCGTGAGACGGTTATCGATTTTTTGCTTTTTGAGCTTTTTTGTTGTCCAAGCGGTATTTCCGTCGCCTTTTGCCTCGGCGGCATCGCCACTCTCGCAAGCTTTATCGGATGGGGCGAAATTGCCTTTTTCGCCGACGGACTCGCAATCGCTCGCGGTAAGTCTTGTATGCGCCGAGATCTCGGACAGCACTGTGACGCTTGCGCTTTCTATCGTTGGCGCGAATCTGTGCGGTCTTTGGGTAGAGGTCGCTTATGACGAGAGCAACGTGAGCTTTTCGTCGGTAAAGCTTAACGAGACTATTTCACAACAAGGTGGCAATCTTTCTTTTTCGGATAGTGGCGACAGGATTGCGTTTGTGCTGGATAGTTACAATAATTGCTTTTGTGGGGACGTGGCAGAGCTTGTTTTTGAGTTTGCTGACTCTGTGGAGGTCGAGACACTGTTTGAAGTGACGGTTTTGTCGGCATACGCTTGGGAGGGCGAGACTCTCGCCGCTCTGCCGTCCTGCGAGCCGAGTTCGATTGCGGTTTCGACGAAGACGACTGCCGATCGCGAAGCCCCGACCCTATGTGCGGTGGAGATCTCGATCTTGGGGGATGAGGCACTTCTTTCGGTTTCGGGAAGCTTTTCCGAAAAATGCTTTGCGGCAGGGTTTGAGCTGATTATAGCCGATCTCTCAAGCTTTGTCGTGGAAAGAGTCTGCGCCGTTGGCGTGATCCGGCAAGGTGAAGAGAAAAGAGGGTTTGTCAGAAGCATCCGTATTCCTGCAAGAGGCAGGTTTTGTGCGATCTTCAAACCCGTGTCGTATAGCAGAACGGGAGCGGTGTGCGGCGGAGAACTCATTCTTTTGATCGAAAACGGCGAGATATTAAATTAGGAGAGGCGAAATCAATAAAAGCGCAAAAAACAGGCTTTCCGAACACATTTTGGGGTTCTGAAAGCCTGTCATGTTATTTTGTTTTACTCTTTGATAGCTTGCGCCAGCTTTGCGGGGGTGTTGATCTGGGGGGAGAGCTCAACGACGATTCCTGCTTCCTCAAGCTGAATCAAAAGCTCGGCGAGGTCGAGTGAGTCGAGTCCCATTTCGGTAAATTTCTGGTCGGGATTGTAGCACGATACGGGCTTACCTTGATATTCTGCGATGATCTCGATGATTTTCTGTTCCATAAAGATTCTCCATTCGTATTTTTTTTGTGTAAGTCAAACCGAAGTATTACCTAATTATTTTACCACAACTTTGTTTTTTTGTCAAGAAGGCGACAGCAAAAACAAAAAAGCATTTAATTAAAGAAGTTTTGCGTAGGCACTTGACTTTTACTTTATTGGTGTTATAATGGCATAGAAGGCATTTTTCTTTTCGGCAATTTATCTTGTTGGCTTTGGAGGTGTTTAAATGGACACGAAAAATGTGAGCTTATATGATTCCCCTGCATATAAGCGCTCGAGAATGGCGTATAAGCTCGAATGCACCTTTGAATATTTCGTAGCGCTTCTTGTCGGCGACGCTTTTTTGGCGAATTTGCTTACCTACGTCGGGTTTTCGGACGCGGAGGCGGGAATTATATCCTCCTTTATCACTCTTGCCTTTCTTTTCCAGCTTATATCGGTGTTCGTGGTCAGAAAGATCACTAACACAAAGCTTGTGGCGATACTTTTCCATACCGCAAGCCAGCTGTTCTTCATGTCGCTCTATATTATACCGTTTTTGCCCTTTGCCAAAGATATTAAGAAGCCGCTTGTGGTAATCTGTATTCTTGCGGCGTATTTCGGCAACTATTTTGTGTCAACGCTCATATACAGATGGGGAAATTCTTACGTTGAGCCTACAAAGAGGGCGAGCTTTACCGCAGGCAAGGAGATCATTTCTCTTGTTGCGGGCATGGTTGTTTCTTTTGTGATAGGATACGTCATGGATGCGTTTACTGAAAGCGGAAACGTTGAGGGCGGATTTATTTTTGCCGCTATTGCCATATTTGTTTTCTGTCTCTGCGATTTCATAATGCTGATGCTCATAAAGAACGACGTCAAGCCGAAGGAGGAGAAGAGAGAAGGCGCGCCTCTGTCCGAGGTCATCAAAAACACGTTGGGAAACAAGAAATTTATTAACGTTGTTATACTGATGATACTGTGGGACGTGTCGAAATTTATCGTGGTAGGCTTTATGGGAACGTATAAGAACAAGCTTTACGCTCTGGGAGCAATACAGATAATCAACATAGTGGGTCATCTTGCGAGAGCGGTATTGTCAAAGCCTCTTGCCAAGTATACCGAAAAGAGAACCTTTGCAAAGGGAATCGAGCTTGGGCTTATCCTTGCCGCGACAGCTATGTTTGCCAATATATTTACTACTCCCGATACAAGGTTTCTGGTTATAGTTTATACGATACTTTATAACGTCTCCATGGCGTGTATGAATGGAAACATAGTCAATATTACATATAGCTACGTTGATAGCAGGTATTTCGCCGAGGCGTCTGCGATCAAAAACAGTATTGCGGGACTTTTCGGCTTTGGCGCGTCGCTTTTGGGCGGCTGGATACTTGATCTCGTTCAGACCAATCAGGACAAGATCGCCGAGGTGGTCGGATTTACGATCTACGGTCAGCAGGTGCTTTCCGTTATTTCCTTAGTGCTTTTAATAATCACTGTACTTTTCACACATTTCGTGGTGGCTAAGCAAAAAGTAATGATACAATAAAAAAGGGACTGATTCATTTAGCGCAGAACAAAAGCCACTTTTAAAAGCAAGGACAAAAAACAACTTTAAAATATAGCTTTTGTCTTTATAGATGAGGAAATCCGCCGAAAAAAACGGCGGATTTCCTCATTTTTATGTGGCTTTTTAGTCGCGTTTTGGCCCTCTGGCGTACCCTCGTACGCCTACGAGAACCAAACCACGCCTTCTGCATCTAAATGGCTCAGCCCCTTTACTTTTATTGAATGGGGGATTCCTTGAGAGTTATATTTACGTCGAGATACTTGCCATCGCGGAAAAAGGTGATTTTTACCTGATCTCCGCCGTGAAGATCGTTAAGAACGCTGATAAGCTGCTCGGACGTATAAACTCTTGTGTTATTAATCTTGGTTATTATGTCGCCGGGCAGAAGCTTGCCGTAGGAATCGCTTCCCTCGGACGCGAATTTGACGTAAACACCCTCTTCCTCGACGTAAAATGCGGCGCCGGGGTTTGCCATGGCGTATTCCTCTGTGACCATCATTATTCCCGTGTCGGTGTTGACGTACCAGTTGTCTTTTTGGACACTTACGCAGGTTACGCCCATAAGGGGTCTGCCGCTTGCGATGGTCGATTCTACGCCGTCGGTGTTGCCTTTATCTATTATTGCCTTGACTAATTCAAGCACGCCGTCGGAGGGAAGAGCAAAGCCCATACCCGCGGTATTATCCAGCTTCAAGGTAATAATTCCAATGACCTGTCCTGCCGCGTTAACGAGAGGGCCGCCCGAATTTCCGGGGTTTACGGGGGCATCTGTTTGAATAGTACGCAGTTTTTTCTTGAGTGTGCCGCTGTTATCGTAGATCTTGATCTCTCGGTTGACTGCAGACACGATACCGCCTGTGACCGTCCAAGAATAATCGGCGCCCTCGGGCGCTCCGATGGCGTAGACTCTCTCGCCCTGACGGCATTTACTGCAGTCGCTGACCAGGGTTGCGGGACGAAGCCCGTTTTTGTCGATCTTTATAACCGCAACGTCGTCATGCTCGGAGAATCCGATAAGCTTGGCTTTGACGAAATCCGAGGATTCGTAAAGCTTGACGTATATGGTCGTCGAGTCCTTTACTACGTGGTAATTTGTGACGATGTAGCCGTCGCTGCTCAAAATGATTCCGCTGCCCGTTCCTGTTCCATCGACTCTTTCAACGTTGACGAGAACTACCGATTTCATCACGTCGGCAATCATCTCGGAGTCGTCGGTTTCGGCATTATGGTAGGGAATACCCACCACGGGAATGAGGACGGTGTTGCCGTCTCTGCCCAAAAGCGCTATGATAACGCAGCTGGATACGGCGATCATCACAACTATTGAAATAGCCGACAAAAGTATGCCGCCGAGCAAAAAGCCGTTTGATTTGGTCTTTTTAGGCGCAACAGAGCCGTCGAGTGATCGCTCCGAATCGTCGTCGCCCGATTGAGAGGGTGCCACGGCGACGTCGTTTTGATTTTTTGCGCCGATGCCCGTGTCAGCGTCGGTTTCTATTTCGTCTTTTGCGCCGAGCGAGGTTTGCTCCTGCTCGTCGGTTGCTTCAGCAAGGGAAGCGTTTTTGATCGCAATCCGCTGACCCTTGGCGCTTATTCTTTCGCTTCGCGCGTTTATTTGTTTTTCCTTTTGGAGCGTCCTGCTCTCAAGTCCTGACTGTGAAGAAGCCGAGACGTCTCCCTGTATGCTATGGTTTTCTTTCATTGATTTCCTCTTTGAATCAAGTAATGAGCGCCAACCCAGAGTTTGAGTTGGCGCGTTTTAAGTAAATGAATCTATTAGTTGAGAAGCTCGAACTTATAGCCTACGCCCCAAACCGTCTTGATGACCCATTTTTCGCTGGAGCCGTCCAGCTTTTCGCGAAGACGCTTGATGTGAACGTCAACGGTACGGGAGTCGCCGAGGTAGTCAAAGCCCCAGACCTTGTCCAGCAACTGATCGCGAGTAAATACGCGGTTGTAGTTGGAAGCAAGGAAGTAAAGAAGCTCAAGCTCCTTGGGGGGAATGTCGATGCTCTTGCCGCGAAGCTTAAGCTCGTATTTCTGGAGACTGATCTCAATATTTTCAAATCTGATGATCTCATCGTCCGCCTGAGGAACGTGAGACTGGCAACGGCGAAGCACCGCTTTGATACGAGCGGAAAGCTCCTTGTTGTCAACGGGCTTGACCATATAATCGTCAGCGCCAAGCTCAAGACCAAGCACCTTATCGAAAACGTCGCCCTTAGAACTTACCATAATAATAGGCTTTGCGCTGTTCTCACGGATCTCGCGGCAGACCTGCCAGCCGTCCTTTTTGGGCAATGTTATGTCAAGAATTACTATGTCGGGGTCGTACATTTTGAAGAAGCTGATGCCCTCGCTGCCGTCTGCGGCAACCTTTACCTCGTAGCCTTCGTTTTCAAAATATGTTTTGATAGGCTCGCTGAGAAGCGTCTCGTCTTCGATAATAAGAATTTTGGTATCCATCATTAATTTCTCTCCTCTGGAAATTGTCAAGTGTTAGCTCTAAAGTTCAGTTATTGAGTTGTCTAAAAATCGCGAAATAAGCTCATTTAAGATTATAATTCTTCAGTTGGGTGGTTGTGTGAAAAATGGCTGAATTTTGAACGAACTTTCAATAACGTTAAATTTACGGTCACACTAAAATCGATTAATTTTTATCACTTGTTAATAATTATACCACAAAAAACACGATTTGTAAAGGGTTTTTTACAAAACTTCGATTAATTTTTTAATATTCTTGGGATTATCTTTGAATTTAGTTAAGATGTTGCTCTTGATTTGTTTAAAAATATATTCACACTGCGTTTGTGATGAAAGGCACGACATTTTTAAGGGAAAAGGGTGTATATTGTGTGAAGAGCGTTGGAAAAGAAAACAAAATGGCAAATTTTGAGAGAAACCGCGCCACCCTTTTTGACAAAATTACTTGAAAAATTCAATTTTATGTGATAAAATAAAGATGAAAAAAATTCCAGAGGAGCAATTATGCCAAGTATTCATCTCCCATACGTTAATATCGCATTAGATGCGTTTGGACTTTTGGTTATGGTGATCGTATTGTTGAGCTGCGTAAATGAGCATGTTAGAAACAGTCGAGGCACCTCAAAGCCATTTATGCTTTTGCTTGTATTTATAATCGCTACGTTGATATCCGATTTGTTGTCGTGGATAGGAGAGGGAAGAATTGAACTTTCTAACCTCACAACAGTTTCAAATACGGCTGCAGTTTGCTTTAGCTACATTTCCATTGTATGCTTTATGTTTTTCTTGAGAGAAACCATAAATAATAAATCAAAGCTGCTTTCTGCTATGATATGGTCGTTTGGCGTTCTGAGTATTGTTACAACGATGTTCCTTGTTGCAAACGCATTTTACGGATATGCGTTTTATGTTGATGAGTTGGGGCACTACGTTCGAGTTGAGGATATGATGATGTCTATTATATACCTTCAGTTCCCGGTTTTGTCCTTTATAGCTATCGTGCTTGCTTTGATATTCTCCAACGATACGGATAAAATGACTAAGCTTTCATTTATCATGTACACCATCTTTCCCGTTGCCGGAGTTTTGCTTGATTATTGCATTCACGGATTGTCCCTGACCTATATTGGTCTTGTATTGAGTGTGCTTATAATATACGCGAATATATATTCGCAGAAGCAAAGGATGATAGAAAGGCAAAAAAACGCATTGATGCTTTCTCAGATCAACCCTCATTTTATATATAATACACTTTCGACGATCGCGGCTATGTGTGATTTGTCGCCAAAACAAGCAAAATGTTTAACTATCGATTTTTCACAATATCTCCGCAGAAACATCAATTCCTTGAGCAGTGAGGCGCTGATATCCTTTGAGCAGGAAATGGAGCACGTCGAGTGTTATTTGAAAATTGAAAAGGCAAGGTTCAGAGAGAGATTGAACGTGATCTATTCGATTCAATGTGAGGATTTCAGCGTTCCTCCTCTGACGGTTCAACCGATCGTTGAGAACGCCATCAAGCACGGCATAACCAAAAAGGCGGAGGGCGGAACGATCAAGATCTGCACCTACAAGGAGGAAGCCCTCTACGTTATTGAGATTATTGACGACGGTGTGGGCTTTGACGCGGAAAGCACGGAGATGCACGTAGGGCTTGAAAACGTTCGAAGCAGAGTTGCGGCGACCTGCCGCGGAGATCTGACCGTAAAAAGCACATTGGGTGTTGGAACAAGAGTGCGTATCGAAATTCCGAAAAAGAAAGGGAAGCGTTAATGAACATTTTAGCAGTTGACGATGAATATTATTCTCTTGAGTTGATGAAGCGCGCTCTGGCTGACGTTGCCGGAGGAGCGACGGTTTATCCTTGCCGTGACGTTCGCAGTGCACTGCAAACTGCAACCGAGGTAAAAATCGACGTAGCGTTTCTTGATATCCACATGCCAGAAAAAAGCGGAGTGGAGCTTGCGCGAGACCTAAAGCTGATCAACCCCAAGGTGAACATCGTATTTGCCACGGGATTTTCGGAGTATATGAAGGAGGGTATCGATCTTCGTATGAGCGGCTACATATTGAAGCCGGTCACACCCGAAGCGGTAAGGGTCGAGCTTGAAAACCTCAGACATCCAATAGAATGGAATGCTGAAAAGCGAATCAAAATACTTACTTTTGGAAATTTTGACGTGTTTGTAGACGGAAATCCGTTGAAATTCGAGAGAAAACAGTCAAAGGAGATATTGGCGTATCTCGTGGACAAGCGAGGAACGTCGGCAACCTATCCCGAGCTTGCCGCCATTCTTTGGGAGGACGAGGAATACGACAGAACAAAGCAAAAAAATCTTCAGGTCTATATTGCAAGCCTTGTAAAATCGCTGCACGCGGTAGAGGTCAAGGATCTGATTTTGAAGAACAGGCAGGGAATACTGTTGAACACCAAGATAGTAGATTGCGATTATTACCGTTTTCTTGAGGGGGACACAAGAGCGATCAACTCCTTTACGGGTCAGTATATGAATGCTTATTCTTGGGCTGAGTTTACTGTTGGATATCTTGAAAATCAGCTTGCGAAAGTTTAATATTATTATAAAATGAAAGAACCGGGCGGTCGTTGACCGCCCGATTTTGCGTTAATTTGCAGATTGAAGTTTAATGGTTGTCTATATGTACTTTTCTTGCCACCAGCTGCAAGAAAAGTAAGCAAAAGAATGTTTATTACTAACTTTTCTTCCCACGGCGGAAGAAAAGTTACAAAAGAAACGCCGCTCAAGGGGAAAGGGGTCTTGTTCGAGAAAAAGCGAGCATGCCGCATTTTCTCGCCCTGCGACATCCTCTCCCCTTAAGGATCCCCTCTCTGTTGGCTATGGGCTTCATTGGTTTAACAGACGTGAAAAACCTTTTTCAATTTTGAACTGAAGTACGAGGCCAAGCGGGCTTAGGAAGACAATAGA
>JAZUAS010000052.1:0-14146 GCA_045638125.1 Eubacteriales bacterium | reverse complement strand
AACGTTAAGTCTGGTTGGCTCGCTCGTTACTCTCGTCTCGTCAGCGGTGCTGACCAAGGCGCGGTGATGAAATAAGAGGGGAGAGCGATGGAGGGGGAGGTTTTTTTTAAAAAAAAATCTCCCCCCACATCGCTCTCCCCTCTTATTTCATCACCGCGCCTTGGTCAGCACCGCTGACGAGACGAGAGTAACGAGCGAGCCAACCAGACTTAACGTTAGGCTCGGGAGCAACGTATTTCGCGCGGCGAGCGGCGAGAACTTCGTCGCTGACCTCTACGTTGATAGAAGCATTGGGAATATCAATCGCGATGATGTCGCCCTCTTCGATGAGAGCGATGTTACCGCCGTCTGCCGCCTCGGGTGAGACGTGACCGATAGATGCGCCTCTCGAAGCACCCGAGAAACGTCCGTCGGTGATAAGGGCTACGGTCTTGTCAAGCTTCATGCCTGCAAGAGCCGAAGTAGGATTGAGCATTTCTCTCATTCCGGGACCGCCCTTAGGTCCTTCGTATCTGATAACGACTACGTCGCCGTCAACGATCTTTCCTGCATAAATTGCGGCAATTGCCTCGTCCTCGGAGTTAAACACTCTTGCGGGACCGCTATGACAAAGCATTTCGGGAGCAACCGCACTTCTCTTTACAACACAACCCTTTTGAGCGATGTTACCCCAGAGGATCTGGATACCGCCCGTTGCACTATATGGCTCGTCAATAGGACGGATCGCCTTGGTAGACTTAATGTAAGCACCCTTTACGTTCTCGCCTACGGTCTTGCCCGTAACAGTGAGAGCGTCTACGTCAAGCAGACCCTTCTTGATAAGCTCTGCCTGAACTGCGGGGATACCGCCTGCCGCGTCAAGGTCCTGCATGTGAGTAGAACCTGCGGGAGCGAGATGGCAGAGGTTAGGAACCTTTGCCGACATCTGGTTAAAGAGATTAAGATCAAGAGGAACACCTGCTTCGTTAGCAATAGCAAGAAGGTGAAGCACACTGTTGGAGGAGCAACCAAGGGCCATATCGCAAGCAAGTGCATTCTTGATAGATCTCTCGTTTATAATATCGCGTGCGCAAATATTCTTTTCGACCATTTCCATGATCGCCATACCTGCTCTCTTTGCAAGCATAATTCTCTTATTGCTTACTGCGGGGATAGTACCGTTTCCGGGGAGAGCAATACCCATGCTCTCGCAAAGACAGTTCATAGAGTTAGCGGTATACATACCTGCGCACGAACCGCAACCGGGACAAGCGCCCGTCTCGCACTCACAAAGCTTATCGGCATCAATAATACCTGCCTTGTATGCACCGACAGCCTCAAAAAGCTTGGAAAGGCTGACTTCTTCCCCGTCGTAAGTACCGGCAAGCATAGGGCCGCCCGAGCAGACAACGGTGGGAACGTTCATTCTTACCGCCGCCATTACCATACCGGGAACGATCTTATCACAGTTGGGAACGAGAACGAGACCGTCAAGCTGGTGAGCCATAGTCATAGTTTCAACGCTATCCGCGATAAGCTCACGGCTCGCAAGTGAATATTTCATACCAATGTGACCCATAGCAATACCGTCGCAAACACCGATGGAAGGAACAAGCACAGGAGTACCGCCTGCCATTCTGATTCCTGCCTTGACCGCCTCGGCGATCTTGTCGAGGTGAGCATGACCGGGAACGATCTCACTGTGTGCGCTTACAACTCCGATAAGAGGTCTATCAAGCTCCTCTTTTGTGTATCCCATTGCAAAAAACAGGCTTCTGTTCGGCGCTCTTTCAGCACCCTTTGTTACATTATCAGATCTCATAGTTTTCTCCTTTTTATATGTGGAGGAGGAGAGAACTTTTTTAAGAAAAAAGTTCTCTCCTCCTCCACACCCCCTCCTCTTTCAAAAACCTTCAAAAAAGGGGCGTGAGGGGCAAAATATGTATTTATTGTTTTTTCTTTCTTATAACATCAACTATTCTGATGATTGCAGGGGAAAGAATCAAGTTAATAAGAAATTCCATAACGAAATTCATACCCGCCAACACCAAGAAAATATACTCAAACGATGGCGTTACCGAGGTCAATTCTTGTTCCAGCTTCTCAGCTAAAGCAATCTGAATATCTGCCGTATCATTGAAGAAGAATAACAGCATTCCTATTACAAAAACTCCCGTGTTGATAACAGGTGCCGTGATCGAAGCTATGATTGTGGTGAGCGTTACGTATTTTCCGCCGAAGGCTTTATTCAAAAGTTTATATACCATACCTGCGCCAAATCCGGCAAGACCCGCCTTCAACAAGCAGATCAATACTGTAATAACGCATTTGCCAATTCCGAAATTGTAGAACAGGATAGAGGTGAATGCATCAGCACCTGTAAAGCCCATAACTATCGTCATAATACCGAACATTATACCGAGAAATGTACCTTCCCAAGGTCCGAGCAAGAACGCTCCTATAACGATCGGAATAAGCACCAAGGACATAGGCAAGCCTATAAATCCCGTTAAAAGTGTTCCGAGCCACTGTAATACAACGATCAAAGCCGTCAGCATAGCAAGCTGAACCAATCTTAGCGTCTTTTGTTTAGCCGAAGTTTTCATATTAAATTCTCCTTGACGGAATCTCACCGTCTGCTGTCGTCCCGCGGCTTTGCCGCTTTGGGTACGGCGCGTAAAAATTTATAATAATCGCAAAAGCGTTATTATCCAAGTTAAATCAGCCTACGGTATTTTTGTAAATACGCGCAAGGCCCTTGAGAGTAAGCGTAGAATCGTAATTAATTTCGTGAATGCAGTTTGCTATAACAGGCTTACAGTTCTCGCCGGTGGCAAAAACAATCGCCTCGCCTGCGCCGCATTTAAGCTCGCTCTCAAATCGGTCGATAAGACCGTCTATCATAGCCGCCTGACCGAGAATTACTCCCGAAATAAGCGACTCCTTCGTGTTTTTGCCGATTGCTCTCGACACGCCCGACATTTCAATGCTCGGCAAAAGGGCTGTCTTCTCGTGAAGCATATCAAGCGACATACCGACACCCGCAAGTATCGCCCCGCCGATCACTTCCCTTTTTTTGTTTATCGCAAAAAGCGTTGTAGCCGCCCCCATATCGAGAATGATAGCAGGGCAGTCTGAATTTTGTTCTTTAAGTCTTGCAACTACCGCCGCCGCATTGGCAACTATATCAGCACCAAGCTCTGCGGGATCGTCAATTTTGATAGCAAATCCGGTTTTTACACCCGGGCCAACCATGATTGGCGTTTTTCCCGTTAAGGTGAGGATAACCTGCTTTATAACGTCGTTCAATACAGGAACAACGCTTGCGATTATTACACCGTCAACTGTCTTTGCGTCAACTCCCGAAAAATCGAGTAATTGCTTGACCGAAACAGCGTATTCGTCGGCAGTCTTATTTATATCCGATGCAACTCGGAAATTTACCGTCGGTTCTGTCGTTAAGTCGTCGAAAACCGCAAATGATATATTCTTATTTGCCACTTCAACCGCCAAAAGCATAGTTATTCCTCCTTGATTTATTTCATGGGGCTTTGCCCCAAACCCCACTTAGAAACTTTTTGAGAAAAGTTTCTAAGAACTTCAAAAACTTTCAAAAAAGGAATTCACCGTTAAGTGTTATCAGCCGTATGCAAATAATCTATCCTTATTGAAAGTTTTTGGGAGGTGCGGAACCCTTTTTTCTCAAAAAGGGTTCCGCATTTCTCACGAAATCTTACTTCTTAAGCCAGCTCATCATCTGTCTCAGCTCAGCACCGGTCTCCTCAAGCTGGTGCTCGGACTCAAGTCGGCGGGTTGCAAGGAACTTTGCCTTTCTGCCTGCGCTGAATTCGGTCATGAACTCGGAAGCAAAGGTACCGTTTTGGATCTCGTCGAGAACCTTCTTCATTTCCTTACGAGTCTCGTCGGTGATAAGTCTCTTACCGGTTCTGTAGTCACCGTACTCTGCAGTGTTGGAGATAGAATATCTCATCTTTGCAAAGCCACCCTGGTTGATAAGGTCAACGATAAGCTTCATTTCGTGGATGCACTCGAAGTATGCCATCTCGGGCTCGTAGCCTGCTGCAACGAGAGTCTCAAAGCCTGCCTTCATAAGCTCGGTTACACCACCGCAAAGAACTGCCTGCTCACCGAAGAGGTCGGTCTCGGTCTCTTCTCTAAAGGAGGTCTCAAGAATACCTGCACGGCCAGCACCGATACCGCAAGCATATGCGAGAGCGTAGTCCTTAGCCTTGCCGGTGTAGTCCTGATGTACAGCGATAAGGGAAGGAACACCCTTGCCCTCAAGATACTGGGTTCTAACGGTGTGACCGGGGCCCTTGGGAGCTACCATGATAACGTCGATATTCTTCTGGGGCTGAATGAAGCCGAAGTGGATGTTGAAGCCGTGAGCGAACATAAGAACGTCGCCATCCTTCATGTTGGGAGCAACCTCTGCATAGTAGATGTCAGCTGCAAGCTCATCGGGAACGAGCATCATTACGAGGTCAGCCGCCTTTGCAGCGTCAGCAACCTCCATAACCTTGAAGTTAGGGTTCTTCTCAGCAAAAGCCGCTGCCTTTGCCCAGTGACCGCTTCCCTTGCGGAGACCTACAACTACGTTACATCCGCTCTCTGCGAGGTTCATTGCGTGTGCGTGACCCTGGCTACCGAATCCGATAACTGCTACTGTTTTGTCCTTTATAAGGGCAAGATTACAATCGGTGTCATAATACTTGTTAATCATTTTCTTTTTCTCCTTTGGAGTATATTAAAATTTTTTGTTTTTTATTAAAGTTCGTACGAAACGTTTCCGCGCTCCATTGCAATCGCACCCGATCTGCAGGATTCGATAACGTTGAATTTTGCGGTATCCTCGATAAATCCGTCAAGACGCTGGGGAGTATCGGTAAGCTCCGCCACGATACATCCACCGGTTCTGTCTACAATCTTTGCGCCGTATATCGAAATAAGGCTCTGAAGCTTTTCGTTCTTGGCTTCCTCAGCCGCAAACTTGACAAGAAGCACCTCGTGGATAAGGCTGAAGGTAGGCTCAACCGAGAAAATCATTTTCGTCTCGATAAGCTTGCCTGTCTGCTGCATTATCTGGTTGAAGAACTTTTCATCACCGCGTGTGACGATGGTTATTCTCGAAACCTTTTCATCGTTGGTGGGAGAAACGGTAAGAGAATCGATATTAAAGCCACGCTGAACGAACAAGGATGCAACTCGTGCAAGTACACCTGCATTGTTCTCAACGAAAACTACCATACACTGTTTTTTCATCGTTTTCCCCTCCCATCAGTTAAATATTGTATCGGACACGGTCTTGCCGCCGGGGATCATGGGAAGAACCTTTTCCTCGCGGTCAACGATGCACTCGATCCAAACGGGACCATTCATAGTCATCGCTTCCTTCATAGCCGCCTCAAACTCCTCGGGAGTCTCGCAGTGGAAGCCGTGACCGCCAAAGCCCTCTGCAACCTTAACGTAGTTGGTAACTCTCTCGGGCTCGCTGGAGGAGAAGCGTCTTTGATAAAATGCTCCCTGCCACTGACGAACCATTCCGAGAACCGAGTTGTTGAATATAACGGTAATTACGGGAACGTTGTAGCTGACCGCAGTGCAAAGCTCGTTCATATTCATGTGGAAGGAGCCGTCACCGGTAAAGTGTACTACGGGGAGCTCGGGATGAGCGATCTTTGCTCCGATAGCCGCGCCGTAGCCGTAACCCATAGTTCCAAGACCGCCGCTGGTCAAGAAATGATTGGGCTTTGTGTGATGCAAGAACTGTGCCGCCCACATCTGATGCTGACCTACGTCGGTAACGTAGATCGCGTCCTCGCCTGCGATCTCGCAAGCCTTTTCTATAAGGTAGTGAGGCTTGAGCTCGGTTGCCGAGTCGGTAGGCTTGTAGTCGTCTTCCTTCCAGAGCGCGATCTGCTTTGCCCAAGACTCGCGCTTCGCCGGCCTAACGTATTTGAGAAGCTCGGTGAGAACCTCCTTAACGTCGCCTACGATGCTGTAATCTGCAGTTACGTTCTTGTTGATCTCACTGGGGTCTATGTCTATATGAACTATTCTTGCATTTGCGCCGAACTTCTTGGTGTTAAGTGCAACTCTGTCGGAGAATCTCGTTCCTATCGCAAGCATTACGTCGGAGCGGTGAGCCGCAACGTTTGCCGCATAGAAGCCGTGCATTCCGATAAGTCCCAAGTTGTGTTCTTCACCATATCCAAGCACACCTGCCGCCATAAGGGTATATGCCGCAGGAATGTCTGCTTTTTCGATAAGCTGGCGAAGCTCGTCGCCTGCACCCGAAAGTCTTACACCACCACCGAAATAGATGAAGGGACGCTCACTGCGGTTGATAAGCTCTGCTATCTCCTCGATGTTGCCCTTGATCTTTTTGGTTCTCGTGGTCTTTACCGCCTCACGGGGCTCGTAATCGCAAAGTGCCGCGGTTACGTCCTTGGGAATATCGATAAGAACGGGGCCGGGACGACCGCTACCTGCGATCTCAAAGGCACGTCTTACAGTCTCGGCAAGATCTTCGACTCGTCTTACAACGAAATTGTGCTTTGTAATGGGAAGGGTTATGCCTGCTATGTAGACCTCCTGGAAGCTGTCTGCTCCGATAAGGTCGTTTGGTACGTTACCCGTGATGGCAACCATAGGAACGCTGTCCATATACGCGGTTGCGATACCAGTAACGAGGTTGGTAGCACCGGGACCGCTGGTTGCGATAACAACTCCGGTCTTTCCGGTCGCTCTCGCGTATCCGTCTGCCGCGTGTGCCGCGCCCTGCTCGTGTGCGGTCATATAATGGGTAAGCTTGTCCTTATACTTATAAAGCGCATCGTAGATGTTAAGAACTGCGCCTCCCGGATAACCGAAGACGGTATCTACGCCCTGCTCCAAGAGCACGTTTACAAGTATTTCAGAACCGTTTAAAATCATTTGTTTACCTCCTTGGGAACGATTTTGTGGGGGTAAGCGGTAAATACGCCTAAAAAAGCAAAAAAACCCATGCCTCCTAAAAAAAGAGACAAAGGTTCAAAAACTCTCTGCGGTACCACTCTTATTGAGGTCTGCGACCTCCGCTCTGCTTTTACCTATCAGTAAAACGTCTATGATAACGGTGACTTCCGTTCGCTTCTACGCAACCAAAACAAAATTTGGTCTTCGGGCGACTGCTAGGGGAGGAGCTTCATTCGTTCATTCTATCGGCTCACATCGACCGCCGACTTTCTGAAAGCAACTTGCGAATTACTGATTCCCTTCATTGCATTTGAAAAATATACATTGATTGTATCACAAAAGTATAGCTTTGTCAAGAAAAATAACAAATTTTTTTCTTGCAAATATATTTATATACGCTTTGTACAATTTCACGCATTGACAAGCTGAACTTTGGGGCATTTTATCCAATTAAAGCGCTAAAACGCCTCAAATCCAACCTATTGATTATGCGTTTTTCAAAAAAACTGCGTGCTATAGCTAAAATTAAATCTCAGCGATCACTTCGACCTCAACAAGAACGTTTTTCGGCAGTTGCTTTGCCGCAACACAGCTTCTTGCGGGCTTATTTGTGAAATAAGAGCCGTAAACCTCGTTGAATGTGGCAAAATCCGCCATATCAGAGAGGAAACAGGTGGTCTTGACCGCCTTTTCGATGCCGGTTCCAGCCGCTTCAAGCACGGCGCAGAGATTTTTGCAAACCTGCTCGGTCTGACCCTTAATATCGGTTGCTTCAACCGCGCCGCTCGCGGGGTTGATTGCTATCTGACCCGATGTAAAAACAAGATTTCCAACCTTAATAGCCTGACTGTAAGGGCCGATTGCGTCGGGAGCGTTTTTAGTATATACCTTTTCCATTATTCTATTTTCCTTTCAGTTAATTAAACCAATTTATATCCTGCGTTGGTAAGCGCCGCCTCTATCTGCTTGATGTGCTCGTGATTTCTGGTTTCAAGCACGATACGGAGATAACATCCGTTAATATCCATAGTCTCACTTGCCCTTTCGTGGTGAATGGAGATAACGTTAGCTCCAAGACCTGCAATTATCTCGGAAACACCGAGAAGCTGACCGGGCTTATCCATAAGCTCAACGCAGAGAGTGTAGTTTCTGCCGCTCATCAAAAGTCCGCGCTTGATAACTCTGGAGAGAATAGTAACGTCGATATTACCGCCCGAAACCACGCAAGCGACCTTCTTTCCCTTTACGGGAAGCTTATTGAACATTACAGCTGCAACCGAAACTGCACCCGCGCCCTCCGCGATCATCTTGTGCTGCTCAATAAGTGCCAAAATTGCCGAGCTGATCTCTCCCTCGGTAACGGTAACGATCTCGTCAACGTACTTTGAGCAGAAATCAAAGGTGTTTACACCCGGTTCTTTAACCGCGATGCCGTCTGCGATCGTAGATACTCCGTCAAGTCTTTCTCTCTTGCCGGCCTTGACCGAGTTGTGCATACTGGGAGCGCCTGCCGCCTGCACACCGTAAACCTTAATGTCGGGCTTAAGATGCTTTGCCGCATAAGCGATACCCGAAATAAGTCCGCCGCCGCCGATAGGCACTACGATAGCATCGAGATCCTTGATCTCGTTAAGAATTTCAAGACCGATAGTTCCCTGACCTGCGATAACGTTTTCGTCATCAAAGGGGTGTACGAAGGTGTAACCCATTTCATCACGAAGCTCAAGCGCGCGGTTGTATGCGTCGTCATAAACGCCCTTGACCATAACCACCTCTGCGCCGTAGCTCTTGGTGGCCTCAACCTTGGAGATAGGCGCGCCGTCGGGCAGGCAGATGACCGCCTTGATGCCGTATTTTTGCGCCGCGAGCGCCACGCCTTGTGCGTGGTTACCTGCCGAGCAAGCGATAACTCCCTTTGACTTCTCCTCCTCTGTAAGCTGGGAGATCATATATCCCGCACCGCGAACCTTAAACGAACCCGTCACCTGAAGATTTTCGGATTTTAGGTACATTTCGCAATCGGGATTTATTTTCGACTTTACCAAAGACGTCTCTCTTACCACGTCCTTTAAGACGTATGCCGCGTGATAGATCTTGTCAAGTGTAAGCATTTTTTTAAATTCCTTTCGGTACAAGTATTTCGGACATTGGATGGAACAAAAAAAGCCCGTCCCATAAAGAGACGAACCGAAAAAACGTCCGCTATACCACTCTTTTATGCTGTCCGTACAATTTATACGTTCTCCTTTAACGCAGAAGCTACGCGTCGATCTACTTGCCAAAGGCTTTGGGCGACGGGCTCCGAGGTGATTTAATACAACCAAGTCCTGCCGTCTCGCACCAAACGACGGCTCTCTGAAAGGATTTTTAGGATATATCGCTCCTCATCAATGCTTTCATTCATTATAATACTATTTCTGTGTCTTGTCAATGTCAGATATATAGAAATACTTCATTGAGTCACAGTGGTTTTTTGGTCATATTAGCCAAAAACCGAAATGAAAATTTTATAAAATAAAAGTTGAAATATATGTTGAAAAAAGCGAGAAACTGTGTTATAATAAATTTCGTATTGTTGTTAGATAGAATCGAGGTGTCCAACATGTGTAAGATCGGCTTTGATAACGAAAAATATCTTGAATTGCAATCTAAGCATATCAGAGAGAGAATATCTCAGTTTGGCGGCAAGCTCTACCTTGAGTTTGGCGGCAAGCTTTTCGACGACTTTCACGCGTCACGAGTTCTTCCCGGCTTTGCACCCGATTCAAAGCTCCAGATGTTGCTTCAGCTCAAGGAGGACGCAGAGATAGTTATAGTTATCAATGCGGCGGATATTGAGAAAAACAAGATAAGAGGCGACCTCGGAATTACCTATGACCTTGATGTGTTGCGTCTTATAGACGCATTCCGCAGTGTTGGACTTTACGTTGGAAGCGTGGTTCTTACCCGATACGAATCTCAGTCATCGGCACAAAAATTTGCCAACAAGCTTGAAAGTCTCGGAGTTAAGGTCTACCATCATTACTCTATTCCCGGTTATCCTTACAACGTTGAGGCTATCGTCAGCGATCAAGGATACGGCAAAAACGAATATATCGAGACCGAGAGAAAGCTGGTCATCGTCACCGCACCCGGTCCCGGAAGCGGTAAGCTCGCAGTCTGCCTCTCCCAGCTGTACCACGAAAACCTCCGCGGTGTCAAGGCAGGATATGCAAAATTTGAGACCTTCCCCATCTGGAACATTCCCCTCAAGCACCCCGTAAATCTGGCATACGAGGCGGCTACTGCAGATCTTAACGACGTCAATATGATCGACCCCTTCCACCTTGAGGCATACGGTGTTACTACCGTAAACTACAATCGAGACGTTGAGACCTTCCCCGTCCTTGAGGCAACCTTTAAAAAGATATACGGAAGCTCGCCCTACAAGTCCCCCACGGATATGGGCGTCAATATGGCAGGCAACTGCATTTACGACGACGAAGCCTGCCGCGCAGCATCCAAGCAGGAGATAATCCGACGCTACTACGCGGCTCTCTGCGAGCAGAAGGAAAATATGAATCCCTCGGGAACAAATGTGGTCGGCAAGCTTGATCTGCTTATGCAGCAAGCTAACATCACATCGCTTGACCGCCCCGTTATTGCAGCCGCCAACGCTAAAGCCGAGGCTACCGATGCTCCCGCGGCAGCTATGGAAATGCCCGACGGAACAATAATCACGGGAAAGACGTCCTCACTTCTTGGTGCAAGCGCCGCTCTCATACTTAACGCCCTCAAATACTTGGCGGGCATTGACGACGAAGCGCAGCTGATCTCGCCCTCGATCATTGAACCCGTTCAGCACCTCAAGGTCGACCATCTTGGCAATCACAATCCTCGTCTTCACGTTGACGAGGTCCTCATCGCCCTCTCGATAAGCGCAGTCACATCCGAGCAAGCCGCTCTTGCTATGGAGCAGATCTATAAGCTCAAGGACTGCGAGGCTCACTCCTCGGTCATTCTTTCCATGACCGACAGCCGAACCTTTAAAAAACTGGGGGTCAACGTAACCTGCGAGCCAAAATATCAGGTAAAAAAATTGTATCACGCTAAATAAAAACACAAAAGCGGTCTGCCTCAGCAGACCGCTTTTGTATTATGCTTATTACAAGATGTCCAAGCATCAAAACTCCGGGGTGTATTTTTTGCTCGCCGAGTCAATCCCTTGAAAATAGCCCTCAAAGCCAAGCTCATCGGCGACCTTCATAACGCTATCGTATTCAAATTTAGTCAATCTGCGGCAGAGATTTTTATGCTCCGCGCAGGCGGAACCGACGTAAAAATCGGGAGTATATTGGCTCATAAGGCTAATTCGCACTTCTTCTGTGCCGAAATTATCGGCGATATGGTGCAATACCGCAATAGAATCGTTTCTGTGACCGGGCAGAACGAGGTGACGCACAAGCACGCCCTTTCGCATCTTCCCTCTCTCGTCAAACTGTGGTTTTCCAACCTGACGGAGCATTTCTTCAAGGGCGGCGGTTGCGATTTCAAGATAGTTCGGGGCGGCAGAATAAATTCTTGCCGTCTCGCCATCAAAATATTTGAAATCCGGCAGATAGACGTCCACCAAGCCGTCAAGCTTTTGCAGACTCTCCACCTTTTCATATCCACCGCTATTCCAGACTACGGGGACATTCAGCTTGGGCTTTATTTTAGTCAAAAGCTCTGCCAGACGCTCTGTATAATGGGTTGGAGTGACAAACTCAACACATTCCGCCCCGCTCTCTACAAGCTCGAATATTGCACTTTCAAGCTCGCTATCGGTCATAATATTTCCTTTGTCCCCTCGGCTGATATCTATATTCTGACAGTAAACGCACCGCAGATTGCACCCGGAGAAAAATACAGTTCCTGCGCCGCGCTCTCCAGCGATGCAGGGTTCCTCCCAGTTGTGTATCATCAGTTTTGCCACGGAATATTTTTCGGGAGCGTGGCAAAAACCAAGCTGACCCGATGCTCTGTCTACACCGCACGCTCTCGGACAAATATTACAAGCCACGCTATTCCCTCCTTACACAATCAAATCATGTTCAAGACAACTATATCACCATTAAACCCGAAAGTCAAGATGTTTCATGAATTTTGACCGTAAAAATATCCCGAAGAAATCTCTTTACTTTTTCCGAGTTTTATGTTACAATAAATCATATAATTCGGACGGAGGCTTTATATGAAATTCGAGAAAAGCGACATAAACGCCACCATAGCAACACCGCAGGAGGCAGAAATAGCATTTGATGACGCAGTCAAATCGATGATAAAAAAACGACTTTCGGTCTCTGTGGCAGAGTCTTGCACGGGCGGACTTATAGGTAAGCTATTGACAGACGTTTCGGGCTCGTCAGCGGTCTTCGCAGGCGGAATGATAACCTATACAAATCGCGTCAAGATCGACAAGCTTGGTGTATCTGCCGATACGATTGAAAAATACACCGAGGTCAGCTACGAATGTGCGGCTGAAATGGCTACGAGAGCGAGAAAATATTTCGAGACCGATATTGGAATTTCCGCCACTGGCTTTGCAGGCCCTACAGGCGGCAACGAAAACGATCCCGTTGGCACTGTTTACCTAGGATACGCCACGGCGGACACCACTTTGGTTTACAGATTGTCGTTTGACAACGCCACTCGCGGTGAGATAAAATATGGCACGGCAAAATTTGCATCTACACTCCTAAAATAACTTTTTCCTCTTAATTTGTTCATCCCAAACAAATTGGAATGTTTTATGCCCTTTAAATTTGTAAGAAAACAATCGGCATTTTTTTGATAAACTCTTGATTTAATGCAAAAAATATATTAAAATATAGAGTGGCGACCAAAAATCTAATATCTGTAAGTGATTTTGCGTCAATCGAAGTATTATACCCGAAAGGATAATTTATAATGGCAAAATTCAGAAAAATAGGCATACTCACCTCCGGCGGCGACGCACCCGGTATGAACGCGGCTATCAGAGCAATAGCTCGAAAGGCTCTCTACGAGGGCATTGAAGTCGTTGGTATCAACGAGGGATACAACGGGCTTATCAACGGAAATATCCGTCCCCTCAACAGCGCCGCAGTCTCCAACATAATCACTCGCGGTGGAACTATACTCTATAGCTCCCGTTGCCCCGAGTTCAAGACCGAGGAAGGTATGGCAAAGGCTATCAAGACCTGTGAGGAAAATCAGATAGACGCTATCGTAGCTTTGGGTGGTGACGGTACTTTCAGAGGCGCTACCGACCTTACTAACCACGGAATCCCCTCTATCGGTATTCCCTGCACCATTGACAACGACATTACCGCTACCGAGTACACTATCGGTTTCGATACCGCGATGAACACCGTTCTCGACATGGTCGGTTCTCTCCGTGAGACCTGCGAGTCCCACTCAAGATGCAACATCATCGAGGTTATGGGACGTAACTGCGGTATGATCGCGCTCTATGCAGGTATTTCTTCGGGCGCGGTTGTTATCGCTATCCCCGAGGTTCCCTTTGACGAGGAGTACGCGATCTCCAGATTTAAGCATGCGCGCGAGATCGGCAAGAGAGGTATGATCGGTGTCTTTGCCGAGGGCATGTCTCTAAATCTCGACCACAAGTACAGCGAGGATTTCGTTAAGAAGCTTCAGGAAAAGACCGGAATTGAGACCAAGTTTGCCCGTCTCGGTCACGTCGTCCGCGGCGGCTCGCCTACACTCCGTGACCGTCTCAACGCTACGCAGATGGGCGCAAATGCCGTCAGCTGTCTCCTTGAGGGTAAGAGTAACGTGGTAATGTGCGTTCAGCACGGTAAGATCACCAGCGTGGATATCAATTACGCGCTTATGCTTGACAGAATGTATAAGAACCAGCTTCAAGATGGCGACCTTGACAACTTCAGCCCCGATGCAATCGCTGAAATGAAGTCCGCTTGCGCTTACCGCCAGGCTAAAATGGAAAGACTTTACCGCCTCTCCTTCGATCTTGGTGTTTAATGATAATATGCAAAAAGAGAGAACCTCAAAAGGTTCTCTTTTTTTGATTGTTAAATTGGATTTTATCGGGGAGAGGCGAGGATGCGATTTCCGCTTTTTCGAGAAAAAGCTTGGCAAAAAGCTTCCCGGAATTGGGGTTCTAACCGCCGTTGTTCACTTTATAGTACAACTCGGACTGCTTGCT
>JAZUAS010000051.1:0-22138 GCA_045638125.1 Eubacteriales bacterium | reverse complement strand
CCTACCTCCTCCACATCTCCGAGGTGTTGGCCTCCGAGGGACTTCTCGACCAGATCAAGCTTAAATCCGCTATCTGCGGCGCCGAGCCCTGGACCGAAAAGATGCGTACCGAGATCGAAAACAGACTTAACATAAAGGCTTACGATATTTACGGTCTCAGTGAGGTTATGGGTCCCGGTGTTGCTTGTGACTGTTCATACCACAAGGGTCTGCACGTTTGTGAGGATCATTTCTATCCCGAGGTTCTTGACAGCGCAACTCTCATGCCTGTCGCAGAGGGTGTTACCGGCGAGCTTGCATTCACAACCCTCACCAAGGAAGGCATTCCTATGATTCGTTACAGAACCAAGGACCTCACCAGCATCGACCGCTCTCCCTGCGAGTGCGGAAGAACCAGCGCTCGTATCTCACGCTTCAAGGGCAGAGTTGACGATATGCTTATCATCCGCGGCGTAAACGTATTCCCCAGCCAGGTTGAGGCGGCTCTCATAGGCGTTGAGGAGGTTACTCCCCACTATATGATGATCGTAGACCGTGTAAACAACCTTGACACTCTTGAAATTCAACTTGAGATCGACCAGAAGTATTACACCGACGAGGTAAGAGCTATCGAAGCGCTCACCAAGAAGATCGCCCACATAATCCAGCAGGCTCTCGGCATAAATGCCAAGATCAAGATCGTTGAGCCTCAGACTCTCGTTCGTAGCGAGGGCAAGGCGGTTCACGTTATAGACAAGCGTAAATTGGTATAATTTTTAAACGATAAAGGAGAATTGCGTGAAAGTTGCCTCCGTCTAATAGTGAATTAAACTTTTTCACGCACGAATTTTGCCATTGGCAAAATTCATCGATTATTATTAGTGCCGCCGTTTGGCGGCGGAATGGAGATTATTATGTTTGCAAAGCAGTTAACAGTATTTATCGAAAACAGAACCGGACGTCTTTCCGAGGTTTTGGGTGTTCTCAAGAACAACGGCGTCAACATTCTCTCTCTCAGCTTGGCGGATACCACCGAGTTCGGTCTGCTCCGTCTTATCGTAGACGATCCCGCAAAGGGCAAGGAAAAGCTCAATGAAAACGGCTTCTCCTCTCTTCTTTCCGACGTTTCTATAATTAAGATCTCACACAAAGTTGGAAGCCTTCAGGAGCTTCTCAAGGCTATTGATGAGGGCGGCGTGAATATAGAGTATATGTACGGTCTCTCCGTTGAGGCAGACGAGGCTTACGTTGTTCTCAAGGCATCCGACGTTCATGCGGTAGATGCTATTCTCGCCGAATACGGCATTGAAACTGTTGCCTGCGATCACATCGCAAAAAAGCAGTAAAATATGATAATTGACTTTCACACCCATACCTTTCCCGACAAGATAGCCGGAAAGACCATCGAATATCTTTCTGCGAAGGCAAACATTCCACCATGCTCCGACGGAAGCGTGGCGGGATTGATTGAAAGGATGAGTGAAGCGGAGGTTGACGTAGCCGTCAACCTCCCCGTTGTTACAAATCCGGCTCAATTCGAAAGCGTTAACCGTTTCGCCATGAGCATTAACGAAGCGTTTGAGGGCAAAAGCCGCCGCGTCGTCTCCTTTGCAGGCATTCACCCTGCTTGCGACGATATAAAGGGCAAAATGAAATGGATCAAGGATCAAGGATTCGTAGGCGTTAAAATTCACCCCGATTATCAGGAGACCTATTTTGACGACGAGGGATATATCAGCATTATCTCCTCTGCCAAGGAGCTTGATCTTATAGTCACCACTCACGCAGGCGTTGACGCAGGTTATCCCGATTCGTCGGTAAAATGTACGCCCGACAGAGCGAGAAGAGTTATCAGACGTGTAGGCCATGATAAGTTAGTCTTGGCACATATGGGTGGAAGTGAAATGAGTGACGAGGTTTGCAGTATTATTTGCGGAGAAAACGTTTATTTCGACACCGCTTATGTTCTTCGTTTTCTCAGTAAAGAAACGATAATGCGGATCATTGATCGACACGGAGATGACAAAATTCTCTTCGCATCCGACTCCCCTTGGAGCAATATCGGAACAGATGCCGAAATTTTGCGCTCATACAATTTAGGAAAAGAAACCGAGGAAAAGATCTTTTGCTCCAATGCAAAAAAGCTCCTCGGCATAAGGTAAAAATCTATGGGAATCAATCAGAAAACACTTGCGCTTGGTTCTAAGCGCTCAATAATCAGAGAAATTTTTGAATACAGTAAGACCCGCGCGGCAGAGATCGGCGCTGAAAACGTATACGATTTCAGCCTTGGCAACCCCAGCGTTCCCGCTCCTGCAGAGGTCAACGATACCATTCGTCAGTTGCTTGATAACGAAAGCTCGGTGCTTCTTCACGGCTACACCTCGGCGCAGGGCGATGCCAACGTAAGAAAGGTAATCGCAGACAGTATCAAGGAGCGTTTTGGTGTTGACGGTATTACCCCCAACCACATCTATATGACCTGCGGCGCGGCGGCTTCTCTTTCTATCTGCCTCAAGGCGGTCATTGAGGAGAGTATGGGCGACGAGTGCATAGTTTTTGCTCCCTTCTTCACCGAGTACCGCGTATTTATTGAAAATGCAGGCGGCAAGGTTGTAGTCAGCAATCCTCGAGAGGGTGACCTCCAGATCGACGTCGCCGATTTTGAGAGCTGCATTACAGAGAATACCAAGTGCGTTATCATCAACTCGCCCAACAATCCCAGTGGAGTGGTTTACTCCGAGGAGACTATTAAGGCGGTTTGTGAGATACTTGAAAAAAAGTCGGCTGAATACGGCAGAGACATCTACCTTATCGCAGACGAGCCCTACCGTGAGCTTGTCTACACCGAGGTGACTGTTCCCTATCTTATGAACTACTACAAAAACACCTTGGTCTGCTACTCCTATTCCAAGTCCCTCTCCCTCCCAGGAGAGAGAATCGGATATATCGCAGTTTGTCCCGAGATGAATGATGCTCAGAGCATCTACCTTTCGGTCTGCGGCGCGGGAAGATCTCTCGGCTACGTTTGCGCGCCAAGTCTATTCCAGCAGGTTATCGCAAGATGTGCTGATGCAAAGGTTGATATTGAGATTTACAGAGAAAACCGTGATCTTCTTTATAACAATCTCACCGAATACGGCTACGAGTGTGTAAAGCCCGACGGAGCGTTCTATCTCTTCGTTAAGGCACTTGAAGAGGATGCTTACGCATTCTACGAAAAGGCAAAGGCTCACGAAATTCTCGTCGTTCCCTGCGACGATTTCGGCGTTAAGGGATACGTCAGAATCGCATATTGCGTTGATAAGGCAAGAGTTGAACGCGCTCTGCCGGCTTTCAAGGCTTTAGCCAATGAATATAAAAAATAATAAATTCAATTACGGCTTTGCTGTAATTGAATCCAACAAAAAATCTCCAACCGTCGGTTGGAGATTTTTTAATGAAGAAAATAATTATTGAATTATTCCTCTACAGGTGCTGCGAATGTAGCTGCGTCAACGTTTCTGTTGTAGTTATCGCAGAGAACGATGTAGCTGTAAATCGGAACAAAGCCGAGAAGGAAAAGAAGGAAAGCGTTCTGCGTAGGCTTTGTAGCCGTACCGTTAGCCTTAGCAATAGCTACCTGCTGAGCCTGGAACTTAAAAAGCCAAACGTACAGATAAATTCCACAGGTAATGCATGCGAGAAGGAACGCGGGGATAAAGCCCATGATCTTCTTTGCGCCGCAAGCCTCAGCAATCTTGTTGCTGTTTTTGGTCATTACAATCCACATATAAAAGTTGTAAATACCAAAAGTAATGCAAGGAAGAAGCCAACATTTTACCCAATTAAACTTTTTCATAATAAGTTCTCCTTATGAAAATAAAATGATTTTTTGCATAGCGAGAATGTCCGCATATACATACATCGATTATATACCAACATTTGATGTATGTCAATACTTTTTGCAAAATTTAGCTATAAACTTAACATTTTATTAAAAATTTGAAACACTCCTCAATAGCTTTACACTTTCAAAAAATTAATTATATCACTTCTAACGTCTTCATAGGTAAAATCGTTAAGTATTTCGTGCCTTGCGCCCCTGTAAAGTATGCTTCTGACATCATGACCGCACTTTTTGAGCTTATTCTCCACCTCGTATATTCCCTTTCCGTAATTTCCGACGGGATCATCCTCTCCTGCTACAAGCAAGATCGGAATACGGGGCATATTTTTAAACCACGCCCTGCGGTTACAGTTCTTCAAAAGCGTCATAAGGTCGCCCATAGCGCTGACGGTAAATTTAAAAGTGCAGTAATCGTCGTCCATGTACTTCTTGCGAATTTCAAGATCGGTGGAGAGCCACGACTGCGAGCAGGCGTTATCGTCGTTCTTGAATTTGGTATTGTACCCACCAAACGCAAGCTTATAGATAAGAGGAGATATATGCTTTTCTCCCTTGAAAAGCTTTATAAGCGATATAAGCGCAAGACCTGCAGGAGCGGCAGGGTTAGCTCCTCCCGTACCCATAACAATAAGCTTATCGGGACGGACATATTTTTCGGTGGCAAGGCGAACTATGAAAGAACCCATACTGTGACCCATCAAATAGTAAGGAAGCTTGTTTTCAGGGTCAAATTCTTCTCTCACAGCATCTGAAAACACCTTTATATCACGGCAGAGGAGATCGTAACCCCCTTTGGAGGCAATAAATCCCAGCTCGCTTTTATCATTTACGCTCTTTCCGTGACCCAGATGATCATAGCCAAAGCAGATATAACCCTCATCAGCGAGATCGCTCATTATTCTATCGTATCTTGCGATATATTCGGTCATACCGTGGGCGATCTGGAAAAATCCGCAAGCCTCACCCTCCGGAAGATAGACTATGCCCGAAAGCGTGTGTATTCCGTCACTTGATAATACCTTAAATTCTCTTTTTGTGTAAGACATATTTATTCCTCCGTTTCGGTAAATACTCTGCACGCCTTGACCGCTCTTCTCCAGCCGTCAAGCGCTTTTTTGCGCTCTCCCGCATCGATTTCGGGAGTAAATTTTCTTCCATCTCCGCAAAGGCGCTTCAACTCTTCTCTGCTTTCAAAAAAACCAGTGGCAAGTCCTGCGAGATACGCCGCTCCTGCGGCGGTTGCCTCGGGATTTGAGGCTCTTACCACGTCAATACCCGAAAAATCGCTCTGCATCTGCATAAGCAGGTCGTTTGCCGATACTCCGCCGTCAACCTTTAACCTGCTGACCCCGGGAGAGTCAATTGCCGTCATGTCGGCATTCATAGCAGAGATAACGTCCTCGGTCTGATATGCAATAGACTCAAGGGATGCACGGATCAAGTAATTTTTGCCCGTACCTGCCGAAAGTCCAACCACTGTTCCTCTCGCATTCATATCCCAATGAGGCGCGCCGAGTCCTGCAAAGGCGGGAACGAGATAAACACCGCCGCTATTCTCTACCTTTCGAGCGTAATACTCGCTATCGCGGGAATCGTGGATCAGCTTCATCTCGCCACGAAGCCAACGGATAACTGCGCCGCCTACGAAAACGCTACCCTCAAGGGCATATTCGATGGGACGTCCCATCTCACCTGCGGCGATGGTAGTTAGCAAGCCCTGATTGCTCACGATTGCCTTCTCACCCGTATGGGTCAGCAAAAAGCAACCCGTACCGTAGGTATTTTTGGCCTCACCCGACTCAAAGCAGCATTGACCGAAAAGTGCCGCCTGCTGGTCGCCCGCAATTCCCGAAATTGGCAGCTCTGCTCCCATACATTCAAAATAACCGTATATTTCACTACTGCTCTTTATCTCGGGAAGTATTTTTCTCGGCACACCGAGGATCTCAAGCATTTTTTCATCCCACTCGCCGGTGTGAATGTTACAGAGCATGGTTCTTGAGGCGTTTGTTCTGTCTGTTACGAAAACTCTGCCCTCGGTCAGCTTCCAAGTCAGCCAAGTATCAACCGTTCCAACTAAAAGCTCGCCGCTCTCGGCAAGCGCTCTCGCACCGTCGATATTATCAAGTATCCATTTGATCTTCGTGCCGCTGAAATAGGGGTCGATACGAAGTCCTGTGGTCTTCTTTATATACTCTCCGAATCCGCATTCTTCAAGGTCGCGGCAGATATCCGCAGTTCTGCGGCACTGCCACACAATGGCGCGGCAGATCGGCTTTCCGGTATTTTTATTCCACGCTACCACAGTCTCGCGCTGGTTGGTAATGCCAACGGCGGCTATCTCCTCGGGGTCGATACCGCTCTTGGCGATGCACTCGGTAAGTGCGGCATACTGATTGGCGTATATTTCCATAGGCTCCTGCTCCACCCAGCCCGAAGCGGGATAATACTGTGGAAACTCGTGTTGAGCCATTGAAACGATATTTGAGTTTTTGTCAAAAAGTATTGCTCTGGCGCTGGTAGTTCCCTCGTCAAGGGCAAGAACGTATTTTTTCATAGACAACCTCACTTTTTAGTTTGATTTAAACGAATTCTATCTGTTATTTTACCATTCCGTAGCCGCCTGCATATTTGCTGACCTCACTTGCGACCACGAACACCTTATTGTCGCAAGATGCCTTTATTTCTTTCAGCACCTTGGGGGTCTCACGTCGGGAGAGTACGATGAATATCATATTCATCTTGTCCTTTGAGCCGTGACCCTCAAACACGGTGTATCCCATATTTCGCTCTTTAAGGTAAGCGGTGATCTTCTCTGTGCTTTCGTCGCTTGCAATAAGCTCAAGGTTGGATGTGCCGAGGGCTATTTTGTTCTCGATAGTTGAACCGAGGAAAAGTCCCGTGGCATATCCGACACAATAAAACACCAAAAGTAAAGGATCGTTTCCGAGAGTTCCAATAAGTGTGGAGATCACAAGGCCCCAGATGGTACACTCTACAAATCCAAGTCCTGCTGCCTTAAGTCTCTGACCCTTGACCATCATACAAGTCTTGAGCGACTGAATAGTTATCTCAACTATCTTTGCTCCACACACCAAAAGACAAACAAGTATAGGGCTTATATTTCTGAGCATATCTAAAAATTCTGTCATTTTTTATTCTCCATTTCTTTTTTACTATTTTAATTCTAACACATTATTTGCAAAAAATCAATATATGACGCTTTTTTATTGACACAAAAATATTTTTGTGTTAAAATATAAATACTATTTCGATAAACTTTTGAACTGATTTAAGGAGATAATACTATGAATATTACCGAAAGATTTTTAAAATACGTTTCGTTCCCGACGATGTCCGACGAGGCAAGCGAGACCGTCCCCAGCACCAGCAAACAGTTGGTTTTAAGCAGATATATCGCCGATGAGCTGACCGCTCTGGGACTTTGCGACGTAGAGCTTGACGAAAAGGGTTATCTTTATGCTACTCTGCCCGCTAACTGCGATTGTGCGGTCACGTTGGGGCTTATCGCTCACGTTGACACCTCCGACGCCTGCGCTGACGAGCCTATCAAGACAAAGATAGTGAAATACGAGGGCGGAAGCGTTTGCCTCAACGAGGAAAAGAGCATCTTCCTCACTCCCGAGGAATACCCCTCCTTGAACCGCTACGTTGGAAACTCGCTTATCGTCACCGACGGCACAACTCTCTTGGGTGCGGACGACAAGGCGGGCGTTTGTGCTATCGTTTCCGCAATCGAGCGCATTATCAAAAGCGGTGCGAAGCACGGAACAGTTAAGATCTGCTTCACCCCCGACGAGGAGATCGGCAGAGGTGCTGACCACTTCGACGTTGAAAAATTTGGTGCGGATTACGGCTATACCGTCGACGGTGGCGGTCTTGGCGAGCTCGAATACGAAAACTTTAACGCGGCAAGTGCAAAGGCGGAGTTTTTCGGCGTGTCCATTCACCCCGGCAGCGCAAAGGACAAGATGAAAAACGCCACTCTTATGGCTATGGACTTCAATTCTCTGCTTCCTGCCGAAGAGATCCCTGCAAAAACCGACGGATACGACGGCTTCTTCCACCTCACGGATATGAAGGGAGACTGCGAGAGTGCGGAGCTTTTCTACATTATTCGTGACCATGACAGATCCAAATTCGAAGAGAAAAAGGCTGTATTTGCTACTGTTTGCGATAAAATCAATGAAAAATACGGCACAGGCTCGTGTATCGTTACCGTAAAGGACTCCTACTACAATATGAAGGAGATCATTGACAAAAATATGTATACGATCGACCGCGCGGTTGCGGCTATGAAGGCGGTTGGAGTTGAACCCGAGATCGTTCCCATCAGAGGCGGTACAGACGGTGCAAGACTCTCCTTTATGGGTCTGCCCTGCCCCAATATCTGTACGGGAGGCGAGAATTTCCATTCGAGATTTGAGTATCTCCCCGTTGAGTCGCTCCAAAAGGTAGTTGATATAGTTGAGAGAATCGTGCTTGATCTGGTCAAATAAATAAAAGGCTCGCGGAAAAATCGCGAGCCTTTTATTTATTAAAAAATCTCTTCCTCAATTATCCTTGCAAACGCCTCAAGACCTGCTTTATCGTTTTCGTCAAACCTTGAAAGGATAGGGCTGTCGATATCCAAAACACCGACTACATCGCCACATTTATCAAACATAGGCACAACTATCTCACTATTGGATGCGCCGTCGCAGGCAATATGCCCGGGAAATGCGTGAACGTCGGGTACGAGCTGAGTTTTTCTTTCTGCAACCGCCGCGCCGCATACTCCACGTCCTACTGCAATCTCGATGCATGCAGGCTTACCTTGAAAGGCGTTCAGCACCAATTTCCCATTCTCCATAAGATAAAATCCCGCCCAATTCAGGTCATCGAGACTGTTAAAAAGCAACGCCGATGCGTTGGCAAGGTTTGCGGTTTTGTGGGGGACTCCGCAAATCAGCGCGCGGAGAGATTCGTTTAATTCACGGTAATTTGTTTTCATAATGCTCACCACCTTGTATCTTGGTCTCTGCTTTTATTTTACCACCCTAACTAAAAAAAGTCAACATTAGAGCTAATTAAAACTGTTGACTTTTTTTGCTTTATAGTTTATAATTGTATTATAAATTACTATTTTTGAGGTGCTTATGATGAAATTCGACAATATAAAAGGAAATTTCGGCTTTGGTTGTATGAGATTTCCCATGAAAGACGGAGAGGTTGATACAAAAGAAGTATGCAAGATGGTCGACGCATTCATAGATGCGGGATTTAACTACTTCGACACCGCTCACGGCTATCTTGGAGGCAAGAGTGAAACAGCGCTCCGCGAGTGCTTGACCTCGCGCTATCCGAGGGCAAGTTATATTCTGACCAACAAGCTCTCAAATCCCCATTTTGAAAAGGAAAGCGATATTCGTCCCCTTTTCGACGAACAGCTAAAGGCTTGTGGAGTCGATTATTTCGACTTCTACCTTATGCACGCTCAAAACAGAACAAATTTTGAAAAATACAAGGCTTGCCGAGCATACGAAACGGCTTTTGAACTCAAAAAAGAGGGCAAGGTCAAGCACGTTGGTCTATCTTTCCACGATACGGCGGATATTCTCGACCAAATACTTACAGAATACCCCGAAATCGAGGTTGTTCAGATACAGTTCAACTATCTTGATTACGATGACGCGTCCGTACAATCACGTCTCTGCCTTGAGACCTGCCAGAAGCACGGCAAGGCGGTGCTTATAATGGAGCCTGTCAAGGGCGGAAGCCTCGTCAACCTTCCCGACGATGCGGCAGAGGTTCTGGACGCTCTCGGCGGCGGTAGCCACGCAAGCTACGCTATCCGATTTGCCGCAAGCTTTGATAACGTGGTTATGGTTCTTTCAGGAATGGGCAACATGGACATGATGCGAGACAATCTTTCCTACATGACCGACTTTAAGCCTCTCAACGAAAAAGAGCTTGCCGCAGTTTTCAAGGTCGCAGAGGTCATTAAGAGCAAAAATCTCATCTCCTGCACCGGATGCAGCTATTGTACCGACGGTTGCCCTGCAAATATTGCTATTCCCAAGCTTTTCGCTTGCATGAATGAAAGCAACAAGTGGAAAAACTGGAATTCGGGCTATTACTACAGCATCTTCACAAAAGACCGCGGTAAGGCGAGCGATTGCATCGGTTGCGGACGGTGTGAGGACATCTGCCCCCAGAAGCTTCCCATCCGTGAGCTTCTCAAGCAGGTAAAAGAATACTTCGAGCAAAACCCCATTGATTGATAAATTAAACGAGTTATAAGGAGATGTGATCATGGATTTCAACGTTGAACTTTTGAAATATCCCACCGAGGAGGATTGGATGCTTTGCAAGCTCTGCACCCTCAACACGGTTGGTAAGACCAGTACCCAGCTCCCCACCGCAGAGTGGAGACACAAGCTTCTCATGAGCGAGCATAGCCCCATCAGAACCCTCAACTTCTGCATTAAAATGACTATTCCCTATTACGTTTCGGTTCATTTCTGCCGCCACTTCATCGGTGTTACGCACTTCGTGCAGAGCCAGAGAAACGATCGCCAGACTAACTACGACAGAACGAAAGCTCCCCAGGATGCTCCCGTATCCCACATGATGCACATAAACGCGCAGGAGCTTATGTTCATGTCGCGCCGCCGTCTTTGCATGCAGGCGTCTGCGGAGACTCGCGCGGTAATGCAGGAGATAGTTCGTCTCGTTGAAGCACAGTGCCCCGAATTCGTCGGCACGCTTGAGCCTATGTGCTCCTACCGCGGAGGTCGATGCACCGAGTTCAATCCCTGCGGACTTAACAAAAAATATCTTACGGGTAAGGATGAATAATTTGCAGGGCGGATGAATTATCCGCCCTAAATTTGTTACTGAACTTTTACGTTAAATTATAATTTACAAGCATTGGACAATAAAAACAAGAAAAAATAATTTTAAATTTTTAACAAAATCTATTGCAAAAAAACAAATAATATGATATAATGTTTGAGTCGCTGGTGTAGCACAGTCGGTAGTGCAGCTGATTCGTAATCAGCAGGTCGCAAGTTCGAGTCTCGTCACCAGCTCCAAAAAAGGTTCATTGGGTTTTTCCAATGAACCTTTTTTTGTGTTTGCCACCGCCTTGCGGTGCGCATTTTTATTGAAAATAGTTTTTTAAAAAATCAATAATTTGTACTATTTTGGAGTAAAACAGTCCGCTTTCAAGATCCCATTCAACAACTGCGCTGTTCGTATGCACTATTCGGTAAATGTAGACCAAAAATGCCAAAACGATAAATGCTATAACTATAATTTCCACCGCTCTGTTTTTATCATACGCCGAAAGCGCTGTGACTATAATCAAAACTACGGGGACTAATATCCACAACGGGTTATACTCAAATGCCGCCGCGAAATCAAGCTGAAGCGCACTCATAAATGCTCTGCTTATTCCGCACCCCGGACAAGGAATTCCAAAAAATACCTTGGATGGACAGGTGGCAACGCCAAGCACAGATAAAACTGCGTATACGGCTATGATTCCGGATATTATGAATATTTCTACCTTGTGCTTTTTCCAAAGCCTGACAAAGAAATCGCCCACGCTCTCTCTCCTTTCGTTTTAAACAACGTGATTATATCACAAAGCATAAATTTTGTCAAGATTATACTTGTTTGCCTATGCGCTTTTGTGTTGAATCAATTTTATCACGTCGCAAACACTTTTTCGGTAGAATTTTAAAATAAAAAGGCAAAAAATATTCAAAAAGCTCTTGATAGTTATGTAAATTTATAGTATAATATATTGTTGAATATAATTATAATGGAGTATTGTGTCATCACAAAATGACAGAAAGGAGTGTTTATGGCAAGCTGGCTTCTGCCCGACTACATTTTTGCATCATACCGAGAGGTCACTCCCGAATTTTTGCGCGAAATAGGTGTCAAGGCTCTGCTTATTGACATAGACAATACACTCGCCCCCTACGAAATGCCCGAGCCTGACGACAATATCAGAGAGTGGTTTAAGTCATTGGAGGCAAACGGCATCAAGGCGACCTTGGTGTCGAACAACGACCGTGAACGCGTAGAGCTTTTTAACGCCACACTCGGTCTGCCAGCATATTACAAGAGCGGCAAACCATTCGCTAAAAATCTAAAAAAGGCTATGGCGGCGATGGGCACTGACCGCTCCAACACCGCAATGCTCGGCGACCAGCTCCTCACGGACGCGGCGGCAGGCAAGCACATAGGGCTGCGCACTATCATCGTACCCCCAATAAAGGACAAAAATAACGCATTCTTCCGCAGCAAGAGGGCTATGGAGGTGCGTCACATAAAAAAATACGTCAAGCTACACGGAGGAGATGCGTCTTGCGTTTGCTCCTTCTGGCTTGAGAAAAAGTATAAAAATAAGAGATAAATTGCAATTTATCGGGATGTAGTTGTTTGAAAAGGGGCATCCTCACCCACCGCGGAGCGGTCCCCCCTCCCCTGCCTTGGGGAGGGCTAACGCAAAGCGTAATTTGTTGCAAATTTATAGCCGTGAAAAGGGTTTTACGGCTTCAGTTAAAGGTGCGCCGCGGTTGGACCAAAGCCTTCCCCAAGGCAGGGGAAGGTGTCACGAAGTGACGGATGAGGATGCACCATTCAAATTTGCAACATCCCTATAAATCAAAATTTTAAAAAACACAAACAAGAGGAAAATAAATGAAAAAAGCAACGTTTGGCCCAGGTGGCAACGGCGATCTCTTTTACGCCCAGGGCGGCAAGGGGACGGTTCAAGCACCCAAATGGGTAAAGGAATATGGTCTCGACGCATACGAATTTGAGGCAGGAAACGGTCTTACCGCAGGCGAGGCAACTCTCCGCAAAATAGGCGAGGAAGCCCGGAAACACGGAATTTTGATGTCGCTTCACACACCTTACTTCATTTCCCTCTCGGGTGTTGACCCCGAGAAGCGACTTAATAGCATCAATTACATTCAAAAGTCGCTTTGGGCGGCAGAGTTGCTTCACGCAGACACCATAGTTATTCACAGCGGAAGCGCGGCGAAGATAAGCCGTGAGGAAGCTATGAAGCTTTCTTGTGACACTCTTGAAAAGGTGATCGAGGCTATCGGTGATACCGAGATAAAGCTGGGCATCGAGACTATGGGCAAGGTCAATCAGCTTGGAACTCTCGACGAGGTAATCGAGCAATGCCGAGTGGACAAGCGCTATGCTCCCGTAGTTGACTTTGGTCACATGAACGCCCGTGAGCAGGGTTATTTCGTCACCTCAGACGATTACAGACGAGTATTTGACAAAATCGCAGAGGGTCTTGGCGAGAGCTACGCTATGGATCTCCACTGTCATTTTTCAAAGATAGAATACACCGCGGCAGGAGAGAAAAAGCATTTAACCTTTGCAGACGGTGTCTTCGGTCCCGACTTTGAGCCCCTCATGGAGGCGCTCGCCAAGGACGGTTGGGCACCCAGAATTATTTGCGAATCCGACGGCACTCAGCCCGAGGATGCGCTCAGCATGAAAAAATACTACGAATCCCTCCTCGCTTGAAAAGGACGGAAAGAAAGGATATAAAACTATGAGCAAGCTTCAAAAATTCAAGGCAAAAATGGCGGGGCAGGGCTTTGATGCCGCTATCATCTCCTCCTACGTTAACATTAGATACATTACTAATTTCGACTATCAGGACGGCTTTGTTCTCGTAACAAAGGGCAAATCCTACGTTCTCACCGACTTCCGCTACATCGAGGCGGCAAAGGCAGAAGTAGACCAGACCGAGTTTGAGATAGTTACCCCCGACACAAGCATGGGAATCGCTATGTGCGGTCTTCTCGAAGAAAACGGCTGCAAAACCGTAGCATTTGAGGACGCTACCCTCTCCTTTGCTACAATGGAGAGATTCAAGAAGGCGCTCGTTAATATGGAGCTTGTCCCCGGTGCATCTGCTATTGCGGACGGTCTCCGTCTTTACAAGGATCTCGATGAGATCGAGAAGATGAAGAAGGCTCAGGCTATCACCGACGCGGCTTTCACTCATATTCTTAACGTGATCACCCCCAATATGACCGAGATCGAGGTCGCTTTGGAGCTTGAATTCTTTATGAGACGTCAGGGATCCGAGGGCGTTGCCTTTGATACTATCGCGGTTTCGGGTTCGGCATCCTCTCTGCCCCACGGCGTTCCCCGCAACGTCAAGCTTGAAAAGGGATTCTTCACTATGGACTACGGCGCAAAATTTGACGGCTACTGCTCGGACATGACCCGAACCGTAGTGCTTGGCAAGGCTGACGCTGAAATGAAAAAGCTTTACAACACCGTTCTGACCGCTCAAAAGACCGCTCTTGAGCATATCAAGGAGCGCAATCTCTGCCGTGACTGCGACAAGATCGCTCGCGACATAATCGATAACGCGGGATACAAGGGCAGATTCGGTCACTCCCTCGGTCACGGAGTCGGCATGTATATTCACGAGTCACCCTCTCTTTCGGGAAGAGCTGCCGAAGACCTTCGCTTGGCGAAAGGTCACGTTGTCACCGATGAACCCGGAATATACATTGAGGGACTTTACGGCTGCCGAATCGAGGATATGATCGCTATTATGCCCGACGACGGCTCTACCTACGATTTTACCAAGAGTCCCAAAGAGCTTATCGAGCTGTTCTGATATGAAAAAGATATTTTCAGTGGACAGGCTTGAGGGCAATCTTGCCGTCTGCATCTCCGACGACGGAGAACAGCTTATCTGCCCGTTGTCCGATCTCGGCGGAATGAAGGCTCGCGACGTCTTTTCCGCAGAAACCGACGGAGAGACGCTCGAGGAGATAACTCCGCTCCCCGAGGAGCGCGACCGCAGACTTAAAGCCAATAAAGAAAGACTTCAAAGACTTATCAACAGAAAGAATAATTGATAGATCGTATTTGTGCCGCCGTATTTCGGCGGAATGGAGATAATTATGCTTTTGAACTTAATTAATTTTACGCCCATAGCCTTAAGTGAGACAGCTCCCGACGAAGGCGCAAAAATCATTTGGAACCTTTATTCCTTCGTCTGCTCCGGCATAGGCAACGAGACGGCGCAAGGCATACTTATGTTTGTCGCCGTACTGCTCTGTATTGCCTCGGCGTATTTCATAGGAAGCATCAATCCCGCGATAATCTTCTCAAAAAGGGTATACCACGAGGACATCCGCTCCTTTGGAAGCGGCAACGCGGGAACTACGAATATGCTCCGCACCTACGGTAAGAAGATGGCTGTTCTTATCTTCGCTCTGGACTTTTTCAAGGCGGCTCTTGCCATCGGTATCGGCTCGCTTTTACTGTCTATAAACGTAGGCGGCGCGATCTCGGCGCTTTTTGCGGTGCTTGGTCATATGTTCCCTATTTATTACAGATTTAAGGGAGGCAAGGGCGTTGCCTGCACCGCCGCTTGCATACTCCTCCTCTCCCCCATATCCTTCGCAATTCTTTTACCCGTATTTATCATCATCGTTCTTGCTACAAAATTCATTTCGCTGGGTTCGATAATAAGCGCCATGCTTTTCCCCCTTATCGCATACGCTTTCCGCGGTTTTTGGGGAACTGACGGTGGATTCATACCGCTCTGTGCTGTAATGATCGGCGCTTTCGTAGTGTTTATGCACCGCGAAAACATAAAAAGACTGCTTGAGGGTAAAGAATCCAAGGTGTCTTTCAAAAAAAAGGACAAGCACTCGGCTGACGAGCATAACGGCGCGGACACTAACACTAAAAAGTCCGAAATTAAGCCCGAAAAGGAATATACAGAGGACGATTTTGTAAAATGCTCTTGCGGCAGAACTATTCCAATCACCCGTGAAAAATGTGTTTACTGTGGCGAGAAAAACCCCTCTTACAGACCCAAAGAAAGTAAAAACGGAAAGAAAAATGATTGAATTGACTGACAACAACGCTTCCCTGCTTCTGCGACTTATCGAAAAAAGCGCGCAGACAGAAACCTTAAAAAAAGCCGTATTTTCAAAGCCCTCAGGCGGAGAGACACTAAAAGCGACGGTTCTATTAAAGTCTATCGCCGGCGAGACGGTCTTGCAGATCGAGAGTTTTCACTCCGACAACAAGGCGAAGCATAAAAACATAAAAATCGGAGACGGCGAGTCGATTGCCGCTCTTATCGAGCAGTTCTCACAGATCAATCTGCTTACTACCGCGGGTGATTGTGAGTTCAAAAGATCGAAATCCGGAAATACCGTTCTGCTTCGCGGAGAAAAGCTTGAAAAAGCCCTTTTCGGTGACGGAAACGGAGTACCCAAGGTATTTGCCCGTATAACTCCCGCCTCAAATAACAAAAACAAGAATTACATCCTTAAAGGCGACGAGCCTTTTCTCAAGCTGCTTGAGGTCAGCGACCAAAATGGTCGCGTTTACGATAAAAAGCAGGCGAAATTCCGTCAGATAAATAGGTTTTTAGAGCTGATACGCGACGTTGAGAGCGCTCTTCCCCAAGACGGCACACTTCGCATCTGCGATCTCTGCTGCGGCAAGAGCTATCTTTCCTTTGCGGTCTATCACTATTTTGCCGTTATAAAGGGCAGACAGGTCAAAATGACAGGCGTAGATCTCAAAAGCGACGTTATCGAATACTGCTCGGGCGTAGCACAAAAGCTTGGCTTTGACGGTCTTGAATTTATCTGCGGCGACGTAAACCTTTACAACACCGAGGACAGAGTGAACATGGTCATCTCTCTCCACGCTTGCGACACCGCCACTGATATTGTTATCGGAAAGGCGATAGAATGGCAGGCAGACGTGATACTGTCAACGCCTTGCTGCCATCACGATCTCAATCGCAGACTGAATTGCGATACCCTATCCTTTATCTCCGACTATTCGATGCTTCGTCAGAAGCTTTGCGACGCGGCGACCGACGCTCTGCGACTTAAGCTCATGGAGGCAAACGGCTACGACACCGCCGCTCTTGAGCTGATCGATCCCGAGGAGACCCCCAAGAATATCATGCTTCGCGGTATTCGCAAGCATAATTTTGACAAAAACTCCGAAAAAGCCAAAATGCTTTATAAAGAATACGAGAAAGCGTACGCTTTTCTTGTAGGAAAAGAGGTTTGATATGGCACAGTACAGATTTTTAAGATTTCCCGAGGGAAAAGTCAAGGCGGTTACTCTCAGCTACGACGACGGAGTTCGTCAGGACATCAGATTTTCCAAAATACTGAACGCGCACGGCTTGAAATGCACCTTTAACCTCAATAGCGCATTTATTACCGACGGAAGCACTCATTATCTGAGCTACGGAGAGGTCAGAGAGCATCTTCGCGACAAGGGTCACGAAATAGCAATCCACGGCGAGCGTCACCGCGCGCCCGGTATGCAAAGGACGCTTGACGGTATACGCGACGTGCTGAACTGCCGTATCAAGCTTGAAAATGAAATGGGAACCGTCATTCGCGGCATGGCTTATCCCGATTCGGGCATAAAAATGTCCACTCACGGCGCGGCAAGCTACGATAAGATACGTTCCTATCTTTCCGACCTTGGCGTGGCTTATTCGAGAACTCTCGGCGGCGACAACGACGCGTTTGAGCTTCCCTACGATCCTTACGCGTGGATGCCCACCGCCCATCACAACAACCCCAAGATTTTTGAATACATTGAAAAGTTCAACGCTATAAACGAGGACAGTCTTTATATCTCTCGCAAGACCGCAAAGCTTTTCTATATCTGGGGTCACAGCTACGAGTTTGACAGAAATGACAACTGGGACCGCATCGAGAAGATCGCCGAGGCTTTGGGCGGCAGAAGCGACACGTGGTACGCTACCAATATCGAGATCCACGATTATATCGAGGCGTACAAGTCGCTTATATTCAGCGCCGACGAGCGTATCGTTTACAATCCTACGCTGACTAAGGTATGGTTCTGGATGGACAACAGAATGTATTCTGTCGGATCGGGCGAGACCGTAAAGCTTGGTTGAGGTAGCTATGGGACTTATAAAAAAGATATTTGAAAAGGCTACGAAAAGCAAAAATCCCGAAAGTAAGCGCTTTAAGTGGGATATGGCAAAGCAGATAAGCGGTCATCACGTCAAATACGTGACCGAGGAGATAAACGGTACTCACGAGGTCATCGGGCGCTCGGGCGCGCTTAACATCAAGGGCGACGAGCTACTGGTCTTCGCGTCTGCCGACGTGCTTATGCGCTGTAAGATCGAGGATATGCAGGCATGGGAGCTTCTCTCTAAAGACGGCGTGGTCATCACCGCTCCCGACCTTGAACACGGCGGTAAGGAAAGGACCGTTATCGTGCATTACGTATATTACAGATAATAATTTTTAAACAATATCATCTCCAAACTAAAAACGGCTACGTAATCAAACTTGCCTTCTTGAAAGTTTTTGGAATTCTTAAAACCTTTTTTCCAAAAAGGTTTTGACTCCGTCGGAGACAGAAAGGACACCTATATGTTTGTAAAAGAACCAACAAAAGGAATGAGGGATATACTTCCCTCGGAAATGGAAGTAAGAGAGTATTTACTCACCAAGCTGAAAAAGACCTACGCGTCCTTCGGCTTCACACAGATAGAAACCCCCGCCGTTGAGCATATTGAAAACCTCACGGGCAAGCAGGGCGGCGAGAATGAAAAGCTTATCTTCAAGATCATGAAGAGAGGCGAAAAGCTTACTGATGCGGCTGAGGGCTTTGACATTGATTCCCTTGCCGATTCCGGTCTTCGCTACGACCTGACGGTTCCGCTCTCCCGTTATTATTCCAACAACGCGGCAACTCTGCCTCTCCCCTTCAAGGCGATGCAGATAGGCCCCGTTTGGCGCGCTGACAGACCTCAAAAGGGTCGTTTCCGCCAGTTCCACCAGTGTGATATAGACATTTTCGGTGACCCCACCAATTCCGCAGAAATCGAGCTTATCACCGCAACCTCCACATTCCTTGAGGAGGCAGGCGTTAAGGGCTGCACAGTTATGATCAACGACCGCCGTATTCTCTCCGCTATGGCAAGAGCAAGCGGCTTTGCCGAGGATCAGTTCTCTACCGTATTTATCATTCTCGATAAGTACGACAAGATTGGTGAAGCAGGAATCGAAAAAGAGCTTCTTGCAGAGGGCTATGCTCCCGAGGCGGTTGCTAAATACATGGAGATCTTCCACGGCGCTATGGCTGCTGAGGATCGCTTTACTTACCTTGAGGGCGTGCTCGGTGACGCTATTGAGGAAGGCGTTCTTAAAAACCTCAAGGAGATCGTTGACAGCGTGGCTCTCATTTCCGACGGTCGCTTCGACCTTGATTTCGACGTAACCCTCGTCCGCGGAATGGGTTACTACACCGGCACTATCTTTGAGATCAAGAGCACCGATTTCAAGGGCTCCAGCATCGCAGGTGGCGGACGTTACGATAACATGATCGGTAACTTCACAGGTCAGAAGACCCCTGCTTGCGGCTTCTCTATCGGATTTGAGAGAATGGTTGGCGCGCTCATGGAAAAGAACTTCCGCCCCGAGGGCTCTGCCGAAAAAATAGCAATTCTCTACGATAAGAGAATCGCTATCAGTGACGTTGCGACTATGCAGAAGAAGGCTATGGAGATCCGCAAGAGCGGAAAGGTAGTCCTCGTTCAAAAGATGAACAAAAACGTCGGCTTCCAGAAGCAAAAGCTTGAGGCAGAGGGATATTGCAAGTTCGTTGATATCCGTTTCGCCGATGAAATGAGCAAGCTTGATGAAATTTAAAATTTACACTAAAAAACCGTTATGCTTTGGCATAACGGTTTTTTATGTAATATAGCAGCTTTTAAAATTATTCTATCGTTAATCAAGCGGTGCGCGTCCGTTTTTTTCTTACAACCAGCTTTGCTATACCCCAAGCTCCCAACACGATCACTGCAATTACAAGCAGAATAACCGCAAGAACTATATAGGTGAAGATGTTGGCGTTGCGAAGAAGGTCGACGGGGTTCAAACTGGAGTAAACCACCTTACGGCCGTCGGGCTTGGCGTAACGAGCATCCATCTCGCCTCCCATACCGTTCAGATAATCCGCGATAGCGTACCACTCTTTGATAGGATTGCCGTTCTCGTCCTTGACCACGTAATTAACGAGATCGCTGACTTCAATGGGGTTGCCATCAGCATCACGTGGAGTGATGGTCAGGATCCCCATGGAGGTCTCCTCGGCAGAGCCGAGCATCTGTCCCATATACATTCCCGCCACAACGTGGTAGAGCTTATCGTCCTCTATCTCGGTGAGAGTTCCATCCCCATCTCGGAGCATGGCGTAATCCACCTTATTAAATATCATACGGTTTTGGTTAAATGAATATTCTACGCCCGACATGAAAAGCTGGGCAGAATTCATGAGAGGCTGGACCGACGCGTCAAGCTCGATGGCATTTTTCAGATCCTTACCCGTAATATAGATGGCGATAAGCTCGCCCTCGGTACCTACGCCAAGGGATGCGGCGTTAAATACATCCGAAACCGTAATATTTCCTATAGGCATGGATGCGCGGATAACTCCCGATGCAGTCAAAGCCACGTCTACCTTCTTGCCGGTAGCCTTCTCGACGGCAGACTTATAGGCATCCGCAAACAGATTTCCAAGTGTGGACTCGTGCTGTGTGTCGTAGACCTCGTTAACGGTATCAAAATCATAAGTATTCTTCACCAGCACTTGATCAAATTCGAAACCGTATTTTGACAGATAGTCAGCCTCCACGGACGTCTTGTAGCCTTCAACCAATGCCGCAATAGCAGGATCCTCGGCAACGTTCTCGTCAACAGGAATAAGCTCATAGCTTTTCAACGTTCCGTCGCGGTTCAGCTTGATCACACCGAGATAACGACCGTACTCCCCTGCCGATGCGATTACAGTATCATTGACCACATGAGGCTCATTGAGGGTCGTATGGGTGTGTCCCGATATGATAACGTCAATGCCGTCTACTTCCTTGGCAAGCTCATAGTCCTCTCCCGCAGGCTCGCCGTCCTCTGTACCGCTATGCGAGAGACAGATAACTATGGGATCTACGCCGTAGTTGTCCTTACAATCCTTAACAGCGATATCTACCGTTTTCTGGGCTACGGCTATGGGATCCTCCAATATCATACCCGAATTAGGCGCGCAAGCGTCCGCATCGATGCCAAAAATTCCAAAGACGACGTAATAAACTCCGCCGCGCTCAAATATTTTATAATCCTTTACGCCATAGTTTGTCAACGCGTTCCACATAGCAGGGTCGTAACCTTCCTGACCTTCAACGGGCGGCCAATAGTTGGCGCACAGAAGTGACGGAACAGTATCTCCGCAATTTGCGGCAACGTTCAACATAGATTTGAGACCCGATTGCAGATAATCGTACTCATGATTGCCAAACGTGGTGGCATCATATCCCATAGCACCCATCATTCGCAGCTCAATTGCCGAGGTGGCAAATGCGGTCTGGAACAAGGAACCCATGGAAAAGTCGCCACCGTCAACAAGAATGGCATCGGGATCAAGCTCCTTCTGCTGACGGATCAGCGTCATAAGACGGGCATACCCGCCGTACTCTCCTTCTCCGTTCTCATTCGCAGATGGGAGCAGATGAGAGTGAAGGTCGTGAGTAAAGAGAATGGTGATCTCGTCCTCCGAGGATACATTTTCCGCGCTCGGCAAGATGCATAGCGACAAAAGCATCAAAAGTATAAGAGGGATAGCAAGAAAACGTTTTGCAGATTTCATAACAGTAGTCCTTCTTTCACAAAATTGGTAGTTGCTAAATAGATTATACCATATACTCGACATAAATTCAACCCCAAAATTTAGGAGTTGAATTCTGACCCCTCGCTTCGCTCGCGCCGTGGGTGAGAATATCCCGTTTCTCGACCCATGAAAAAAACCGAGGTGTTTACCTCGGATCGTAACTCTTATATGGGATTCTGAACCCTCACGCAAGCCTACGGCTTGCTTGTCGAGTTTTCGCCAAGGCGAAAACGTCGACGGCTGCTCGCTTTGCTCGCGCCGTGGGTGAGAATATCCCGTTGCTCGACCCATAAAAAAATCCGAGGTGTTACCTCGGATCGTGACTCTTATATGGGATTCTGAACCCTCACGCAAGCCTCTGGCTTGCTTGTCGAGTTTTCGCCAAGGCGAAAACGTCGCCGGCTGGCGCGCAAGCGCGCGACCGTGTGAAACGTTAATCCCATTACTCACCCCATAAAAAAACCGAGGAAAGCACCTCGGTTTTTTTATGGGGTGAGTAATGGGATT